>JBHEKU010000300.1:0-14665 GCA_041859205.1 Ignavibacteria bacterium | reverse complement strand
GGCGGTAAAGGCAGAGTGAAGCGCGCATTTTTTGCATGCACACGTTACCCCGACTGCGATTTCATTTCCAACGGTATGCCGGTAATTCAAAACTGTACAGAGTGCGATAGCAACTATCTTGTTAAGAAAGTTACTAAAGGCGATGGCGAATTCCTTGAATGTCCTAAGTGCAAAGCAAAATATGATTTGCCTAAGGATGAGAAAAATAAAGAACAAGTTAACGAAGAAGCAGCTGCTGAGTAATAAGTAGAAAGTATAATATATAAAAAATACAGAAACCTGTTGGAATAAATTCTGACAGGTTTTTTTATATCTTCTTTTGTTATTTTAAAGAGCTATACTTCAAACCATTTTCCGAATGAAACTTGCCCTTTTTGTACTTCTTATTATCATGCAAATGCATGCATCTTTAAGTTTTGCTCAAGATACCGCATCTACAGGCAAAATAACGGGCTTAATGTTCAGTGATTATTATTACAATGCTGAGCGCGATACATTTACTACTTTAAAGAATGTTGCTTACGACGGAGCAAAAGGACAAAACGGTTTTCAATTCAGACGGATTTATTTTACTTACGACTATAATATCTCCAAAAAATTTTTCTCCCGATTTCGACTTGAAGGAGCGCAGGACGAAACTTTTAAAAACGGTAAAGTAGGAGTATTTATAAAAGATGCTTACATTGAATGGAGAGATATATTCAAAGGCAGCAATCTTATTGTAGGCATTCAACCTACTATCGCATACATAACAACAGAACAAATCTGGGGAAGAAGATATATTGAAAGAACAATTATGGATTTACGTAATATTGTCGACTCGCGTGACTTTGGTATTTCTCTTAACGGAAGTTTTGACGAGCAGAACAAAGTTACCTATGGAGTTATGCTCGGTAATAATTCCGGAACTACAGTTGAAAATGATAAATACAAAAGAGTGTATGCGCATCTCGGATTTAATCCTATGAAAGAATTTTATGTTACTCTGTTTTCAGATTACAGAGCGCAGCCTGAAGGAAAGTTTCTGAATACAAAATTAAACTATGATGAATATACTCAGGCAGTTATGTTAGGTTACAAGAACGATAAAACGTTCAGTGCAGGAATCGAATCATTTTATAATTATATACCGAATTATTACAAGAGCTTTGGAATATCAATCTTTGCCTCTGCAATGTTTAATGAATTAGTATCAGGCTTTGCCAGATATGATTTTTTTGATAATGATATTACAGAAGGTCATAACCGGGATACCAGAAACTTATTCTTAGCAGGTCTTGATTTCTATCCTGATAAAAATGTTATCATTTCACCTAACATTGCAATAGAAACTTATGCTGCATTGTACGACGGCACAAAAATAAAGCCTTCTATCACTCCGCGCATTACTTTGTTTTACAAGTTCTTCTAAGCTATTTATACAAGATGAGCTTTTTATCTTTGAAGTCGATACAGAGTTGTTTGTAATTCTTAAAGAATGAATTCCCAAGAAGTCCGCCGTTATTTTTTAATCCCATACCTGATAAAATCGGAGAGTCAACTATCTTTGTTTTAAAATTAAGTATCGTGTTTCGTTCCAATAAAATCTTAGGTACTTCAGCATTCATAGTTGTCACTTCTTTTCCATCGGCACCTTTTACTGTGAACGATTTTTCGCCCGTAATGTTTTCATTCTTTGCAAGCTCTGACTGAATAAAACTAAATGGCGAGCCGGTATCGACAATGAAATTAATATCACTGCTGCCAATTTTTCCGTTTACAAATATATGACCATTAGCAATTGTGTATGGCAGCTCAAGAGTATTGTGTCTATTTTTATCAAAGCATTTACCAAGTAACAAATCCACATTTTTAGTTGAATCAATTTCAGAAGTAACTGCCTCAAATCTCTGCAGAATATCCATTCCAAGTATGCCGTCAATTTCAGAACTGTTTATACTGAACATTGTATCTAGAACATAAAGAGTGTTCAGCAATAGACTTACACTGCCAAGTTCAACTTTAGGAAGTATGCATGTCTGTAAATTTTTAATGCTCCCTCCGAAACCGGATACAGGTGAATTTATCACCTGCATCCCGTCTGCTGAATATTGTTTGGCAATTAGATCTTCCGTCTTAACTCCTGAAGGAAGATTCTTCTTAACTATAAAAGAGTTAACTGCAGCAAGGTCAACTACAAAACTGCAGAGTTTATCACCGATCTTTAGTTCAGTAAGAAAGTAATTCCCTGTGAACTTTATCTTACCTGTACCTCCTTCTAAAAATCCCTGTGAAGCTTCTTTTATTTCCGTAGTGACAATGAACTCGTTTTCCTTAGGTATGATTTTATCGCCGAACATATTCATCACAGGTGAATCCATATCTTCACTTATTAAATCATAACTCGAAATCTTAAATGCCTTCTTTATATTATTAGAGATTATGTTAATTCTATAGTCATTCTTTGATAAATCAGATACAGGCGCTGTTATAATTTGCTTAAGTGTACCGTCATCTTTTTTCAGACTATATACAAGCTCGTCATTAACGTACCGCACAATCATTACTTTTTTATCAGCGAGCTTTACAAAATCTCCGGATAGCCCTGTACCGGAGGGAAATACGAGTGAGATAATTCCGGATTCACCGCCGCAGATGAAGACCTTTGTTTCATCTTTTGCAATTGGTTCCTTTTCAATTTTCGGCGTACCGTTTTCAAGCGTAATCAAGAATACACTTGTTTGTGAATAACAAAGAGGGGAGAGAACTAAGAAAAATACTAATATAGCATATTTCATAAATGAAAATATAAGGTTTCATTTATGATGCATCAAAATACCAAATGGTTTACTGCTTATCTATAATTTTTTGCAGCAGGCTTCCTTCTCTCGCATAATCTTCAATTTCTTCCCATGTCATCAGAATATCTTCATCGGGAGAAAGCGCTTTTAAAACATGAGGAAGATTGAAATTATAATAGAACATTACTCCCTTATCAGTGAATGCAAAGTCTTCAAGATTATCAGTACTAAACTTCTTTCCTTCGAAGAACTGCAGCGCATCTTCTTCGCCTATCTGCTCTTCTTTTACTTTAGCCTTAATTCTATTCTGAACAATTTTATCAAGCTCAGCTGCAAGCTCCGGCATTTTACTTTTCTTAATGAGATGGCTTATCAAAATTCTGCTGCCTGTAGTGAGATTCAGGTTTACGTCTTTGTAATACTCATCCGGATACGCTCCCATAGTTTCTATTTGAACCGAAATACTCAGCACTGAATTCTTATTGTAAAGCACATTATAGTCAGCGCCGACTGTTCCGCATCCGCACAAAGCGTAGTTTGCAATTACTGTATCAATATTATCAAAGAGCAGGCTATCTGTTGCCAGATATGAATTCAGCCTTGCAAGTAAATTTGCATCTGCTCCGCCTGTTATCACAGGTAATTTATATTGAGCAGTATCCGTTCTGTATTCATCGCTGAAAGGAGCAGTATAAATTTTTGATTCTACTTTGACTGAATCAACAGCAAAGGCTTTTACTGAAATCATAAGAAAGAGTATTAGAAATTTTATCATGAATAGCTTTAAATTTAGTTCCCAAAAATTACATATAATAAAGCAAAAAGTGAACTTATTTTTATCTCATAACTAAAATCTTGTGGCTAAAGCAGAACAAAAAACTTTACCTACCGGTGTAACAGTCGAATCATTTCTCAATACTATTGAAGATGAAACAAAACGCGACGACTGCTTCACGCTTGCTGAAATGATGGGGAAGATAACGAAAGAAAAACCCGTTATGTGGGGACCTGCAATCGTCGGCTATGGAAGTTATGATTACAAGCGCACCAACGGACAAGATGCCACAGCTTGCATAACAGCATTTTCTCCACGCAAAGGAAATATTACTCTGTACATAGGTAAAGAGTTTCCCGGCAATGATGAGCTTCTTGCAAAACTCGGCAAACATAAAATGAGCGGAGGATGCCTCCACATAATAAAACTTGCCGATGTTGATTTGAAAGTGCTGAAGGAAATCCTCTCTGCCAGCTACAAGCATTACAAGGTAAAACTTAAATGTGAATAGCTTTAAATTCATAAGGCGGCTGCGCTGTTATACTTTGAATTCTACTTTATAGTATGTTTCAAAAATCATATATTGCATACAATTAATCATTAAGCTATTCTTTAAGTTAATCTTTATAAGCGAATGTCTGAAAACTTACTTGAAATAAAAGGGCTCAAAAAGTACTTCCCGATAAAAAAGGGTATATTCTCCAAAACCGTCGGCAATGTAAAAGCCGTTGATGATATCGACCTCGTTATCAAAAAAGGCGAGACGCTTGGGCTTGTAGGGGAATCAGGCTGCGGAAAAACCACAGTTGGCCGCTCGCTCTTAAGATTAATTGAACCAACCGGCGGAAGCATAATTTACAACGGCAAAGATATCACCAATATCTCACTCGAAGAAATGAAGACATACCGCAAGAAGATGCAGATAATTTTTCAGGACCCTTATTCATCACTCAATCCCAGAATAACCGTCGGCGGAATGCTCACTGAAATTCTTAAGTTCCACGAAATCGCCGAAGGCGAAGCTGCCGATAAAAGAGTAGCCGAGCTTCTTGAACGCGTAGGTCTTCGCAAAATTTACGCCCGAAGATATCCGCATGAGTTTTCCGGCGGACAGCGTCAGCGTATCGGTATTGCTAGAGCGCTTTCAGTTCAGCCCGAGCTTATCGTATGCGATGAGCCTGTATCTGCGCTCGACGTTTCTATTCAGTCGCAGGTTATCAATCTGCTGCTAGACCTTCAGAAAGAATTCGGACTTACATACTTATTCATATCGCATGACTTATCAGTTGTTGAATACATCTCTAACAGAGTTGCCGTTATGTACCTTGGGAAGATTGTAGAGATTGCCGATACGAGCGAACTATATAAAAATCAAAAGCATCCGTATACTCAGGCATTGCTTTCAGCAGTTCCTATTCCTGACCCTAAGAATAAATCCAAACGTATCATCTTAACAGGGGATGTACCTTCTCCGGCAAATGTTCCGTCGGGATGTTACTTCCATCCGAGATGCCCGAAAGTATTTGGCGATTGCCCTAACATTCATCCGGTCTTAGCTCCGGCAGACGGTCACAGAGTAAGATGCCTGCTTTATCCCGAAAGTTATCCGGGCACGCAGAAAGTTGCTTGATAATTTCAGATTTCAGATTTCAGATATCAGATTTGAAAAAAGTCGGAAAAAAGTCGGGTTTCACTAATCTATCTATTTCTAAAAAAAGCTGAGCGAAGCGAAGTCCCGATTCTTTTCATCGGGATCAGGTTTTAAATCTAACTGTACTAAAGAAAAAGTTTTGCATAATCTGATTCGATATATTTACAGCAGGAATTATTTTTTCGCAATAGTTGCAAGCATCGTTTTATTCCTTACCTTCATGTCGTTCAGACTCAATCAATTAGCCATAGCAGTTTACTTCATCAATTTTTTCCTCGCAACATCTTACATTTTTCTTTTCCTTCTTAAAAAACTTAAAGAAGAGTATTTTTATTCTGCCGTTATTTTCAGCGCCGTGCTATCTGCCGGACTGTATGGATTATTTGTATTCTTTGAAAAGGAAGCTTTAGATTATAGAATATATCTGCTTCCGGTATTTTTCTTAGTTAATTTTACAGCAGCATTGTATTTTTTATTCAGGAAGAAATTGTTTAGTAAGAAATAGACTATTTAAATTTCAAATATAAAATTTCAAATTTCAAATTTGGTCGGAAAAAAGTCAGATTTAATTCAATTACGAATTCCAAATTACGAATTCCAAATTACGAATTACGAGTTAAACTTACACTATTTCACTTCTCACCATTTCACTAATTGAATTTGGTCGGAAAAAAGTCGGGTTTTAAAATTTTTAATCTAAATATATTTTAAATATGCTCGAAAAACTTAGCAATAGAACAAAATTTTATCTACTTACTCTGAATTTTATTTTGCTCGTTGTATTCTTTATGAGTAAATCAACTTCATTTTTTCCATGGATGTTTTCGTTAAATTTTTTTTGTGCCTGGTTTTATTTAGGTTCAGTGATTCTAAAAAAATTTAATAAAACAATAAAGAAAATTGGTTTTCTACTGCTTATATCTGTTTCAGTCTTTATTTTTTTTATAACTAATGGCACATTAATATCATATATCCTTATTCTTATATTTTTATTCTTTCTTAATCTTAATGCAATTTCAGTTGCTTTTGTTATTAAATACAGACAAGAAGAAGGAGAAACCGACGAAGACGAACCACTAATAAATCAAGATGAAAATGATAGGAATGAATAATAACAGTCGCGTAATATTCTATATCTTAGTAGCAAATCTTCTGATGCTTATGTTTGCAAATCAGATTGACGCGCCATTATTATATATAATTATAATCCTGCTGAATTTTTTTATAGCGGTTTCATATCCAGTTCTTTTGCTCTTAAGCAAAATGAGATTAAATAAATATCTTGCGCTTGCTGTTTCATTTCTGCTGACTTCAATATTATTTTATATACTGAATACGGTAAATCAATCATTGAACACTGCATTATTCATTTTATTTCTGCTGAACCTTGGCTCTATTACGACTGCTTTTGTGAACAGATTGCGATAAGTTATGAGTTATGAGTTATGAATTATTCTTTTCTGTTTTCTTTCTTGGCTTTTTAAAACTTGGGAGTTCTTTTTTATTTTTCAAAGGCTGCAAGTCCGGTTTCTTATTGATAATTCTCTTTGACCTTTTTTCATCAGCAAGGGGAGTTACAACACAATTTTCGTCGGCATCCTGTTTCATTTCCTCTTCAAACTCCTGCTGAATTTGTCTATGACTTTCTTCTAAGTCAGCTTCCTGCTCAGCTTTCTGCTTCAGTACTTCTTTCTTTTCTTTTTCAGTAAATCCTTCCATGTATGCTTCATCCCAGTCGGGAGTATATTCTCTTTCATCTTCGTAAGTTGGGTCATACTTGCGGTATTTATCAGGGTCGTTTACTATTATCGGAAACTCTTTATTAACAGTAGCTGCGGATTTTTGCACGAGTGATGAAAATTTCTTATCATCGGTTTCCATGTGGATAAGTTTGGTAAGCTTTTCAATTTCTTTTAACAATTTAAATCTGTCATCTCTTGAATCCTCCGCTTCAAGCTGTTCATAACACTTTCCAAGAGCTTCAGCTAAGATTGTTACGCGTGCAGATTTCTCGACAAAAAAAGTTATAAATATCTTATCGAACTCATCGCGCTCTGCGATTTTTATATCGGTGTAAAGCTCTTTATTCCATTGGATGAGAGTTGTGCGGTTTACTCCCATAGCTTTGGATATTTTGTGTATCGTCATTCCCTGCGCTCTGAAGTGAATGAATTTTGATTTTACTTTTAAGTCATACATAGTGTATGTTGGGTTTAGTTTTTGAAAAAATGTTTATTTAATTTTTATTTTAAATCCCTCTACTTGTTAATGCAACTATATTCTTGATAGACACATATTTTAATTCCTCCCTTGAGGGAGGTGTCGAGCAAAGCGAGACGGTGGGTGTTCGCTCAAACACCCCTCCCCGACTTCGTCGGGACTCCCCTCAAGGGGAGAATTCTATTGGGTCGACCTTAACAAGGAAAGGGGTTTGATAGGTGAATCAATTCCTGATCCATGTTTTTAAGACGTTGCAATTAAAACATGCCGGCTGTCTGACCTTTTGAGGTAAGGGAAAACGAAAGTATAAAACTGAATTGTAAAAAAATACTTACTCCTCCTCATTACTACTAATAGGGAAAAATATTTTGAAATGTCTTGACAGAAAAATCCAAATAAAACTTGTAGTTTTTCTCTGCAACTTTCCCAGCCTTTTTGCAGTTTAATAGAGTAACAATAACCTTATTATTACATAATCATTACTATAAATGTCCCGGATTAAAACTCTAAGTTCTATTATAATTATTTTTTCGATTTTTGTTTTTTCCAAACTTACTTACTCACAGGACACATCGAAAATACAGTTAACAGGAAAAATTATTTCCGATAAAGAAGACGTTCTCAGTTCAATCTTAATTACTTTAAAAAATTACACTACTCCTGAATCTTTCACATCTGTCACCGATGAAAACGGATTTTATTCTTTTGAAGTAAACGAAGGCCGTTACATAATTTCAATAGAGAGAAACGGATTTGAAAAGTACTCTCAGGTTATAAATGCTGAGAAAAGCTCTGCGAATATATTTAATATCACTCTGATAGAAAAATCTACTTACACTACTGAGCAGATAAACGTTGAATCGGAATTCCGTCAGAAGCAGGAAGACCTGCGGACGAGTATGTATAACGTTTTGCCGACGGAAGTAAAAATGCTTCCCGGAGCAATTGAAGATGTGATGCGCTCGTTGAAATCACTACCCGGCGTAACTGCTCCCAATGATTTTACATCGCAGTTAGTTGTGCGCGGCTCGGGACCCGACCAGAATTTAATTATAATGGACGA
Source organism: Ignavibacteria bacterium (assembly GCA_041859205.1). Lineage (GTDB taxonomy): Bacteria > Bacteroidota > Ignavibacteria > Tepidaquicellales > Tepidaquicellaceae > JAFDZO01. Next base: position 6,176 of record JBHEKU010000300.1, on the reverse strand, counting down.
TGTTGAGATTTTTAATCCTTACAGGCTGTACGGACTTGTAAGTATGTTCAATCCTGAAACGCTTCAGGATATTACTTTGATAACAGGAGGCTTTCCTGCTAAGTACGGTGACAGGCTTTCAGCAGTGCTTGATGTGAATAATAAAGAAGGCGCGAGGGATAAAACTTTCAGCATGATTACCAATGTAAATATTGCAAGCGCAAATGTAATTGTGCAGGGAAAGAATCCGTTTAAAATTCCGGGCTCGTGGATTGTTTCATCGAGAAGAACATATTACGATTTAATACTCGGACCCTTTGCAAAAAGCGCAGGACTTATAACCGACGATTCATCATTACCGAACTTCAGAGACTTGCAGTTCAAGTTTGCTTTCGGACCGTTCAAGAAAAGTAAGTTTTTGATAAACGGAATATTTTCATCGGACGGAGTTGATGTTATACCCGGATCTGAACGAACAAATCCCGATAGCGTAACAGCAAAAGATGTAACAAATAATAATGTGCTCTCTGCTTCATGGGTATATCTGCCTAATTCAAAATTTTTATCGAAAACAACAGCTTCTTGGTATAAAAATACGGGTGATAATAATTTTGAAGGTGATATACTTGACCCGCTGATTGACAGGGAAGGGTTGACTCCGGGACAAAGAGATTCGTTGAAGGCAATCGGCGCATTGCTTGGATTTAAATTTGATTCAAAATATAATTTCAGAAAGTATTCGATTGTAAATAAAAGCACTTTGTTCGCGGGTAAAAATTATTTTGAGTTTGGCGCGGGACTGGATTTAATAAGAACTGATTTGACGTATACATTAAATCTTGATGAGGCATTTAAAAGTTTTATCCGCAGCCAGCCGAATGCACAGGCAATACTTGAAGATTTCAGTATAACGGGCAACGATAACCTGCGTGCAAGCGTTTACGGACAGGGGAGATTTAAAGCCGGGGATAAAATATATTACCAGCCATCTCTGAGAGTTGACTACTATTCGTTTCTAAAAAGAACGTATGTATCACCGAGATTTAATGTCGGATATTCCATTGACCCTGTTACTACAATACGTTCATCGGTGGGTTTATATTACCAGTCACCGGGCTATGAAAAACTTGTTGACGGGCAGACGTTTTATGATTTAACGGGAAGCGCAGGTGATAATTTGAAGGCTGAACGCTCGACACATTTTGTATTGGGAATAGACCGCTGGCTTAACAACGAATGGAATGCAAAGATAGAAGGCTATTATAAAAAATTTGATGACCTGATAACTCAGAAGAGAGTAACAAATTACAGATATGAATTTACACTTGCAGACCCTACGATAACTGACCCTGCTTACATAGGAGACCCTGCTAACTGGATACGCTCAGATACAAAGCTGCCGTATGATTCGATAACTACAACTCCTATAAACGGAGTAACGGGCAATGCATACGGAATAGAGTTTTCACTGGAGAAAAAGTACTCGGGACCCGATTCGAAATTTTCAGGATGGATAAACTATGCATATTCCTTTGCAAACAGAACGCGTGATGGACTTGAGTATCCGTTCCGTTTTGATCAAAGGCACGTTGTAAACATTGTTGCTAATTACAGATTTAATAAAACGTTTGAGCTCGGGGCGAGATGGACATATGCATCGAATTTCCCATATACTCCGCCTGTAGGAATTACACCACGCGTATCTCGTGACAGCTTAGTTGTAAATCCTTTTACGCAGCAGGTGATTTTTAATTTGGATTTTGGCGATGATGCAAACAGATTTTCACAGGTAAGACCGGCATATCACAGGCTTGATGTCCGCTTCAGCGCTTATACTAAGTTCTGGAATACTGATTGGGTGTTTTATATAGATATCATCAATGCTTACAACAGAAAAAATGTGCTATCATATGATTATGATTTAACGAGCGAATATCAGATAAAAAGAAATACGGTGGGGATGTTTCCGATTCTGCCGACGATAGGCGTGAATGCGAGATTTTGATCGAGTAGTTATATAAAAGAAATTGTAAAACAAAGATTCCTCCCTTGAGGGAGGTGGCTCGCGAAGCGAGACGGTGGGTGTTCGTTCAAACACCCCTCCCCGACTTCGTCGGGACTCCCCTCAAGGGGAGAATTTATGTTTATATTATGTATTATATTGTTATCCGAAAGAGAGAATCTTAGCTTGAGAGACCTATTATGAAAAAATTATCAAATTTTTGTAATTTTACGTGAAAATCCATTGAATTCCGATAAAAATCTGCGTATTTTTGTAAATATCAGTAGAAATTGAATATTTGTGTATTTGCTTCAGGTAAGGGTTCGAATTTTTTATCAATATTAAACGCGATAAAGAAAAAAGAATTATCATCTGAAGTTGTTGCATTTGTAACGGATAGAAAAAGTTGTGGCGCAGAATTAATTGCGAAAGAAAATAATATAAAAACTTTTTCTTTCAACGCCCCTGATTTAATTACTTCTCTTAAAAATTTAAATGTAAATTTTATTGTTCTCGCAGGTTTTTTAAAAAAACTTGACGGGAATTTTATTAACGAATTCAAAGACAGAATTATAAATATTCATCCTGCATTGCTTCCTTCCTATGGCGGAGCGGGTATGTACGGCATGAATATCCACAAGGCAGTAATAAGCAACAAAGAAAAATACTCCGGCATCACAATTCATTTTGTTAATGAGAATTACGATGAAGGGAAAATAATTTTTCAGAAGAGAGTTGATATAAATGAGAGTGATGATGAAAATAGTTTAGTTGAAAAGATTCATAAGCTTGAGTACGAATGTTATCCTATGATAATAAAAAAATTTGAAGAGGATAAAATAAATATTTACAACAACGAAGTTCAAATTTTAGATTAAGTGTCTATAGTAATAAAGAGAGCTATTCTAAGTGTGTATGATAAATCAGGAATTGTTGACTTTGCCCGCGTGCTGAATGAAAAGGGAATTGAGATAATTTCTACGGGAGGAACGTACTCTCTCCTGAAAAAAGAGGGAATTCCTGTTACAAGTGTTGCTGAGGTCACGGAGTTTCCTGAAATATTGAACGGCAGAGTGAAAACTCTTCATCCATCAATAGCAGGAGCGATACTGACGGATAAAAGCAATCCTGAGCACATTGCAGAACTGAAGAAGCATAGCATTGAGCCGATTGATTTAGTTGTTGTGAATTTATATCCGTTTAAGGAAACCGTTGCAAAGGGTTCATCGGAAGCAGAGATAATTGAAGAGATAGATATTGGCGGAGTAACGTTAATCCGTGAAGCAGCAAAGAATTTTAGGAGTGTAAACGTTTTAGTTTCGCTAAGTCAGTACAATGATTATCTGAACGAACTTAACTCAACTTCGAATAATATTTCTGGTGAGTATTCGAAAAAACTTGCTGCAAGGGCATTTGATGTAATAGCTGAGTATGATACAGAGATAAGAAATTATTTTAGCGAGGGTTCTTCAGATACTAAAACTATTGAGCTTAAAAATTCAGTACCTCTGCGATACGGAGAGAATCCGCATCAGGAAGCAGTTCTATACAAAGATGATTTTGATGTAATATTTAAAGTTCTGCATGGCAAGGAATTATCATACAATAATTTACTCGATACAAATTTTGCTTATGAGTTTATCTGTGAGTTTGAAAATGAGAATCCGGCATGCATAATTGTTAAGCATGGCAATCCTTCGGGAGTTGCAGTCGGGGATTCGTTGCTCGATGCCTACAAAAAAGCTTTTGCAACCGATACAGTTTCACCGTTTGGCGGAATAATAATTTTTAACAAGAAATTAGATTTAGAAACAGCAGAAGAAGTTGATAAGTTATTTTCTGAAATTGTCCTTGCGCCTGAGTATGATGAAGCTGCTTTAAATCTTTTACAGAAGAAAAAAAACAGAAGACTCATCCAATTTAATTTTTCGAATTCACATACTCATGAATTGAAAAAAATAGCCGGCGGATATTTGTATCAGGGGAGAGATAATGTTACAGTTACAAAAGATAATTTAAAATCTGTAACTGAGAAGCAGTTAGATGATAAAGATATTGAAGATGTAATTTTTGCAAATAAAGTTGTAAAGTATACTAAGTCAAACGCAGTAGTATTTATAAAAGATAAAAGAACTCTCGGTATAGGAGCAGGGCAGCCTTCGCGAATAGATTCAACGAAGATTGCTGTTTCAAAAGCAAAAGAGTTTAATAATAATCTTGAAGGAAGCATAGCGGCATCGGACGCTTTTTTTCCGTTTGCAGACGGACTGTTTGAGCTTGCTAAAGCGGGAGCGAAGACAATTGTTCAGCCGGGAGGTTCAGTAAGAGATGATGAAGTTATCAAAGCTGCGAATGAAAATAATATTACTATGGTTTTTACAGGTATAAGACATTTTAAGCATTAGATTTTTGTTGTACCACAATTTTGTTCTCCGTCCCAAACTCCTGTTTGGAACGGAAATAGTATGATGAAACTTTGTTTCATCTTTTTTTAAAGCGAAACGGAGTTTCGCACACAGTTCATTCCCAAACAGGAGTTTGGGAATGAGAGAACATTAGTATAGTATTGAGTAGCAAGTAGTGAGTATAAAGTATTATCTTATTTTGAGTATCCGTAACAAGTGAATAGAGTAAGAATTTTAAAATTTAAGAAAAGAAATTTATGCAAAACCAAAGATTGATTCAGTCAAAGAATTTTGTAACGCGAAATGATGTTAATCGTTTCGGCAAGAAAAATGTAAAAGCTGTACCGAAGAAAACTGATACGCTTGAAAAAAATGCTGAAGAAAATGAAAAAATGATTCAGGTGAAAGAAGTAACAAAGTAAAAGAGTTTCAGCGTTGCGACGCAGGTATATTAAGAGTTTTTTTTCTCATTAAAATGTTCCGGCTTTGCAGCGATTATCAGTATAGAAATACCATTAAAAAATTTTTCAAAATTTATTTTAGACTAAGGAAATAAAATGGCATTACTCGGAATGTTTTCCAATGATATCGCAATTGATTTAGGCACTGCAAATACTCTGATATATGTTAAAGGAAAAGGAATTGTACTCAATGAGCCATCCATAGTTACCTATGACGTGAGCTCAAGAAAAATTGTTGCCATTGGTGAAGAATCGAAAAAAATGATGGGAAGAGTTCATAAAGAGCTTTCCACAATCCGCCCTATGAAAGACGGCGTTATCGCCGACTTTGAAATGGCTGAAGGAATGATAAAAGCATTCATCAAAAAAATCAGCTCCAACTGGATGCCTGCAAAACGTATCGTCATTTGTGTCCCTTCTGGAATTACAGAGGTGGAAAAGCGCGCAGTGCGTGATACTGCCGAGCATGCCGGTGCAAAAGAAGTTTATCTTATCAGCGAGCCTATGGCTGCTGCTATAGGTATCGGACTTGACGTTATGGCTCCTTATGGAAATATGATCGTTGATATCGGCGGCGGTACAACTGAAATTGCAGTTATTGCTCTTTCAGGTATGCCTACAAATTATTCTATAAGAACTGCAGGTGATGAACTTACAGAAGCTATTGTAAGGTTTTTCAGAAGCAACCATAACATTCTCATAGGAGAAAGAATGGCAGAAGAAATTAAATGCCAGGTCGGTTCTGTAATGCCTCTTGAAGAAGAAGTTATCATTGAAGTAAAGGGACGTGACTTAGTTGCCGGTGTTCCGAAAGTTACAGAGGTAAGCTCGGTTGAAATTAGAGAGGCTCTTAACGCTCCTGCATCACAGATGATAGAAGCAGTAAAAGTTGCTCTTGAAAAAACTGCACCTGAGCTTTCTGCTGACTTGCTCGAGCGCGGAATATTTTTAACAGGCGGCGGCGCATTGATAAAAGGACTTGATGAAAGATTAAAAATGGAAACAGGCGTACCTGTACATATTGCAGAAGATCCGCTTACAGCAGTTGCAAGAGGAACAGGAAAAGTGTTAGAGGATTTGGATTATTATAAGAAAGTACTTCTTAAGAGATAAAAGTTTATAAAGCTTATAAAGTTTGTAAGGTTTGTAAAGTTCATAACAAAAGTTTTTCAATAACCCCAGCCTTTAGTCTGGGGACGGATAAATACTATTGTGTTGCCCTTCAGGGCAAAACTAATTGAGAGATGTTTAACCCTAAAGGGTTAACATCGTTAAAGTCTCAACCCCATCCTAAAGGATGGGGTTACTGTTGCACTCATTCATTACAGT
>JBHEKU010000223.1:0-10875 GCA_041859205.1 Ignavibacteria bacterium | reverse complement strand
TGTAATGTAAGCCGAAAGTATATACATAAACCAGATAAGTACAGTATAAATAAAAATTGGTAAGTATTGTTTCGGATATTTAATAAATAAAAACCCGCTTAATGTCGAAACAAAAAATTCTCTTACTTTAACCTGAATTTTAACCGGAAGGAATTTTACAGTCAGCTTCTCAATTATTTTTTCGGATTTTTCATAATTGAAAATCACTAAAAGAAGGAATAATACTATGCCTAAAGTTATCAAGGAGGCAATAAGAGCAATCTTCTCTATGTTATACTCAGGAAATGCAGTGCCTAATTTATCCCGGAAGGCAAAAAGAGAAATTCCGAATGCTGCAAGCACACTTAATACATCAAATATTCTTTCGACAAGTATAGTACCGAACGATGCCGCTTTAGAAATATTTTCATTCCTTGCTAGAATTATAGGGCGTGTAAACTCCCCACCTCTCGGAATAACAGAGTTGAACATATAGCCAATCATAATAGGAGGGAAAAGATTTTTCATAGAGATATTTTCTTTGATAGGATTCAAAAAATACCTCCAGCGTAAAGCGCGGAAATAGCTGCCTATAACTACTCCCACTAATCCCCCGGCAATGGCAAGAAAGTAATTAGTTTTCTTCAACTCTGTGACTAAGTCATCGAAATTAATTGAACGCAGCGCAAGATATAAAAATAGCGCAAGCAGGCCAATTATAATTACAAACTTTAATATTTTTTTTAGTGTAGGGTTCAATACGTTCTGAGTGTAAACAAAAAAAGTTAAGTGCAAATGTACACTTAACTTTTAATATAATAAACTTAGTAAATATAGTGCAATTTATCTCAATTCAATTATCTCATGTCAATTACTTCAACATCATCCGGCGGAGAAAACGTAAACTTCGATGATGCAACACCTGCATCAAGATTTACATCTTTCAACGTATATGTATTCGAGCCTTCTTTTGAATTTACTGAAATCTTTTTAATGATGTAATCATTTTTATCTATCCATATCTTTGCAGATTTTATATTGCCTGCGCTTCTTGGGGAAAGCTTTAAAACGTAGCAGTCAACTGAACCGACTTTATCTTCACCGTCTAAATCTGAGTAGAAATTTTCAGGATATTTAAATAAAAATTTGTTCGGAGAAAAAGTGCTTCCGTCATCTTTGTAATTATCTATTACAACCTGTTTCTTCTTTGGTGAGTATGTCCATGAAGTTGTACCGTCTGTAATAATTATCTGGCCGCCGGTTTCAATTCTATATTTATTTGCTTTCTTAATATAGATTGTGCCTGAAGCGGACTGAGATTTTCCTGATGAGCCTTTATAGCTCTGTGAAAATGTTGCTTTTGCATCGGAAATACTTTCGTATTTATCCTGTGTCTTTTTAATAATTTCCTGAGCTGTTTGTGAATAGGAATCTTTTATTCCTATCATCAATGCAACAGCTACTAAAATGTACTTAAGTATGTTTATTTTTCTCATAATCCTAAAAATAGGTATATTTTAATTGGTTTTCAATTTAGTAAAAAATGGACGGGTCTTGATAATTTTGGCAAGTATTAGTGTTTAAATACAGGTGGTTTCCAGTTTGCTTTTTTGTAAGAAGATAATTCAAGTGTTATGCTTCCTATTAATACATTTAGCTGAGCTTTTATTGGTACGCGATACTCATCATCGGAGAACCAGCCGACAAACTCCCCTGTTAATCCGAACACTCCGGTGAAATCAGCCACGCCGGCTATTTTAATTACTGATATATCGTAATCAACGCTTCCAACTGATACAACATCTTTATTAATATTGAACGAATATTTTACCGAGCTTTGTCCTTCATTTATAAAAATCGGAATATTATAATTTTTATTTGCAAATGAGTTCAACCGCGCCGAATAAAAAATCGATAGACCGTCCTGAAATCTTATACTTTTATTGAAGGGAATAGTTTCATTTCTTTCTATCTTATTATTCGTTTCTTTTATTACCTTTACCTTGCTTGAATCATAGTTAAATCTATAATCAGTCTTTGCAATATCTTTATCTTTAAATTCCGTAGCATAAAATTTTCTTGAATAGATCTGCTCTTTATTAAGCTCCATTTCCGTTTCGAAAATATTATTCAAAGTCACAAACGGCACTCCGTCATAACTCTTTATATATCCTATAGCATTACAGATTTTTTTAGATTCATCATTCTCTATCTTGCTCATCTTAATTTTCACTTCGCCAAGCTTTATAAATCCGAAGTATACTATATACTTCAGTTCTTCGCCCTGGTCAAGCACTTTAGATTGACTGTAGGAGTTACACGCAAATCCCGTTAAAAGTAATATTATAGCTAATCGTTTCAATCTGTAACTGTAAAATAGAAAATGGTCTACCGGCATAAGTTACTATGTGCGATAAACCATTTTCATTATCAAATTTTTATTTTCTTAAATTTCCTAAATCTTTTGCTTCCTGAAATAAAGTAATTGCTTTTAAGAACTGCTCATCTGTGCTTACAAATACTGCATAGCTTCCTTCATTGCCCCAGATATCTCTTGCCATCTGTGACTTTATAGAAATTTCAATGAAGCTTTTATCTTTTTCATATTCGCTTGAATTCAATGCAACACCCTTGCTCTCTGCAAATCTTTTGAAGTCATCCATCATAGAAGAAGAAATATTAAATCCGTCTCTGAATGCTGTATAAGATTTATAAGAAGATTCAATGTTCTTTCTGTTATTCTGCATGTAGTTTTCAGTGAAAAGATACATTACATTGTTTCTTCTTAGCGCAACAGTATAAGGTGTAAGCGTATCAAGCTTTACTATGTAATCAGGTGTAATACCGCCGCCGCCGAATACAATTCTGCCGCCCATCGTTTTAAACTCAGGATGAGTTGAATCCGATTTATCTTTAGTGTGATTTAAATTATCGCCTTCGCTCTCATCTCTTGCAAGGTCAGACTTATATGTTCCGCCTTCGTAAGGTTTCTGTATCAGTCTGCCAACCGGGGTATAATATCTTGCAGTCGTTACTCTGAATGCAGAGCCGTCAGGTAAGTCGAACTGTCTTTGAACAAGCCCTTTACCGAAAGATGTTTCACCCACGATAAGTCCCCTGTCCCAGTCCTGTACCGCCCCTGCAACGATTTCACTAGCAGATGCCGAACCGCTGTTTACAAGAACGATTAACGGAACGTCATTTAATTTTCCGCCGTCGGAATTATAAACTTCATTAAAATCGGAAATTCTGCTCTTTGTATAAACAATCTTTCCGCCTTTAGGAATAAACTCACTGCCCATCTTAAATGCCTGATCTAAGTATCCGCCCGGATTGCCGCGTAAGTCAAGAACTAATTTCTTCATTCCCGCTGACTGAAGCTTCTGATATGCTGCTACAAATTCATCATAAGTAGTTGCAGAAAACTTCGACACCTTTATATAACCGATATCGTTATTATACATGAAAGATGCATCAACGCTGTAAAGCGGAATTTTATCTCTTATGATTTCAAAATCCATCGGCTTACTGTTATTGCCCGGTCTTACAATCGTAACAACAACTTTAGTTCCTTTTTCTCCGCGGAGCTTTTTAGGAACATCTTCTCTTGTTAATTTTATTGCTGACTGTCCGTCAATCTTTACAATTTTATCACCTGCTAATATACCGAGCTTTTCAGATGGACCGCCTGAGATAGGAGAAACGATTGTAATCGTATCGCTTATTATATCAAACTCAACTCCGATTCCTTCAAAGCTTCCCTGAAAATCTTCGTTAACTCTTTTTAACTGCTCTGCGCTTATGTAAACTGAGTGAGGGTCAAGCTCTTCAAGCATTCCTTTGATGGCTGCTTCAGTAAGCTTCTGGGAATCAACATCGTCAACATAATATCTTGATGTGATATTCAATGCGTCGCTGAACTTTCTCACCTGTGCTGAAGTCTTGTCGTCAGATACGGCATTTTGTATTCTTGTGCCTACAAAAAACGCCACACCGACTATTAAAACATAAAGTACTATTAAAAGTTTTTTGTTCATTTTAAATTATTTTGATAAAAATAACATATAACCTATTTATAAGAAATACTATTAAATTCAGTATAAAGTTTCACTTTCTCTTCTCTAATGTTGTAATTACGGAATTGTTCCCTGTCTCCAAAATCTTTGAAATCGGGCACACATTCGCAATATATTTCACCCTTTCAAGCTGAGCATCATCCAGAGCGCTTTTGACAATAATATTCCTTACAAAGATGTTTTTTGTAATTTTATCAATAGTTTCTGATTTCATATCAACATCTACTATCAACTCCTCTATTTTCCATCCTTTTCTTTCCAGATACATGCGTATCGTTATAGCCGTACAGCTTGCAAGAGAGCCGGAAATCAGCTCATAAGGATTCATTCCTTCATCGCTTCCGCCTTCTTCTACAGGTTCATCTGATATAACAGTGTGCCCTTCAGTATGCAATACAACTTTATACGAATTATTGAAAGAGATTCCTCTTACTTTCTTTTTGTCAGTCATATTTTTTTTATAAATATTTCTATCAAATTAAAAAATAACTTTTAAAAGTGATTAAACGTGATTTAACGCTTCACCGATTACATTTTCTAAATCATAAACATTCTCAACACCGATTGATAACCTTATCAGCTTATCCGTTATATTCATCGCCTCCCTGTGTTCAAGCTCTACTCCGGCGTGAGTCATTGAAGCAGGATGCTCGGCAAGAGACTCCGTACTGCCAAGACTTACTGCAAGCTTTATCAGCTTCAGATGATTTAAAAATCTGAACGCTTCTTTCTCGCCGCCTTTTATATCGAACGATACCATCGCTCCGGGAGAAGAATACTGTCTTTTATAAATTTCATATTGCTCGTCTTCCGGCTTTAATAATCCGAGATAATAAACCTTTTCTACCTTCGGATGATTATTCAGATAATTTGCAATCACTTCTGCATTCCGTGCCTGCTGCTCCATTCTTACTTTCAGCGTTTCAAGGCTTCTTAATAAAAGCCATCCCGTCCACGGTCCCGCCATATTTCCTAAAAATGTTCTGAGTGTTTTTACCCGTGTAATAACTTCTTTCGAACCTAAACATGCGCCTGCAATTACATCACTGTGCCCGCCAATATATTTTGTTGCCGAATATAGAACAAAATCTGCTCCGTGCTTTAACGGATGCTGCCACAAAGGTCCCATGTAAGTATTATCAACTGCAACGTAAACTTTTTTATCTTCTGTGGAATATTTATCAGCGATACTTTTGCACATCTCGATATCAATCAGTTCATTTGTGGGATTAGCAGGAGTCTCCATAAAAATCATTGCAAGTTTTTCTGCCCTGCCGGAATTTTCTATCAGAGAGACTATTTCTTCAAACGATTGCCGCGGCTTAAACTCAAGCACACTTACGCCAATCTTCTTCAAAAAATGATTTACAAAATGGTCAGTTCCTCCGTACAGCGGACTGCTTATCATAATCATATCTCCCGGTGACAGGAACTCAAGCATAGTGGTAGATATTGCCGACATGCCGCTTTCAAACACTGCGCACTCTTCAGCTTCATCCCAGAGCGTTAGTCTGTTTTCTAAAATTTCAAGGTCAGGATTATTTATCCTGCTGTATATAAGCCCAAGCTCTTCAAACGGCTTTTTATCTCGCAAGCCGTAAGCAACTTCAAAGAAAGCCTTGCCCTCTTCTGCGCTTTTAAAACAAAATGTGGAGGTTTGAAATATAGGACATTTAACTGCTCCTTCAGATAAGGCAGGTTTGTAGCCGTAGGACATCATGAGGCTTTCAGGTTTCATCTTATGTAACATTTGATTTGCAAATTTATTTACACCAAGTCCTGTTGTAAGGTAGTTATACTGATATGCAAATGTGAGTCAATAAGGAATAGCAGGAATTATTACAAACAAAAAAGGCTTTACCAAATTAATGATAAAGCCTTTAAGAATAAAATATTTATACTTATTTATTTCACCGGAGGTGTAGTAGTATTCGGCATTGTGTTTGGAGCCGTTTCCGGTGCTTTAGGTCTGAACTTATCGAAGTTCTCTATAATTTTCTTTACAGATGTTTCCGTCTTGCTTAGGAATGTATTCGGATAAACACCAATCCAGACTATGAATACAAGCAGCGGGAGCACTGTAGCTAATTCCATTTTGGAAATATCTTTTAAATCTTTGTTCTTTTCATTTTCAATAGGTCCGAGCATTACTCTCTGGAACATCCATAATAAATAAACGGCTGCAAGAATAACTGCAGTTGTTGAAACTATTGCATAAACCGGAGTGCCAAGGTTAACTGATTTATATGCACCGATTAAAACTAAGAATTCACCGATGAATCCGTTAAGTCCAGGTAGTCCTATCGAAGAAAATACAACGACCATGAATATAACTGAAAGCACAGGCATCACTTTCATAAGTCCGCCGTACTCAGAAATAAGTTTTGTATGTCTTCTTTCGTAAAGCATACCGACTATTAAGAAGAGCGCGCCGGTTGAAAGACCGTGGTTAATCATCTGGATTACACCGCCCTGCATTGCTTCCTGATTTAATGCAAAAGTACCAAGCACTATAAATGCTAAGTGAGATACGGATGAATATGCAACAAGCTTTTTAACATCTTTTTGTACAATGGAAACTAACGCTCCGTAAACAATACCGACTGTTGCAAGTATTGCGATGTAAGGTGTCATTGCTACAAATCCCGAAGGGAAAAGCGGCAGTGAAAATCTGAGTAAACCATAAGTACCCATTTTCAATAACACGGCGGCAAGTATAACTGAGCCTGATGTCGGCGCTTGAACGTGAGCATCGGGCAGCCATGTATGGAACGGAAAGAGAGGTACTTTTATTAAGAAACTGAGAGTGAATAGTATGAACAAAAATACCTGTTTATCTGCAGCAATGCTTGGAGCAACTAACATAAGCCTGCTCATATCTGTTGTGAACTCCCCTATCATCGGCTGGCATAAGAAACCAAGCCAGATAATTCCGATAAGAAGCAGCAAGCTGCCGAACATTGTGTATAAGAAAAATTTGACCGTAGCATAAATTCTTTCTTCGCCGCCCCAGATACCTATCATAAAATACATCGGGATAAGAATGAACTCCCAGAAGATGTAGAACAGAACAAGATCAAGCGAGCAGAATACACCGACAAGTGTTCCTTCTAAAAGAAGAATGAGAAAGAAATACTCTTTTATTCTTACTTTTATTGTGTTCCATGATGCCAGAATACACAGAGGCATAATGAAAGTAGATAGCACAATGAGCAGCATTGAAATTCCGTCTATACCGAGGTAATAGTAGGAGTTCAGCGCCGTTATCCATTTCCATTTTTCAACAAACTGGTATTCAGGATTGGCAGGATCGTATGTGAAGAAAAGCACCAGCGATAATACAAATGGTATCAGTGAGACAATCATTGCATACCACTTTATCATAGTCTCGTTTTCCTTTTTCATAAAGAGAATCAGAAATGCAAGAACTATCGGAGCAAAAATTGTTAAAGAAAGAATATTAGGTATCAATTTTCTTTAATTTATTGTTTATATGTCTAAAATTTTTTGTGTATTAACCTTTATTTCTTACGCCTTGTTCTTCATTGATGAAAATCCAGCCGACAACTTTGCCGATATTTATCTCTTTAAAGTTATCCCAGTAATCATCGTTGAAAATATATCTTGAGCTGAAACTTTCATCCGTCATTGCTTTGGATTGTTTCATAATTGCTTTAAATCTTTCGTTCCATAGTTTCCAGTTCTTTTCACGTAAGTCAAACCATCCGGCATCGCACCATTTATCAATGGTCTTTGGGTTTACATCGAATATATCCCCTTTTAAAACAGAAGGAGATTTTATATCAGGTCCACGTAATAATTTTTTTCCGTCAGGCAAAATAATAGGAATGCCAATGGAAATAATTTCGTTCCGGACTTTTGAATCCTTCTTAAGATATTCGTAAATTCTTTTTGCTGCTTTTTTGTAATCTTCCTTAATATACTGATTGAAATTTTTATATATAAGTCTAATTAAATTTGCTTCAAAAAGTAGCTTTGTAAGTCTCGGCGGTCCGAGCATCTCAAATGCAACGGAGTTTGTCTTATGTTTTTTCTCTAATGCTTTTATCTGGTTAGTTGCATACTGCTGCATAAATCCCGCTCTGTACGATGGCTCCATTGATGCGCTGTCTATTGCATTAATTACATCGTGTCCTGTATTGTGTCCTTTGATTTCAAGTATTGCATTCTCTGCAATTTCTTCGGGAGTTACAAACTGCATCTGCCCGACTGTAGATATTGTTTCAAATTCAGCAGCGGAGAAAATTCCGTTTTCACCTGTATCGATAAAGACAGTTTTTAAATTTCCTTTAGTCTTATATTTTTTATCTGATACTCTGTGGAATTTCTTTTCAAGCGGCTCTGCATCTTCCATTTTTGTATCTATCAAAGCAATAGGTCTTCCGCCTTTTTTGATTTCGCCGTATGCAATTTTTTTCCATGCAATTGAAGCTGTCGGTTTCAGTTCTTTTACTGCAGGTCCGTTCGGAGTTCTTGCCATTAAGAATAATAACAATGTATGCGCGCCTGCAACAGAAGATTTACTAAGAAGCATTCTGGAAGGCTTCTCTTCACTGTGAGTGTAAGGAATATTTAGTCCCATGCCGCCTGTTCCGCTTGTACCGATTTTAAGATAGAACTTCGTCTTAAACTCAGTCATGCTGTAATATAAAATCTGAATGTGCCTGATTAACTGCGGTATGTAAGATACGCACATAAATTTTTCAACGGCTTCTTTGAGTTTTTCGTAATCACTCTCTGCACCGTCCATGAACTTCTGTATATCGGTGAACGATTTGAATATATTCTGATATGCTATTGCCGTTGCAGTATTGATACAATCAATAACTACATCCGGTTTGTGCTGCTGCATCATTTTATACAATGCGGAGTTATGCAGTATATCATCATTCAGTTCATCACTTATATCGTGCATAAGCTTTTTTCTTTCAGCGGCATCCTTAAGTATAAGCTCACGATTTTTATCTTTGAATTCGTTCCTTACAAATACATTACCGTACCATGGGACAAAAAATCCTTTTGGCTTTTTAAATTCTTTTGTTAAGTCCTTGCAGATATCTTCAGCTTCTTCTTTTTTAAGAGATGTTAAGATAATTTTTTTAGGTCCTTCTGCCATTAAGTTTCTTGCGATTGCAGAACCAACTAATCCCCAGCCCCCGAGAATCAATACTGTTTTATTGTTAATATCCATTAAATTTGTTTAACTTAATTTTAATGCAAATAAGTCATACTCGCCGCTCGAACCGTCTTCATTATACAAAGCCATCGTTATTGTTTTTTGTAAGCGGTTTGCTTTGCTTAAACCGAACTTCTTTAAATTGTTTTCCGCTCTTTTATTTCCCTGATGAACGTATGCAACTAAATATTTAAACTTCTTTAATCCTTTAACATAATCAGATAAAAGCTTGGATGATTCGTATCCTAACTTCAATCCTCTGTACTCAAATAAAATCGCAGTTGATATTTCGCAAGCTTCTGTATAATTCTCTCTCCATTTATAGCAGACATATCCTATGTAATTCTGCTTGCTCTTTATCACATACCAGACTCCGTAAGGATTTTCTGCCGTTTCCTTCACCCATTTTTTTATAACGGATTTCGGTTTATTCAGCGGGTAATCGGGATTCAATAATCCTGTTATATGCTCATCATTAAAAAGCTTATGAATTAAATCGACAAGCTTTTCATCGCCGGCTTCAAATCTCAATAAAGAACAATTTTTACCTCTGATAATCTTTTTCATTAGTACATATTACCCTCTTGGAACAACCGTATTATACCAGAACTTCTTGCTTCTGTCTTTTATCTCGTCTATGTGAATGTGTTTTGCTTCAGTATATTCTTTTAATCCGTCAACACCGAATTCACGACCAACACCGCTTTGCTTATATCCGCCGAACGGTGCTCTATCTGCAAGCAGATGATATTCGTTTATCCATACAGTTCCTGTTCTTAATCTTCTTGCCAATGCTAATGCTCTCTCATCATTGCCTGACCAGATATCGGCGGCAAGTCCGAAGTCGGAATCATTCGAAATCTTCACAGCTTCATCGTCATCTTTGAATTTAATGATAACTACTACAGGTCCGAAAATTTCTTCCTGCGCAATTCTCATTTTATTATCAACGTCAGTAAATATTGTCGGCTGGATGTAATAACCTTTATCGCCGACTTTATTTCCGCCGGTTAAAATCTTCGCGCCTTCGCTCTTACCTATTTCAATATAATTCATTACTGATTCAAACTGCTTCTTTGATACAACCGGACCGTTATCATTTCCTTTCTCCATCGGGTCGCCGATTTTCATCTTCTCAATTTTTTCTTTCAGCTTAGACGTGAACTCATCATAAACACTTTCCTGTACAAGTAATCTTGTACCGCCTTCGCAGCACTGTCCCTGATGATAAAATCCTGCATAAATAGCGCCATCAACTGCCATATTCATATCGGTATCATCTAAAATAATATTAGGTGATTTACCGCCGCACTCAAGAGTTAATTTCTTTAATGTCGGAGCAGCGTTTTTCATAATTGTTCTGCCGACTTCTGTAGAACCTGTGAATGCAACTTTATCAACAAGCTTATTCGATACCATTTCTGTTCCGATATCAGAACCGCCTGTTACAATATTTATTACACCTTTAGGAATATCTGTTTCATCAATCAGCTTTGCAAGCTCTGCAACTGAAAGCGATGTTTCGGAGGATGGCTTTAATACAATCGTACATCCGGCAGCTAATGCCGGTCCGAGTTTCCAGATTGCCATCTTGAATGGAAAGTTCCATGGAATGATTGAAGC
>JBHEKU010000022.1:0-4204 GCA_041859205.1 Ignavibacteria bacterium | reverse complement strand
TCTGTTTCTGAATCTTTTAATTCTTCTCTTAATTTTTCTTCTGCCGTTATGTCAGTTTTTTGTTCCGTAGCTTCAATTATCTTATCCGCTGTATCTTCAATAACCGGTTTTTCCTCGGTTATCTCTTCCGCTTCTTCCTCGTAAATTTCTGCAGTCTTATCTTCTATTGCTTCGTCTGTTAATTCATCTTCTACGGCATCCCAGTATGAGTTATCGGATTTTGCAGCTGTTTCTTTCTCCTCTGAAATTGTATTCACATCATAATCTGCTGCAACAGTTTCTTCTGTAAACTTCTCAGCTTCTGATTTAAACTCGTTTTCATTTATAATATTTTCATCATAGCTGCTGAAATCATTTACATCGCTTTCATTGGTATAATTTTCCGGAATAGCCTCAGCTATTTCGTTTTCAACCAAAGATTCCTCTATAGAATTTGATTCGGGAAGGTTAAACACTGCGTTAAGATCTTCATCGTTCCTCTCTACTTCAACAAGCTCAAGATTATTTCTTTTCGAAATAAAATTTTCATCGGTAATAATATTTTCAGTATCATCATCTGCGTTATTATAAAAATCAGCGATTGTTTCATCTATATATTCATCAACAATTTCTATTTCTTTAGTAAGCGGCTTTGTAATTTCCGGTTTCTTAATTTCTTTCTCTGCAATTTTCTTCGGTTCAACAGAAAAATAATTTATTATTTCCTTCTCCAGAAATTTTGAATCGGCGTCTATATTATATGAAAGATTATTATAGTTTATTTTTTCTTCATCAACTTTTTTAAGAATGAAGAGAACGTAGTTCACAAATGCATCAAGCTTATTCACCGATGAAAGCACGAACAAGTCCCTTAAAATATTATCTGAGTTTAAAATGAATTTGAAAGTATTATTAACGAGATGTAAATCTTTCGCGGCGAGGTCGTATGACTTCAGTAAAAGGTAGAGTTTGTTAAAGACGATATTGAGGTATTCATTATTCTTCATTTTTCGTATTCAAAGAGCCGTCTATAAAATAGTAAAATTATCTGCTTTTGTTAATATAAATTCTCGGAATTCTTTGCGTGATATTGCTGGTGATTTCGTAAGGAATTGTGCCGCTATGTTTTGCAACTTCGTACACGGGATATTCTGCTCCGAATAAAATTACTTCATCATTTATTTTTACTTCAGGGTTTGGTCCGATGTCAATCATTACCCAGTCCATGCAAACCGTTCCCACAATGTCATATTTTTTCTTTTTGATAATCACTTCGCCTTTATTTGTAAGCGAGCGGGGATAACCGTCTCCGTATCCGACAGGAATCGAGGCGATATAAGTATCTTTATCCGTAAAATATCTTCTGCCGTAAGAAATGCTTTTGCCTTTGGGGACTTTCTTAATAAATCTTACTTTCGATTTAAAATTCATTACAGGCTTTAACCCTGTTTTGATATCGTAATATTCGTCATCGGGATAGTAGCCGTACAAAGAAATACCCGGCCTTATAAAATTGAAAGTATCGTTGTTATGGTTAAACACTCCGCCGGTATTAGAAATATGTTTGTATTTGAACTTGTGAAGGTCTGCCTCTGCCTCGTGTAAAAAATTCTTGAAAGCATTTACTTGCCTTACGGCAAATTTATGATGCGGGATTTCGCTAGTGGCAAAATGCGAGTAAATACCGACAACATTTAAATTTTTTAATTTCAGGATTTCTGTAATCGCTTCGTATGCACTTTCAATCGGGAAACCAACTCTGTTCATACCGGAATCTACCTGAATCTGCACATTTAGCGTCTTGTTGAACGACTTTGCAACAGAATTTAGCATTTTTGCATCATTTACATCAACTATTGTATAATGGAAATTCTCATTTGCAATTACTTCCAGATAGGTTTTTGCCGTGGGAAGCGTTCCCATGCAAAAAACTGTAGTATTTATCTTTTTTGTTTTTAAATAAGCGGAAAGTCGAAGAGATTCCGAATAGTCGGCTGTTCCGAGGAAATCTGTTCCGGCCAAAGCCAGTTCTTCAGCGCATCTTAGCATTCCGTGCCCGTAAGCATCAGCTTTTACTATAGAACAGATGAATTTATTGTTAATATTTCTTTTAGAAGAGCTTTTTGAAAATAGCTTTTTAACAATAAAGAAGTTATTTTTGAGAGCTTTTAAATCAATTTCCGCATACGAATCATTGATTAAAACCTGCATGCTTTTCTTACCCATATGTTAGCAAACTTACTTAAAGTAAAAATTAAAAAGAATTGATTAATTTTTATATTTTGCTGACTGTAAGGGAAAGCAATAAAAATTTTTACATTTATACAAAAATATTTTTAAAATATTTTGCAGAGGTTTCATAGGAGAAAAAATTTATTTTGCAAATCTTATAATTTTTTCTTGACAGTATTAAAAGGTTTTGGTAATATTAGTATGAAAATTTTAAACACACTCTTCTGTTAGAACTTTGTTAATAACTTTTTCATCACACCAAACAATTTCTAAATTCAGTATTACGAATATATAATTATTAACAAACGTTGTTAATAACTTTTTATTCTACGTTTTAACCTGCTATTATCAGCACTTTGCAGGAAACAAAAGCTGTTGATAGCTTTTAAGAATTAGGGGAGTTTTCGGTTAAATCCGAAACAAGGACTTAAAGTAATTTTTGAACCATTTTTCAATTGTTAATAATTTTTTAAAAACAGATTTAAATGCACACATCCTCTACCCCAATTTTAGTACAAGAAAAACAGAAAGATTTACAGGATAATTTAGAGTTAAAGAAAGATTTTTTAGCCGAACACGAAGAGATTTGGAATAATTTTTTAGATTTACTCAAACACAACATTCCGGAAAACGAAATAAGAACCTGGTTCTCCATTTTAAAACCGAAAAGTTTTGAAAATAGTATACTCACTATTACAGTCCCGAGCGAAGATTACTACGGCATCATTGAAAAAAGATATAATAAGTTCATCTCAAATATTATCTCAAGCGGACTGCTTGGCGAGAACGGCAAGCTTCAGTACGAAATAAAAAACTCAATTCAGGAAACAGCTCCGGAAATAAAAAGAGAAGAGCCAAAACCTGATACCAATGTTTATAATATTAGACAGAATCTTTACAGGCACGATATTCCGCAGCCTGTTAAGCAAACTGAACAATACGAACACAATTTAAATCCTAAATATACTTTCGAGCATCTTGTAAAAGGTGAAAGCAATGAGCTGGCGGTTGAGATAGCTTACGCAATTACCAATAATCCCGGTAAAGCATATAATCCATTTTTCGTATATGGCGGTGTGGGATTAGGAAAAACACATCTTATTCATGCAATCGGAAATGAAATAGTTAGAAAAGATCCAAGCAAAAAAATATTCTACACAACTACACCTGACTTCACAAATAGATTTATAGACAGTATAAGTAAGAACCGCGCAGGTATTTCGCAAAATGCAGGGAGCCCTTCACAGCTTGATTCGTTTTATAAATCACTAGATGTTTTAATAATCGATGATATACAAAATCTCAGCGGAAAAGATAAGACGCAGGATTTTATGTATCAGATATTTAATTCTCTTTTCTCTGAAGGCAAGCATATTATTTTTTCGAGTGATAAGCCTATAAATCAGATACAGGGAATTGAAGAAAGATTGATTTCAAGATTCCAGTGGGGACTTACAATTGATATTCAGCCGCCAAGCTGGGAAATGAGAGTCGCCATTATTAAAAAGAAACTTGATGAGTACCAGATGTTCGCTCCTGAAGATGTGATTCATTACATTGCAACAAATGTAAAAGACAGCATAAGAACAATTGAAGGATGTATAGTTGGCATTACAAGTGAAAGTGTATTCAGTAAAAAAGGTGAGATTACTTTAGATATAGCGGAGAAAGTAATACACAGAGTTGTGGGCACCGCAAAGAGAGTAAAGAATATTACAATTGAATCTATCATTTCTACTGCGGCAGCATACTTCAATATTTCAGAGAATCAGATATTATCGAAGAAGAGAACTAAGGAAGTGGCCTATGCAAGGCAGACAGCTATGTTCCTTGCAAAAGAACTGACGACATATACATTGCAGTCAATCGGACTTAACTTTGGCGGCAAGGACCACGCTACAGTGCTTTACTCATACAACACAATTTCTGAGCAATGTAAAACTGATAAAAAAGTTTTAAGTGATGTAAATGAATTAAGAGAGAGAATAAGACA
>JBHEKU010000330.1:0-20152 GCA_041859205.1 Ignavibacteria bacterium | reverse complement strand
TAACATAAATCTTACTGCTCCTGCAACCGGAATATCAATGTTTACTACTCCGGCAGACACATCTAAAGTAATATTCAGCTGGACATCAGCAGGCTCGTTAACCGGCATTACATATAAATGGAAAATAAGAAGGGGAGGCG
Source organism: Ignavibacteria bacterium (assembly GCA_041859205.1). GTDB lineage: Bacteria > Bacteroidota > Ignavibacteria > Tepidaquicellales > Tepidaquicellaceae > JAFDZO01. The sequence goes on along the minus strand of JBHEKU010000330.1, from coordinate 20,012 downwards.
GACAGTATTTATCTTTTCTATCTGATGCAAACGGAACTATCCCTCAGGTAACAATAAGAAAGAGCAAACTTGATTCTCTTGCAGCATATACATTTGGACTTACAGGCGATTCAGTGTTATGCGGATGGTCGGCAGCAACGTATCTTAACTCAGATTCGCTTGCAAGTGAAATAAGAACAATAACAATCAGGACAAATACTGTAAGTGTAAATAATATTTCATCTGTGGTTCCGACTGAGCATAAGCTTTATACAAACTATCCTAATCCGTTTAACCCAACAACTAAGATAAAATTTGAGCTCCCTAAAGATGAATTTGTAAAAATTACTGTATATGATTTATCAGGCAAGGCAGTGAGTGAATTAGTTAACGAAAGATTAAAAGCAGGAGTTTATGAAACAGACTTTAACGGTTCAAGTTTAGCCAGCGGAACATACTTCTATAGAATAGAAACAAATAATTTTGTTGAGACAAGAAAGATGGTTTTGATAAAGTAAATTAGTATTGAGTATTGAGTATTGAGTATTGAAAAAACCTGTTTGATTAATTTCTGACAGGTTTTTTATTTTTTATTCTCTCCTTATTTTTTGCTTTCAAAACAATATTAAAACAGGTAATTTTATTTATAAACCTAAAATTATATTAATGAAAAAGTTATTACTATTTTTATTAATTCTTATCTCCTCAAATATTTTCAGCCAGACATTAGTCGGCACTTACAATTTTCCCCTTTATAATTCTTACAATGGCTTTTGGGGTATAACAGTGAAAAGTGACACACTTTGGATTGGTTCAGACTATAATGGTACAGGAATTCCAGCAAAAATTTACAAAGTTACTAAAACAGGAGTGATACTGGACAGTATAGTTTCTCCGAAAGATTTTAACCATGGAATGGCATGGGACGGCACAGGCTTCTGGATAGCAGAAGACTTTCGAACTGCCGGAGCAAGAATATACAAAGTTAATATGGCAGGCGCTATCGTAGATAGTATTTATACCGGAAGCTATGCAGGTGGTATCGGCGGGCTTGCGCTCGAAGGAAATAAACTATGGTTCACGGTTTATTCACCTGAATCAACTACATATCCTTTTGCATGGGCTTATGCAATCAACACCACTACTAAATTAAAAGTAGATTCGATTCCGCTTCGCTGCAAACAGGCGCAGGGCATTGCAATCAAAGGTGATTCGATTATTTACGTTAATGATAACTTCAACAGCGAACCTGAAAGAATTTTTGTTTACAGCCGTACAGTCGGCGATACAGTAATGTCCTTCCCTGGACCCGACCCTGACGGTGACGATGACCCAAAAGGAATGGTTTGGGATGGCAGCAATCTTTATCTGGTAGCAAAAAGAATTGGCAATACATCTAATGCATATTCTTCATTGTATAAGTATACACTAACAGGCGGAGGAAATCCTATTATCACTGCGCCTGCAACTATCAATTTTGGAAATACAATTTTAAATACTCCAAATCCTCAGACATTAACGATTCAGAATACAGGTACAGCTATGTTGAGATTAAATTCGTTCACGATGTCTAATCCGAGATACACTATTTCTCCGAATGGACCTGATTCTATTTTAGCAGGTCAGCAGAAAAATTATACTGTAACATTTACACCTACAGTTTACGATACTACTTCTGGAATTTTATACATCGCATCAAATGACGGAGGCAGTCCTTTAAAACAGGTTTCACTTAAGGGTAAAGGAGTTAACAATGGTGCATTCATGACTTTAAGCGCGACAAGTTATGACTACGGCGCACGAAGAACAGGATGCACATCAGGTTATTTATTTAATGTTACAAATACCGGAAGTCAGGTTTTAAATATTACATCTGCAACTTTTGCCGGACAGAGATTCAGGCTTGATACAGTTGGATTGACTTTCCCTCTGGTAATTGATACGCAAAAAACAAAGCAGCTAAGGGTATGGTTCAATCCCACTTCTGTGGCATCTTACTCTGATTCATTATCATTAAACTCAAATGCAGTTAATGGTTCCGTACAAAGATTGCGAGTATCAGGTAGCGCAGTAAGTTCTACTGCAACACTTGGTGAAATATTATGGGAAGGAACTATCCCTGATAATCCTTATACAAGCTCGGATAATTTTAAACCGACCTCTATAAAACAAATTAACGACGTTAATGCAGACGGAATAAATGACATGCTCGTTGCATCATCCAATTATTTTGTATCATGCTTTAATGGCGGTTCATCAGTTACATCCGATGTATTGTGGACATTTAATACAGGCTATAATAATAATAACTCAGGCTCAGTTCCTTATGAGCAGGCAATGCAGGTCAGGTCTGATATTGACGGAGACGGTGTTCAGGATGTAGTAATCGGCTGCGGCGGCGGCAACGAAGAAGTTTATACTATCTCAGGAAGAACAGGAAGAAAAATCTGGGAGTTCGGTGATTCTGTAAGCTTCAGTGAAGGAGATGTGAATGTAGTTAAAGTTGAAAAAGATTATAACAACGATGGAGTATTGGATGTATTAATGGATGCAAACGGAACAGGCGCTTCGCCTCCCGGAAGAAAAACGATTTATATTTTAAACGGATTAACAGGCGCGGTTTTACTTTCTGTATCCATGCCTCAGACTTTTTCATATGATTTAGTTTCAACTAATGCCGGATTTGCAGTAGGTATGGGTGAGAGCGGCGGACCATACTCAATAAGAGGATATGATAATGCAGGTTCACAGATTTGGTCATACGTTCCATCAGCAGTAGTCTGGGGAATGACTTCAATTCCAAGTCAAGACCAGGATACCATTAGAGATATTGCCTGCTTCATAGGGTTCACATCGACAATATCAGTGATTAACGGTGTAACAGGTGTGCCTATTTATAATACAGGATTCGGCACTAGTATAAGTGGAATAGTAAAATATCACCCAGGCGGATGGCCAATTAGCGGCGGTGTTGCATTAGGAGAAATGATGATTTTCAATGGGGCAAAGCAAATTGTAAAAATGACTCCCAGAGATGGAACTCCGATTTGGACAAATGGATTGGATGCAAGTTATGTGATGGGAGTAGATATAATTGGTCCGACCGGTCCGGGAGTGTTATCGGAAGCATCACTTGCATGCGGAACATTAAATAATAATTTCTATATCCTGAACGGCAATACCGGAGCAGTGAAGTTTACTTATTCATTCGGATCCGGTAATACTGATTTTGCTGTGGAAAAAGTTGCAAGACTTGATAACATCAACAGATTTCAGCTTACCGGCAATGGAAATGAAACTGTTGCAGGTTGCAGAGACGGAAGAATAAAATGTTTCTCAGGAGGTAATTATCTTGAGGTCGGAGTTAACAATCTTTCAACCGGCATACCAGGAAAATATTCACTTGAACAGAACTATCCAAATCCGTTTAATCCACAGACAAAAATAAAATTTGCGCTGCCTAAAGATGAGTTTGTAAAAATAAGCATCTTTGATGTATCGGGCAGAGTTGTTGCAAATATTGTAAATGAAAAGCTGACAGCAGGAAGTTACGAAGCTGATTTCAACGGAGGCAATTTTGCAAGCGGAACTTACTTCTATAAAATAGAAGCAGGTAATTTTGTCGAGACTAAAAAAATGATTCTTGTCAAGTAGTTTTTGAAAATGTTACCTATTAGTAGTAATAGGTAATTGAATCTTGTCCCTGCTTAAAAAATTTGTTATTTTTAGGCAGGGATTTTTTTTTATATGCGGTGTTTGATCTTCTGAATTAAAGAAATAAATTTGTCTTTACTTTTCAACATGGTTTTAGTTCTAATGACGAATTTTGAAAAAGTGGAAGTATTGTAAAAACAATACCGAGAAATGAAAAACCCGTCAGAAATTCATCAAAAAGATAAAATTCTTAATCAGATTTTAAAACTGTTGTTTGCTGCTCAAGATTTCTGAAAAGTAAAATGTTACAATAATGCGACTTTGTTTATTGAATTCAAATTGCCACGGCTTTTAAGCCGTGGAACAAGGTAGTTTTTTAATATCGGCTTTAGCCAAATATAATCCCGAAGTAAAATCCGTCAAAAATTCGTTGTTTTAGAAAACGAGAAATTTGATAGGATGAAAATGTAACAATAATGTAACTCTGAAATTGAGGGTTAAAACTAAAATGTATCAATAATGTAACTTTGAAATGGAAGGTTAAAAAAATGTAACAATAATGTTACTTTTGAAGTGAAAAATTTGTGACAAAAATACGACTTTTAAAAGCATTAAAATAAAGTTAATTTTCAACTAAACTTTAGCAAATTTAGTTTATGGAAACTGCAATTGAAAATGAAGTAATAACTGCAAACGATTCTAAACCTGAAGATTTTCTTCCGTTAAAAAGAATCGACCACTTAGAGTTTTATGTAGGGAATGCAAAACAATCCGCATTCTTTTACCAATATGCGCTCGGTTTCAATCTTGTTGGTTATAAAGGTCTTGAAACAGGGGACAAAGAAGTAACATCATATTTCCTCGAGCAGGATAAAATCAAATTTGTGCTTTCAACAGCATTAAATCCCGAACATGAAATTTCTGAACACGTTAAGCTTCACGGCGACGGTGTAAGAGATATTGCTTTTGAAGTTGATGATGCTACAAGCGCTTTTGAAGAGACAACTAAAAGAGGCGCAGTGCCACATCTCGCTCCCGTAAAAATTGAAGACAAAGACGGTTATATAATAAAATCGGCAATTAAAATTTACGGCGATACCATTCATACATTCATTGAAAGAAAAAACTATAAAGGATTATTCCTTCCCGGATATATACCGGCAGGGAAAAGAGCAGTGCAGGGAATTGAATCTACCGGCTTAAGAGCTATTGACCATATTGTGGCAAATGTTGAGCTTGGTAAGATGAATGAGTGGATGAAGTTCTATGCTCATACAATGGGATTCAATCAGTTGATTTCCTTTGATGATAAAGACATTTCGACTGAATATACGGCTTTAATGAGCAAGGTAATGCAGAACGGTTCGGGAAGAATTAAATTCCCTATAAATGAACCGGCAGCCGGAAAGAAAAAATCACAGATTGAAGAATATCTGGATTTCTATAGAACGGCAGGCGCACAGCATATTGCTTTAATTACCGGTGATATACTTGCCACTGTAAATGAGCTGCAAAAAAGAGGAGTTGAGTTTTTAAGAGTCCCGACAACTTACTATTCTGAACTTCAAACCAGAATTGGAAAAATTGATGAAAATATTGAGGACTTGGAAAAACTTGGAGTACTTGTGGATAGAGACGAAGACGGATATTTATTGCAGATATTTTCAAAACCAATTGAAGACAGGCCGACATTGTTCCTTGAAATAATTCAAAGAAAAGGCGCGAAGAGTTTCGGTAAAGGAAACTTCAAAGCATTATTTGAAGCTATTGAAAGAGAGCAAGAGCTAAGAGGTACTTTATAATAAACGCTATAACTATCTTCTCATAATAGCAGTTAGGCACTTTTTTTAATGTAAAAAATAGGATAAAGTAACAATGGAGTTAATCAACAATAACGCTTTAGATGAACTAAGAATGATGGATGAAGAAGGCGGTTTTTTAAAAGAAATCGTTAACTTATTCATTACGGATTCGGTAAATACACTTGAGGATATAAAAAAACATGCCGCTTCAGGTGATATTGGAGCGATGAACAAGTCAGCCCATAAGCTGAAAGGTTCAAGTCTGAGTATTGGGGCACAGGCATTGGGTGAATATTGTTTTAAACTGGAAAAAATGACAGCTTTTGCCAATGACGAGGAAAAAGAGCAGTCAATGAAGGATTTACAAAGCCTCTATGACCAGTCAGTTGAAGAATTAAAGAAAATAATAGCTTAGAGCTTAAATTACATTTTGATTTAAAAAGAAGCCGTCCGGATAATATCGGGGCGGCTTTTTTATTTGGCATAGTTTTTCTTATATATAGTATGAAAGTTGAGGTTAATACCTCAATTTTGAGCTAAAAATGCAAAAAATGATGAAATAGAATACGTAAACTATAGTATACGTGTATACTTTTAGTACATAAAAGAAGTTAGATGACTATATATGAAAAAAGGTAAGAAAAATATTGAAAATGAGATTTTGAAGGAATCTCAAGAAACAAAAACCGGGTCAATTAATGAGCCGGTTAACACTAATAATCAAATGTCAGAAATAGTAAACAGAATAGATAATAATTATGAGCGTCTGCAACTCCTGAACTTGAATTCAGGTAAAGACTCATCTTATAAAGATGTAGATTTTTCCAAAAGAACTTTGGAGGAAGAAAAAAGGGCTTTAATTGAAGAAATAAGTAAAATGAAGGAAGATTTAGCCGCTGCTGTAAAGGCTAAGTCGGAGTTTTTATCCGTGATAAGCCATGAAATCCGCACTCCAATGAATGCAGTTATAGGTATGTCAGGACTTTTGATGGATACTGCAATGAGTCCCGAACAGAAAGAATACGTTGAAACGATACGCTCAAGCGGTGACAAACTGCTTACATTGATAAATGATATATTGGACTTTACAGAGATAGATTCAGGCAAACTTGCATTGGAGTACCAGCCTTTCTCTTTAAGGAATTGCATAAGTGATGCAATTGGCCTGATATCAAAAAATGCATTAGCGAAATCACTGGAGGTTATTTATTATGTTGACCCTCAGGTACCCGAAAATATATTCGGAGATATAACAAGGCTCAGACAAATCATAGTAAATTTACTTAACAATGCCGTAAAATTTACTAATCAGGGTGATGTATTTTTATCTGTAGTGAAGATTGATAAGCCTAAAATAAATAATATAGATAACGAAGTTGAATTAGAGTTTTCAATACGTGATACAGGAATCGGAATAAAGAACACAGAAGCTGAAAAAATATTTAAGGAATTCTCGCAGGTAGATTCATCTTTGACGAGGAAATTCGGCGGAGCAGGACTTGGTCTTGCCATCTGCAAAAAGCTTGTTGATATGATGGGAGGTAAGATATGGTTCGAAAGTAAAGAAGGTTTAGGCACTACATTTTATTTTACGATAAACGTAAAGCAGAGAGAAAATTCGGCAGTAAAGGAATATCTGAATTCGGATATACCTAATTTAAAGGGAAAGAACTTGCTCATCATTGATGAGAACAGAGTATTGAGACAGATTATTTCGCTCCAAACCCAAACCTGGGGTATGAAACCGAAAACTACACCTAGCGGATATGAAGCTATTGATTGGCTGAAGAAATATAAGTTTGAAGCGGTGCTTCTTGACTTAGTTTTGAATGAAAAGTATAACGGTGAAATTGTTAAAGAAATCAGAAAGATAAAGGGAAGTGAATTTCCTATTGTCGGGCTGAGCAGTAAAAAGTCCGATAATTATAAACATAAGGAGTTATTTTCCGCAGCGATAACAAAACCTGTGAATCAGGAGGAGCTATATGACGTATTTGATTTATTCTGCGCAGAGAACAAAACTCCCGTTATTAAAGCTGATACAGCAGAAAAGAACTTATGTGAGAAAATCCCTCTGAAAATTCTTATTGCTGAAGATAATATAATAAATCAAAAAATAGCTTCCAGAATTTTAGAACAAATGGGATATGTTGCAGATATTGCAAGCGACGGGCTGGAAGTACTTGAATGTCTTAACCGCCAGCATTACGATTTAGTATTGATGGATGTTCAGATGCCGGAGCTTGACGGTATACAAACAACAGGAAGAATTCTTGAAAAATGGCTGCCGGCTGAGCGGCCTAAAATTATTGCCATGACTGCAAACGCTACTCAGGGTGATATGGAAAAATGTTTGTATGCAGGTATGGACGATTTTATCAGCAAGCCGATATTATCTGATGAATTAAAATCTATGCTGGAGAAATGGGGAAGCAACCCTATTACAAAAATTACCGGAGCCGTAGCATATAATAACGAAGATCTTATTGATTCAAACACAGTTGAAAATCTTAAACAGATTACGGGAATTGATAACATGTCATTTCTTAAAGAAGTTGTAAACTTGTATTCTAAACAGACACCGCAAATAATTTCTGACATTAAGAATCATTGGAAGAATAACGAAATACAAAAATTGACATTATCACTCCATAATCTAAGAGGTTCAAGCATTAATATGGGAGCTAAGATGATTCAGGAAATGAGTAAAAATATAGAAGCAAAATGCAGAAAAGGTGATATGGGAGAAATAGGAAACGACATAGAAAAGCTTGAATACGTTTATCAGAGAACAATAAATGAGTATAAAAAATTAGTATAATTTCTTAAATTCAATCTATTCCAGAAACTTTGACCTGCCGGGTTTGCCCGACAGGTCTTTTTTATTATTTTTATGAGCTTTAAAACAAGAACTAATACCTGCGGAGATTTAAATATATCCAATGTAAACGAAAGTGTTACGCTTAATGGATGGGTTGCCAAAAAGCGCGACCTTGGCGGAATTTTATTTATAGATTTACGTGACAGATACGGAATTACACAGATAAAAATTGATCCGGATAAGAAAGAACTTTATGATATAGCTTCAAAGGTTGGCAACGAATTTGTTATTTCTGTCTCGGGAAAAGTTATAGAACGCTCAAGCAAAAATAAGAATATTCCCACAGGAGAAATTGAAGTCGATACCGAAGAGTTTCAGATATTAAATGAAGCAGCAACTCCACCGTTTGTTATAGAAGACGATGTTAGGGCATCCGAAGATTTAAGATTGCAATACAGATATCTGGATTTAAGAAGAGGAAAGCTGCAACGAAATCTTATGGTAAGAAACGAAGCTTATCAGATAGTGCATAAGTACTTTCATAAGAGAAATTTCATAGAGGTTGAAACTCCTATATTAATGAAATCTACTCCGGAAGGAGCAAGAGATTATCTAGTACCATCCAGAGTTCATAAAGGAAAGTTCTATGCTTTACCTCAATCACCTCAGACTTACAAACAGATTCTAATGGTCGCAGGATATGACAGATACGTACAGATTTGTAAATGCTTCCGCGATGAAGATTTAAGAGCTGACAGACAGCCTGAGTTTACTCAGATAGATATGGAAATGAGCTTTGTTCATCAGCAGGAAGTATTCGATATGTCAGAGCCTTTGTTCAAAGAAATCTGGAAAGAGATTTTAGGTATAGATATCCCGACTCCGTTTCCGCAACTAAGCTATGATTATGTAATTGAAAACTATGGCTCGGATAAACCTGATTTAAGAATATTCGGACTATCAAAACTTGTTAATATTAGTGAAATTGTAAAAGACTCGGGCTTTGTTGTTTTTGAAAACGGCCTTAAAGAAAAGAACGGCATCGTTGCAGGAGTAAAGTTATCATTTGCAGAAAACAACATTGACGTTACAAGAAAAATTATAGACGGCTTAACTGAATTTGTAAAGAAGCTTGGCTTTGGCGGACTTGGTTACATTAAATATAATACAGACGGAACAGTTCAGTCACCGTTACAAAAATTCTTAAGTGAAGATATTCAAAGCCAAATCAAATCCGCTTTTGAAGTTAAAGACGGAGAGATAATTTTCATTTTATCCGGTGAAAAAAAGAAAGTATGCACGTCACTCGGAACACTCAGAAACAAAATTGCAAACGAACACAAGCTAATAGATCAAAGCAAATACGAATTTCTCTGGGTAGTTGATTTCCCGCTGTTTCATTATGACGAAGAGACCGATACATATGCAGCAGAGCATCACATGTTTACGGGACCGCATTTTAGCGAACTCCCCAAATTTGAACAAGCAAAAAATGAAACTGATAAACTAAAACGAGCCGAAATCATAGAGAGCATGAAAGGGGAATGCTACGACTTAGTCCTTAACGGAAACGAAATTGCCAGTGGAAGCATCAGAATTCATCAAAGAGACATACAGAAAAAAGTATTTGATATAGTCGGCTTTACTGAAACAGAGCAGCAGGAGAAATTCGGATTTCTTCTCGATGCTTTTAAATACGGCGCACCTCCTCACGGCGGAGCAGCATTCGGCTTCGATAGAATCGTTGCTATACTCTGCGGGCTAGATGCTATACGCGATGTTATTGCATTCCCGAAAACTATCAGCGCTTCATCATTGATGGATGAATGCCCAAGCAATGTTTCGCAGCAGCAGCTGGATGACCTTGCCCTTTCAATTAATAAAAGCATCGTAAAGTGAGGAACTTTATAAAACTATTCATACTGTTTTTGTTTACAAGCAGACTATGCTATGCGCAGGAGCATGCACCGCATGATGTTTATAATTATAATGCGTTGGAATCAGTATTAACTTTAGCAAATGCCCCTTTAAATCTTTCAGAATATACAGGTGTGTTTATTGTGCTGGCTCATATTCCTAATGACGCTGCAGAAAACAATTCTGAAGGCTTGCTTTCAGATTATTTCGGAGCAGCTTTTTTTAAAGATAATTTTGTCACAGGTTTAAACGCCGGCAAAGTATCTTTGAACGATAGAGTTTTGAAAAATGAAAAAGTCGGCTCATGGGATTATTATTACTTTACACATGAAGCCCGAAAAGATATTCGTTTTCGAGATGCAAAGATTGACTGGGATGTAGAGGGAATGAACTCTATACCTGAATTCATAGGAGATTCACTCTCTCAGTATCTTAAATTCCCATTCTATTTCTATTTCTCTACTTATAATCATGAGTTAAAGTCCGAAACTATTCAAAGTGCAGACTTAACTTCAATTTTATCTCTTAATACTAAAAATCCTGCATCGACATTTACTAATGCACATAAGCCTGATTTTGTTATTACGTACCTTACATCGCTTACTAAGGAAATTGCAATTATGACAAACCATGTTCAGATTTACAAAGATGTATTGCCTGTTCAGATTGAAAACAAATATGATTATATGGGAAGCTTCTTTAATTCAAGCTCATCAAATCCTCCTTACCCCAAAGGAAAATATATGTTTGTAGTTCGTTCATACAAACTAAATGAAGTTAATGTGCCTGTATCGAAAGAAAGTTCATTCACAACAAAATGGCTATTTATTACCTGTGTTGAAACTCAGGTTGACTGGCTTTTAAAATAACATCTAATTGAATTTCTTTAAAATAATATTTGTTGTATCTTACATATTACACCAAAAATAAATAAACGGAGCAAAATACAGTGGCAACAGCATCACTATCAAAAGAAAAGTTAAAATACAAAGTTAAAGATATATCACTCGCCGAATGGGGACGCAAAGAAATCCGATTAGCAGAGGCTGAAATGCCCGGCTTAATGGCCATTCGCGAAGAATACAAAAAAACTAAACCGCTTGCAGGAGCAAGAATTGCCGGATGTCTTCACATGACAATTCAGACTGCAGTTCTTATCGAAACCCTCGTTGACTTAGGCGCAGAAGTTACATGGTCTTCATGTAATATCTTCTCTACTCAAGATCACGCCGCCGCAGCAATAGCAGCATCAGGGATTTCTGTTTATGCATGGAAAGGAATGAACGCAGAAGAATTTGACTGGTGTATCGAGCAGACACTTTTCTTCGGCGATGAAAACAAACCTCTCAATATGATTCTTGACGACGGAGGTGACTTAACAAACATGGTATTCGATAAATATCCTGAATTAATCGCAGGCATCAAAGGCTTATCAGAAGAAACTACAACAGGTGTTCACAGACTATACGACAGAATGAAAAACGGTACATTACACATGCCGGCAATCAATGTAAATGACTCCGTTACAAAATCAAAGTTCGATAACAAATATGGCTGTAAAGAATCCTTAGTTGACGCTATCCGCAGAGCAACTGACGTAATGATGGCAGGTAAAGTTGCCGTTGTTGCCGGTTACGGAGACGTTGGCAAAGGTTCTGCAGCTTCATTAAGAGGCGCAGGCGCAAGAGTTCTTGTAACGGAAATCGATCCTATCTGCGCGCTACAGGCAGCTATGGACGGCTTCAAAGTAACAACAATGGAAGAAGCCGCAACCGAAGCGGATATTTTTGTAACAGCTACAGGTAACCTGAACATTATCAACGGAACACATTTCAAAGCAATGAAAGATAAAGCAATCGTTTGCAATATCGGTCACTTTGATAATGAAATCGATATGGCTTGGTTAAACGAAAATTATGGTCACACAAAAGATACCGTTAAACCGCAAGTTGACCTATACAATGTTGACGGACATGAAGTTATCATTCTTGCAGAAGGCCGCTTAGTAAATCTTGGCTGCGCAATGGGACATCCTTCATTCGTAATGTCAAATTCATTTACAAATCAGGTTCTTGCCCAGCTTGAACTATGGGAAAACCATTCAAAGTACGAAAACAAAGTTTATGTATTGCCAAAGCATCTTGATGAAAAAGTTGCAAGACTTCACCTGGCTAAAATAGGTGTAAAGCTTGAAACTCTTACAAAAGAGCAGGCAGATTATATCGGCGTGACTGTAGAAGGTCCTTACAAATCCGATATGTACAGATATTAATACAGATGTTCTGCTAATGTAGCTCAGTTGGTAGAGCAACTGATTCGTAATCAGTAGGTCGCCAGTTCAACTCTGGCCATTAGCTCCACAATTCTTAAGCCCGTTTCTGTTTTCAGTTACGGGCTTTTTCTTTTCCTCTCAAACTAATATTAAAAAAATTTAAATCAAGAAACTGCAATCCGTTTAGTATTACAATTGCTCATTGAACAAGCTAACTTTGTATGGTTTGGGATTTGTTATAATTCAATTGCAATTATAATACATTAAATTTCAAACAGGCAGGAATTCTATTCCGGTCACACACGCCATTCCTTTTACTTTTCTGCTAGTCAATATTATAGTTGCGCTTTTACTTTGAAGTAAATATTAATTACCTTCATATGAAATCAAAAGTGTTTTTCTTAATATTGTACTTATTAATTTTCCAAAACTCACACTCACAGTGGGTAGGAAAATTTCAAAATTTCGGAGACAATAAAACTGTTTATTCATTAGTATTTAACAACGGAGTTCTATTTGCTGCAACAGGAGCTTACGGTGTTTCTTACACCTCCAGTAATGGAGACGACTGGTCTTCCGAATTAACTTATCAAACCATCGACGGTACAGTCCGTAGTATGATTCTCAATGAAAACAGATTCTACGCATCTGTTGACGATAGCGGAGTATATACATCAATGAACGGTTATACATGGACAAGAACTTCACTCGGAGATAAAGAAGTATATTCAATCGCTGCAAACAGTAATATTGTCTATGCCGGCACCTGGGGCAAAGGTGTTTTTAAATCAACAAACTTTGGCGCTACATGGGATTCCAGCGGACTTAGCGGCATGAGAGTAACTGCTCTCGCTATTTCCGGTAACTACATTTTTGCGGGAACAAACAACTCTTCTACGCCTAAAGGAATTTACATTTCTACTAATGGCGGCGCTAACTGGACTCAAAGCTCATTGAATAACAAAGTTATAACTTCGTTTGCAGTGCTGGGGACGAATATTTATGCATCTACTTATAATCAAAACCCCAGCGGAGTTTACATCTCAACTAATTTCGGTGCCACATGGACAATTACCGCTTTGAATAATAAGCTGGTTAATAATGTTTACTCCTATGATAACAAGCTGTTTGCCGGAGTTTATAATGGCGGTGTTTATTATTCATCCAATAACGGCTCCACGTGGAAAACTAAAAACGAAGGATTTCCTCCAACATCACTTCCATCCGTTTACTGTTTTGCTGTTGCTAACGGTTATATTTTCGAAGGCAATTATGGATGGTCAGTCTGGCGCAGGAGTTATTCTGAGACAATTGATATTAAACAAATTTCAACTGAAGTTCCTGACGGATATAAATTAGAGCAGAATTATCCTAATCCTTTTAATCCAACAACCACTATTAATTTTTCAATTCCAAAAGAATCAATCCTATCAATTATTATTTATGATGCAACAGGAAAAGAAATTCAGAGATTATTGGATAATGAAAATATAAAAGCCGGAGCTTATGAAATTAAGTTTAACGGCAATCACCTTACTTCAGGAGTTTATTTTTACCGGCTTGAAGCAGGGGATTTTGCCACTACCAAAAAAATGATACTCATTAAATAGAACTCTTGAAATAGAACTCTTGAGTAGATTTTAGAAAATCTCAACCGATGATTTAGTCGGAAAATAGTCGGATTCTTTTTCAATTACGAATTCCAAATTACGAATTACAAGTTATTCCACTATATCGCTACTTTTATTTGAAAATAGTCGGAAAAAGGTCTGGTTTTAATTATTCATTATTAATTACTAATTATTAATTTTATGAATTGGTCGGAAAATAGTCGGGTTTTCTATTCTCCGACATTGTAAAAACAATACAGCAAAATTTTATTTTAATTTGGTCGGAAAATAGTCGGATTTCTGTTAATTGTTAATCGTTAATTGTTAATTGCAAAAATGGTCTTATTTTCATTCATAACTCATAACTCATAACTCCAATTAGCCGCGAATAATTTAACAAGAATTTTAGTTTAATGAAATCAAATTATACTCATTACTACTAATAGGGAAGTCTATTTGGAAAGGTGTTGACACATGATATAAATTTTTAGTTTTGTATACTAAGAAAGTGGGTGTTAGTCAGGAGACCAACAATGGCGTGAAGTAATGTATTATGACAAACCACCCCTAACCCTTTCTTGGTAAGGAGGGGAACATAGTTAGCCTAATGCAGCGGGCGTTTTTTTATCATGCCGCCTTTTGTATCAGTTACACCGCTCTGAACAATAAACGCTTTCGCATCTATCTTATCTATTTCATTCAGAATTTTTTGTATTTCAAGCCTGGTAACAACAGTGTATAAAATATCAAAGTCCTGCTCCTTCTGTCCGCGCGAGCCGTAACCTTTGCCGCCTTTAAAAACGGTAACGCCACGTCCGATTTTATCTATTATCATACATCTTATTTCTTCGCTTAGCTCGGAAATAATTGTAAGTTCGATGTATTGCTCGATGCCTTCGACAATAAAATCAACTGACTTAGCAGCAGAAATATATGTGAGAATAGCATAGAGTGCTACTTCAATTCCGAAAAGAAATCCTGCCATCGAAAATATCAAAAGATTGAATACAAGTATAACTTCTCCGACAGTAAGACTGGATTTTTTACTGATGTAAACTGCAAGTACTTCCGTGCCATCAAGCACTGCGCCTCCGCGGATGTTCAGACCGATTCCAAGTCCCAAAAAAATTCCGCCGAAGACAGAAATTAAAAGTTTATCTGCAGTGATAACGGGGAAGTGAACGAGCCAGATGCAAAGCGCAAGTCCGCCGATTGCAAATGAAGTTTTGATGGCAAACGATTTTGATATCTGCCTGTATCCCATTATGATAAACGGAATATTAAAAATTACAATAAGCAGTGAGAGCGGCAGAAAAGTGATTTCGTTTACTATCAGAGATATACCTGTAACGCCGCCATCGAGAAAGCGGTTAGGCAGCAGAAAACCTTTAAGACCAAAGCCTGCAGAAAAGATGCCTGCTATTATTAAAATGCCTGAAAGGAAATTGTTTCGATTGATGATTTTAGACATTCCGGAAATTTTATGGTACGAATATAACTAAGATAAAAAGTTAATAAAAAGCATAAATGTAATTTTGAATTAATGATTATTTGATTTAATATTGTGGCTTAAAATGTCTCTCTTACGGCTATTATTGTATTATATTTATAGGTAATTTTGTATAGAATTAATCTAAAAACTATGGCTGTAAAATTCATTTTTCTTGTATTGCCGGATTTACATCTTATGGACCTTGCGGGACCGAATCAGGTAATACTTGCATCAAGAAGCTTCGGAGCAGAATTTGAAATTGAATACTGCTCGATAGATAAACCACTCTCTACATCATCAGGTCTGCCAATCGGCGAGCTGAAAAATTTTTCCGAAGTAAAAGTAAACAGCGGAGACTTTGTAATTGTCGCAGGAACCAGTTCAGCTTATCTGACGTCAGAAGAATTTTTAAAAGAAAAAAAACTACTGAGATGGATTAAAGATGTTCATAGCATCGGCGTTAACATCTGCAGTATATGCACAGGTGCATTTGCAATAGCAGCAGCAGGTCTTCTGGATGACATAAAGTGCACAACACATTTTAGTCTTACTGAACATCTGCAGGAGCTTTATCCAATGGCAAATGTGGTTGAAAATATTTTATTCACTGAGTCCAACGGAATTTACACAAGCGCAGGTATTGCATCGGGAATAGATCTGACACTCCACATTGTAGAAGAACTGAAAGGCAGCTACTTTGCCCATCTTATAGCGAGGGAGTTAGTTGTATATAACAGAAGGACGGGAAATCAGAAGCAGCACAGTGAAATGCTTGAGTTTAGAAATCACATGCATTCGGGAATACACAGAGTTCAGGACTGGCTGCATGCAAATCTTCATAAAAAAGTAAATCTTATACAGCTTGCAGAGATTGCCAACATGAGTGATAGAAATTTCACAAGAGTATTTAAAAGAGAGACGGGGATTACTGTGAAAAATTATGTAACAGTATTAAGAAAAGAAAAAATAAAAACGCTGAGCAAAAATCCTGATATATCAAAATCTCAGATTGCGAGAAAGTGCAGACTGCTAAGCTCACGGCAGATCTTCAGAATAATGAATAATGAAAATAAAACATTGGCTGTATAAAAGAATTTTAAAATTTTTAATAATATTAAATATGAAAACAAATCTATCCAAATTATTTTTTATAATAGCGTTAGCATTTTGCTTTTCAACGGGAGCATCAATGAATGCAATAAAAGAAGTGAAAGAAGAAATTAAATCGAATCCTGTAGATAAATCAGCGTTGGACCAGTTGCTTGATGACTACTATGAGGAAAATCTAAAAATATTTCCTCTTACGGCAACATCGATAGGTGATAACCGATATAATGACCAATGGCCGAACTACATTTCACAGGAAGTAATGAATGGATTGAAAAAATTTCACAGAAAGTATAAGGAGAGACTTGAAAAAATCAATCGCGAAAGCTTATCTGAAAAAGATAAGCTTAACTATGACGTAATTCAATGGGAGTGTGAGATGGGGCTTGAAGGATTGAAGTTCAAAGATTATCTGATGCCGATAAATCAGATCTTCTCCCAGCATTTATTTGTTCCTCAGATGGCAGATGGAAGCGGCTCGCAGCCGTTCCAAACAGTTCAGGATTATGATAACTGGACAAAACGTCTTGACGAATATCTTGAATGGATAGATTCTGCGATTGCTAACATGAAGACCGGAATTAAAGAAGGATATGTATTACCGAAAGTCCTTGCAGTGAAGATGATCCCGCAGTTTGATGAAATTACAAAAGGAACAGTCGAAGAGCATCAGTTTTATACTCCTATCAAAAATTTTCCTAAGGACTTTAATGAACAGGATAAGGAGAGACTGACCGCAGTATACAAAAAATTAATTGGTGAAAGAGTGATACCTGCCTATAAAAGAATGACTGAGTTTCTGAAAAATGAATACGTACCGAACTGCAGAGAGACGGCGGGAGTAAGCGATATACCAATGGGAAAAGAATATTATGCATACTGCGTGAAACTGAATACGACGACTGAATTAACTCCCGATGAGATTTATTCTATAGGAGAAAAGGAAGTGGCGCGAATTGCAATTGAGATGGAAAAAATAAAAGAGCAGGTAGGGTTTAAAGGAACATTAAAAGAATTCTTAGCAGATGTAAAAACGAATAAAGACCTGATGCCTTTTAAAACTCGTGAAGAAGTTCTTGCGCGGTTTGAAAAAATAAATGAGAGTATAAAACCTGCGCTATCAAAATTATTTACAAGAGCTCCGAAGAGAGAAATGAAAATTGAAAGAATGGCGCCGTACTATGAAGCCACAAGCCAGCCGTTTTATATGCCGGGACCGTTTGACGGCTCAAGACCGGGTGTGTTTTACGTGCCGATTCCTGATCCTGAAAAATATAATATCTATGCAGATGAAGTTTTATTTGTCCATGAAGGTGTGCCCGGGCATCACTATCAGGGAGACTGGCAAATGAACGATACAAATCTTCCTGCAATAAGGCAGCTTGTATGGTACGTAGGTATGGGAGAAGGCTGGGCATTGTATGCTGAAGCGCTGGGAAAAGAATTAGGATTATATAAGGACCCGTATCAGTATCTCGGAATGTTAAGCTTTGATATGTTAAGAGCGACGAGGCTTGTGATTGATGTCGGTCTTCACATGAAGGGCTGGACTCGCGAGCAGGCAATGGATTATATGAAAGCGTACACACCGATTGATGATGCAATGGTTGAGTCCTCGATTGAAAGATACATGGGAAATCCCGGGCAGGCATTAGGATATAAAATCGGGCAGTTGAAAATTCTTGAACTGCGAAACAAAGCTGAGAAAGAGCTCGGAGCGAAATTTAATATTGCGCAGTTTCACGAACAGGTTTTATCTGCGGGAAGTGTACCATTAAGAGTACTTGAAAATAAAATCAATCACTGGATAGAAACAGAAAAAAATAATTTATAAAATTAATAAATATGTTTAAAATGAAATTATCAGAATTAAAAGAGTTACCGGAATACTTCGACAGATATATTAAAAAGTGTGATGATGTAGATATTATACAGGCGATGCAGACAAGTATTGATGAACTGAATGAAATTCCATTGGAAGAATGGAAAAAAATCGGAAACAAAACTTATGAACCCGGCAAATGGAACATAAAAGATATTCTTCAGCATCTTATTGACACTGAAAGAATATTTTCTTACAGGGCACTTGTATTTGCTCGCGGAGACGTGCAGCGAGTGCCTTCATTTCCCGAAGATGATTATGCGAATTCAGCTAAAGCAGGGGAGCGCACATTGGAGGATTTGATAAACGAACTGAAGTCAACACACGAATCTGCAAAAACACTCTTTCAATCTTTCCCGTATGAAGTGTTATTAAGAACCGGTGAAGGATTTAAGGGACCATATTCAATTGCTTCAATAGGATTTATAATGCCCGGTCATCAGAGATGGCACTTTGAAGTCATTAAAGAAAAATATTTATCATTAGTTTAGTCTTCATAACATTCCGAAACCTCTGCTATCCTTCCGGCAGGGGTTTTTTATTTTCACACTTCTCTAATATCATCCAGCTTACTCATATTATACTTCCTGATGTTCATCTCCATTATCTTTGGCATCTTAATTGCTATTAATTAAAGTACACCAATAAAATAAAGCAGTATAACAAATGAGAATTACTTAATTCTCTCAAGTGTAAATCAAGGGCTTGGTTTATGATATAAATTTCTATGCAAATTTTAATAAATATAAACTAAACCACCGGACTTCCTATGAAAACCATTCTATCCACAATTCTACTTACATTTATGATTTTAAATTTTAATAGTGCCTCTGCGCAAGAAAGAAGTGAGTATACTTCCGTTAGCGCAGATGTTATGTATCAGTATATTGGTACGTATGATGTAGCAAGACTGAATAAAATATTTACAACAGAGCTTGCAGAATTTGCTCCGTTCAAACAGGAGTATCCGCAGCCGAAATATTCTGTAAAGCTGTACAAAGTTCTATATGAATCCGTTATACCTGAGCAGAATAATAAACCAACTACTGCCTCAGGACTAATTGCAATACCTGAAACAGGAAATACAACCATGCACGTAGTTTCATATAAGCATGGAACAGTTTTTACAAAATATGAAGTACCTTCACAGCTTGAAAATTCATACGAGACACGTATTGAAGTCGCGCAGTTTGCAGGTAACGGTTATATCTTAATTGCCGCAGATTATTTTGGAAAGGGCAGCTCTGATGAAACGGACAGCTACACAGTAAAAGCAAGCACTCAGCAGGCATGTCTTGATATGTATAAGGCTGCGCAATATGTAACGAAAGCTTTGGGAATAAATATGGGTGAATTATATCTCAGCGGATGGTCGCAGGGAAGTTATTGCACACTTGTATTTCTAAATAAACTTGAGAGCCTTGGAATAAAGGTAAATGGTGCTGCTATTGCAAGCGCGCCGACTGATTTATTTGC
>JBHEKU010000322.1:0-2872 GCA_041859205.1 Ignavibacteria bacterium | reverse complement strand
AAAAAATTCTTCAATTCATGTTGAATCTCTTCAGGGAAATATTCTCAAAGGATTAGTTATAGATAAAGGAACAATAGTTACAGAGAAAGATACACTTTTGAAATTTTCTTATATAACGCTGAAGTATGATATATGGGGTTTACTTAATAAAGAAATCCGTCTCGATTATTTAGTTCTTAACTCTCCTACTATTAATTTAACTAAAGTAAAAGATTCCGATAGTCTTGTTTGGAATTTTACAAAACTCTTTAGCTCATCAACTGAACCGAACGATACTTCAACATCTGCTTTTGACTGGGGTATTTCTGTAAAAAAATTCAAGATTGAAAACGGTACTTTTAAAACTTCCGGAGACTCCATTCCCGGACCTGTAAAATTTACACGCGAGTTTGATTTCAATAATCTTCTTGCAGCAAACCTTGAATTAGAACTGACTGCGGATTACTTCACCGATTATAAAAATGTGAGCATGAAGAATTTTTCTTTTAATACAAACTCAGATTTTAAATTAAAACATTTTAACTTTGATGCAGGAATTAACATTAAAGACACTATTACCGATGTGTGGAATTTTAACCTCGTAACTGATATCTCAAATATAAAATTTGATAAGTTAAAGCTGCAAAGCTTTAATCCTTTTGACAGCAATTCGTTCAATGATTTTTACAATAAAAATATTGAAGCAGATATAAAAATTGATAAATTTAATTTTAAAGATTTAAAATATTTCCTCCCCTCAGTAGATATGCTTGATAGCGTAGTGAATGTTTCATTAAATGCCAAAGGTAAATACGGCGATTTATATGTTAATGATCTTACGGTAAAACTTCCTGACTCATATATTAATGTAAAAGGCAGAGTTCAGCATCTTGATGTACCTGATAGTATGTACATAGATGTTAAAGTCGATAATCTTGCTGTAAATCCTTCAGATGTGTTAGCAGTTTATTATGATAAATCGATAAAGGATTATGAACAGGTTGGCAAAGTTTACGGCAATATAGATTACAGAGGAACATTCACAAATTTTTATTCAAAGTTCGATGTCAATACTGCAAATGCAGGCGGAGCATACGGGAATGCTAATCTTGATTTAGATAAAGAAAATTATTCCGGGAAAATCCAGACTTCTAATTTTAATCTAGGGAAAATATTAAAAGATAATTCCCTTAACAGCAAGCTGAATATTACGGCTGAGTTTGACGGGACAGGTTTTGCGCTTAATAGAATGAGAGCAAACGTAAATTATAACATAACACGTTCAACCTTTGCAGGATATGATATAAGTACCTCTATCGGGAAGATAAATACTTCAGGAAATAATATTAAGCTTAACGTCCGGCATGTTTCTTCCATGGGTAATGTTTCCGCTGCCGGAAGAGTAAATATTGCAAATATGAAAAATCCTGTCTATGTTTTAAAAGGAAATGTAAGCAGATTTAACTTAGCGGCTCTTACAAAAAAAACTGAAGATAAAAGTAATCTTAATCTTTCCTTCGATATTAACGGACGTGGAGCAAGCTTAGAAAATATTAACGGTGACTTTAATTTTAATATTGAGAATTCTTATTTTGCTAATTATGAAATTCCGCAAACTCCGCTTACTTTAAATATAAAAAACGGCGGCGGCAACGCTCTTATAAAAGCAAAGACGGATTTTCTACAGTTTGATGCTAACGGAACAATGAACATTGCTTCAATTACAAAAGTAATAATGCATAATATAGCTGTTGTTTCAGACGGCATTGGGAAAAAACTTGCAATGGATTCACTCATGCAAAACAGCCCTGCTGCTTTAACTCCCCCAACTTTTACGTCTAAAGATGACTTTGACTTAACTTATGATTTGAAAATTCTTGATTCGGCAAAAGCTAATAAAATATTTTATCCTTTCGGAATGCAGTTTGATGGTATGGTAAACGGCAAAATGACGAATACAAGCGGTCAGTTTGTATCATTTACAAAAGTGAATGTAAAGAACTTTATATATCAGGATACAGCAATTATTCTAAAAGATTTTATCAGTGATATCGATTTTAAAAATCATTATACCTTACTTAATCCTGAAAACAGCTTAAGTTCAATTGATTTAAATTTTAATGCAAACGGCGACTATATAAATTTTGGAGGAAACACAGTTGACTCTTTAATTATGAAATTCAATCTTGCCAATTCAGAAGGGAAAATAAATCTTTTTGCTAAACAGGATTCATTGAGAAAAGTATACATGAACGGAAATATAAATCTTGCCGGCTCTGATATTAAAACGACTATCGATTCAATAAAAGTAGATTACGGAAATTATCATGCAACAAACCGTAATAACTGGGTAATCAATTATACTCCTCATGAAAAAGTCAGCTTTGAACAGTTTGCTATTCAAAGCAGAGGAGCTGTTTTAAACATTACAGGTGATTATGCTATGGAAGGCAGCAGTGATTTAAAAATTGAATCTCAGAATCTGATGCTATCGGAAGTTTTTGCAATTATTGAAGCGTCTGATACAACAAATATTGTAAGAAAATCCGATAACCCTCTTGGAGTCTCAATTAAAGAGCTCGTAATTAATTTCAAAGGAGATAAAAATAATCCGGTTGTAGATGGAAGAATAATTGCTGATTCACTGGTCTACGGTGATACTCTTTTTGGCAGCATGAGAACGGACTTTAAATATGAAAATCAAATTGCAGATTTAAATGCTGTCTTAAAAAATGCAACTGACAGCAAAGGTACTTTAACTCTTAAGGCAAATATGCCTTATGCGAATCCTTTAGGTGGAGATACTTCCTCTGCAAGTTTTTCATCTACACCTGTAAACGTAGTATTTGATTCTAAAGATTTTCAGCTGAAATATTTTCTTAAAATGATACCG
>JBHEKU010000145.1:0-3437 GCA_041859205.1 Ignavibacteria bacterium | reverse complement strand
ATTAAAATCTTCACATCTTAAGATTTTTATCTTTTTAAAATCTTTATGAGAAGGGTTAATCAGGTAATTGCTTTCAGCAGGAATTATAGCTGACGGTACTTTCAGAATCGCTGTTTCATTTTTTGTAATCCATTCATCTCCGATATTTCGGCAGTAACTATATTTTGCAAATTCATACCAATCTTTGGAAAGAATATTAACCCGGATTTCACTTATTTTTACTGAGGGTGGAATCTCAATTGTCAGTACCTTAAAATTATTATTTAGTCCTTCACCGCTTCTGTGAACAATATTTTCAAGACAAGCTAATGCTCTTGTAGCAGCTGTATAGATCACAAATCTTCCTTTAGAATTCCATCTTCCTCCTGCACCTGAAGCTTTTAATTCCTTTGACCATTTTTCCAGACAAATTCTGTAGACAAGCATTATCTAAGCTAAATCTCCGTACTCAATTTTTGTAAGCTCTTCGAGTATTAAATCAATTCCTGAGATAGTATTTAAGTAGTTAAATGGAATATTTCCGCCTAAGCCATATGCTGGTTTTTCAAGCCATCTATTAAAGGAAACAATACTATTAAAAACCTGAATACCTTTTCGATATAACGCAAACAGCTTTATGAGATGTTCGCTGTTTTGAGGATTCATACGGGTTCGGCTATTTCGGTAGCGCATTAAAGTTTTAACAGAGATATTTAACATATTAGCCAGTATATCTTTTGAGTACCCTGAAGCGTCGGCGAAATCGAAGAAGGTAGAGGCATAAACCCCTGCCCCTGATTCTGCAACAATGCTGGGTAAGTCTGAAGTTTCAAGGCTGTACTCTGTTATTATTTTTTCCTTTTGATATTTGTTCTTTTCCTTTTCCACAATTCAATATAAAGACATTTGTCCAAACAATCAAGACATTTGTCTTTAAATTTTCACAATTATTTTCCCTGTCTGTTCTTTTCTATTCATTCGAAAAAATGCGTCTGCTCCGTAATCTAAATCAAATTCTTTATCAATAATCGGAATAATTTTATTCTGTTCTATAAAAGTTAACATATCTAAAAAATCTTTATCGGAGCCCATAGTAGTCCCAAACAACTTTAACTGCTTCCAGAATATTCTTCTCATCTCAAAATTTTTAACAGCTCCTGATGTTGCACCGTAAGAAACAATCGTACCGCCTTCAGTACATATATCAAGACTTTTAGCCAATGTTTCTCCGCCTGCACCATCAATAACTACATTTATCTTAGGATGAATTTCTTTGAATCTTTTTTCCCAATTCTCATCATTGTAATTTATTCCACCTATTGCTCCGTGCTTAATAGCAAACTCGATTTTTTCATTTGAGCCTGAAACAACGAATACATTTGCTCCGGCAGCAAGAGAATATATCAAAGCCAACGTTGCAACTCCGCCGCCGATTCCGGTAATTAAAACGTTATCACCTTTAGATATATTGCCTTTTACAAAACATGCTCTGTATGCAGTCAACCCGGCAAGAGGAATTGCCGCTGCTTCTTTAAAACTTAAATGAACCGGTTTTTTATAAACATTTTTTGCAGGGATGCAAACATATTCAGCTAAAGTTCCGTTATCAGGCAGACCGAGTATTTTAAAATTTTTATTTTGAAAATCCTCACTTTTATCATTACCACTTGCCCAGTCAATAGTAGGGTTTATTATAACTTCATCACCTTCTTTAAAAACAGAACCGTTATCATCTGCAATAACTCCTGCGCCGTCTGAACCTAATATAATCGGAGCTTTTATTCCTGCATATAATCCCTGAGTGATAAATAAATCGCGGTGATTAAGCGCAGCATATTTTACATTTACTAAAACTTCATTTTCTTTCGGAAGAGGTTTTTCGATTTCTTTAACGACTAAATTTTCTTTTAAGTCTTCAGGCTTTCCAATTCTCTCTAATACTAATGCTCTCATTTTAATTTAAGTCAATTGTAATTGAAATAGGGCAGTGGTCGCTTCCGTAAACATCGGCATGAATTTCCGCTGCCTTCACATGTTTTACAATATCTTCGCTCACCATAAAATAATCGATACGCCAGCCGACATTTCTATCGCGAGCTTTTGTGAACTGATCCCAGTAAGTATACTGCTCAGGTTCCTGATTAAACGTTCTGAATATATCTACATAGCCGAGATTTAAAAGTTTATCAATCCATTCTCTTTCAATCGGCATGAAGCCTGAATTTTTTACATTCTCTTTAGGACGGGCAATATCAATTTCTTTATGAGCGGTATTGAAATCTCCCGTAACGATAACACCTTTTCTTTCCCTGTAATTTTTTTGCAGGTAATAAAAAAGCGCATCATAAAAATCGAGTTTGTATTTTACTCTTTCCGGTCCGCGTCCGCCGTTAGGAAAGTACACATTTGCGAGCACAAATTTTTTGTATTCGGTGATTATTACTCTGCCCTCATTATCAAAAATTGAGTGATTAAAGCCAAGCTTGACATCTACAGGCGGCTGAAGACAATACGTCGCAACGCTTGAGTACCCCTTTTTTTCTGCGGAGAACCAGTATGATTTGTATTTTCCTATGTTCTTGACTTCATCAGAGAGCTGCTCGGCATGCGCCTTGGTTTCCTGCAGACAGATAATATCGCCTTTGCATTTTGTAAACCAGTCCATAAAGCCTTTGTTCTGGATAGCTCTTATACCGTTAACATTCCAAGAGTAGATTTTCATTTTTATAATATTGAGTAGTTAATATTGAGTATCAATTAAGAGGTGCGAATTACAAGTTACAAATTATATAATCACTATTTCATTATTCACTTTCAAAATTTAAAATTAGTCGGATTTTGGTCGGATTTTATTTTCTTAAGTATTGTAAAAACAACGTCGTTAACTTTTTATTTTTAAAAAGTCGGAAAAAAGTCGGGTTTTAACTTCAATTACGAGTTACGAATTACGAGTTCCAGATTATATATTCATTATTTCACAATTCACTATTTCGCTATTTAAAATTAGTCGGATTTTGGTCGGATTTTATTTTCATCAGTATTGTAAAAACAACATCAGTAATTTTTAAGGTAACTATATACTTCTTTGGACAACTTATTCTCCCCTTGAGGGGAGTCCGACCGCAGGTCGGGAGGGGTGTTTGAACGAACACCCACCGTCTCGCTTTGCTCGACACCTCCCTCAAGGGAGGAATTTTTTGTTCCTGTCCCAACATATATATAGTTACCACTTTTTTATATTTCAAAAAGTCGGAAAATAGTCGGATTCTTGTTTCAATAACGAGTCCCAAATTCCTCTTAAAAATCTGCCATCTGTATTCTGCTCTCTGAATTCAAAAAAATCACTCTTCAAAAATAACTGTCCTTTAATTCTTAATCAAAGTAATTCTCCCTATTAGTAGGTATAGAGAAAAATTTTGGAATTGTGGCGCCGCGTCCCGATGAAATCGGGACCTGCG
>JBHEKU010000037.1:0-4267 GCA_041859205.1 Ignavibacteria bacterium | reverse complement strand
ATATTCACCAAAAGGAATTTTTTTGCCTTTAAGTTCAGCTTCAACTTTTACTACAAGTTCTGATTTCGTCATATCTTCAGTAAAAGGAACTGTTCCAGCGATACTAGCAGTACCACCTGTTGCAAAAGGAATTTTCTGATTGTTAGCTTCAACGCTTTCACCCTGGAAAACTTTTGCTGGGAAAGCAGTTTCTCCTTTTTCGTATTTCAAAACAGGGGTAACTGTAAGGATAGCTTTCTTGTTGAAAAACTTAGCGGGATATTTCACGTCAATTTTCATAGCTACCTGATCTCCATTTTCTTCAAGTACTTCAGGAGTAACTTTATAGAAATCTTTAGCAGACATTTCTTTCATTTTGTTTATACCACCGCAACTGCTCATTGCGAGTGCTGTAAACACGAAAAGTGCCAGGTAAGTCAATTTTTTCATAATGATCTGGATATTAGTTTAAAGGTAAAAATATTCTGTTTCTTAAAACACATGCAAATCTACAAAAGTTTTTTCATAAAAACAAAGTATTATCCCTCATTTATGGCGTAAATACTATAAAATTACGCGACTTATTCCGATGGGATATTGATGATTAAAGATGCAATTCTTAACTCTTATGTAATCATCTTCACTATTGATGTAATTAATATTAGATCCATCAATTAGCAGTATTTTAAAGTTTTCTTTCGACTTAATGTAATCAAAATAACCATTTTGAATCTGCAAAAGGTAGGATTCTTCAATGTTTTGCTCGTATTCTCTACCCCTTTTCTTAATATTCTTCATTAATTTCTCGATTGGCACATGTAAATACACATATAAATCGGGAATTGGCAAATGTTGATGAATTATATCATACAACTGTCGATACAGATTATATTCATCATCTTTCAATGTGTTTCTCGCGAAAATTAGTGATTTTGAAAAATAATAGTCGGCAATCAACAAACTGGAAAACAATTGCCGGTTGCTTAACTCTTCCTTCAACTGCTGGTAACGATCGGCGAGAAATGAAAGCTCAACCGGGAAAGAATACCTTTCTTTATCTTCATAGAACTTAGGCAGGAATGGATTCTCAGCGAATCGCTCGAGGATCATTCCTGCATTAATATCGGCTGCAATCTTTTTTACAAGACTTGTTTTACCCGCACCAATATTTCCCTCTATGACTATATAATTGTATCCCATTTCCCATTAAGGAAAAACAGCAAATTATAAATATTATTTCCCGTAGTTTGGCTCGAATTTCAAATTATAAAAAGCAAAAGCCCACATATCGGCAACTTCAGCTATAGTTTTTGAAACAGGCTTGCCAGCACCATGTCCGGCATTAGTCTCAATCCGGATCAATACAGGGTTTTTCCCTTTGTAGGTATTTTGAAGAGTTGCAATATATTTAAATGAATGAGCAGGAACGACACGGTCATCATGATCACCGGTAGTAACAAGAATTGCTGGGTATTTTATGCCTTTCTTAATATTGTGTAATGGTGAATACGACATTAAATAGTTAAAATGAACCGAATCTTCACTAGTGCCATAGTCGGTTGCCCAATATCTTCCAATAGTAAACTTATGATAGCGAAGCATATCCATAACTCCAACAGCAGGAATAGCAACGGCAAATAAATCCGGTCTTTGATTAGCAACGGCTCCAACTAGAAGTCCACCGTTCGACCCGCCAAAAATGGTTAATCTCTCAGGTTTTGTGTATTTATTTGCAATTAAGTATTCAGCAGCTGCGATAAAATCATCAAAAACATTTTGCTTTTTAAGTATGGTTCCAGCCTGATGCCATTCTTCTCCATATTCTCCTCCACCTCTGAGATTTGCAACAGCATAAACCCCTCCATTTTCAAGCCAGATTACATTTCTAATTGAGAATCCCGGTGACATGGTAATATTAAATCCACCGTAACCATATAGAAGAGTAGGATTTGTACCATTGATAGGAATACCTTTTTTATGCACTACAAACATTGGGATTTTTGTGCCGTCCTTACTTGAGTAGAATACCTGTTCAGTAATATAATCTTCAGATTTAAAATCTACATCAGGCGTAAATACGAGCTCTGAAGCACTACTTTCAACATTGTACTCAAATATACTTGCTGGATAATTGAATGAAGTGAATTGGTAAAAAGCTTCGTTTTGAAGTGATTTTGAGTTAAAGAATGAAACTGTTCCGATCCCAGGTAACTCTATAGCATTCAGGTATTTACCATCTGCACTATAAACAGATAACAGATTTCGTGCGTCTTTCAGATACTTAGCAACAATTTTATCCCCTGCAAAACTGCAGTTTTCCAATACCTGATCAGGATTTTCTCCAATTATATCAAGCCATGCAGAAGATGCCGGATTTTCCATATCAACACTAATTAGCTTGTATTTTGGAGCTTTATAATTTGTGTGAAGAAAAATCTGGTTACCAATGCTTCCTTCGAATGAAAAGTCATTCTCGAAGTTATCAACAAGCTTTACAAATTCTGAATTTTTCTTGGTCAGGTCCTTCACATATAAAGCATTTCCGCTGGTAGATTCAATTACAGAGATCAACAGATACTTTTCATCATCACTCACTGAAGGACTAAAACTCCATCCACTATGTTCTGTATCTTCAAAAATAAGTACATCAGATGATTGAGGCATGCCTACTTTATGGTAATAAACCTTATTGTTAAGATTTTCAACTTTGAGATCATCACCTTCTTTAGGTTCATTGAAACGACTATAAAAGAAACCATCTCTGTACCATGCAATATCACTGAATTTTATCCATTTAAGATGGTCTGTAAGGTCTTTTAATCCATCAATTTCCTTAACAAAAAACTCATTCCAGTCTGAACCGGCAACAGCTTTTCCATAACCAACATATTTTCCATCGTTTGAAGGAGAGAATGCTGTAAGAGCAACTGTTCCCTCATCAGACCATGAATTGGGGTTAAGAAATACCTGTCCTTCATCATTCAGATTTTTCTTATACATAATTACATCCTGGTTCTGAAGACCGGTATTAAAACCATAGAAATAATATTCACCGCTTTTTTGCAGATTGCTCATACGTGAATAATTCCACAATTGAGTAAGTCTTTCCTGTATTTTCGATCTGAAGGGAATTCCTGCCATAAATGAATCTGTAACTGCATTTTGCGCTATTACCCATTTTCCGGTCTGTTCGGATTTGTCATCTTCAAGCCAACGATAAGGATCTGCTACAGTTGTACCGAAATATGTATCAACAGTACCATCTTTAACAGTTTCAGGATACTGCATTTGCTGATTAGAACAGGCGGAAAAAAATATTGCCATAGCAGGTATGATTAACTTTTTTATCATTTTATTTTTTCGTGAATTAATTACGAGGTGGAAAGCAAAGATAGAAGAATTTCAAAAAATGAATGCGGATTTTTATTGTTTTAATTATGTTATGTGAATTGTTTATGGGGATGCGCTGAAATGCCTTTTCATTCACTTTTTGATTCTTGAGAGCATAAGTAAAAAAGCATAAAAAAAGCGCAGAACAATAAGTTCTGCGCCTAATATCGAGTACAAAAGTATTATGCTTTCTGTTCTGGTTTTGGAAGAAGAACTTTTCTGGAAAGTTTAAGTTTTCCGGTTTTTGGATCGATATCGATTAGTTTAACCTCGATTTCATCTCCTTCTTTAAGAACTTCATCAACGGTGTTTAAGCGTCTCCATTCTATTTCAGAAATATGAAGTAAGCCTTCTTTTCCGGGGATAATTTCAACAAATGCTCCAAATGCAACGATTGCTTTGACTTTCCCTTTATAAACTTTATCAATCTCAGGTACGGCAACAATTCTCTGAATTCTAGCCATTGCAGCATCGATAGCAGTTTTGTTAACAGCTGATACATCAACAATACCTTTGTTATCAACCTCTTCGATTGTGATAACAGTAGCTGTTTCACGCTGAATCTCCTGAATGATTTTTCCACCGGGGCCAATTAAAGCACCGATAAGTTCTTTAGGAATCTCGATTCTAACGATACGTGGAGCGTGAGGTTTATAATCTTCACGTGGTTCGGAAATCGTATTCATCATAACATCAAGAATATGCATTCTTCCTTTCTTTGCCTGCTCAAGCGCGCTTGATAGGATTTCGAAAGAAAGTCCGTCAACCTTAATATCCATCTGTGTAGCAGTAATTCCGTTGCGGGTTCCTGTTACTTTAAAGTCCATATCACCAAGGTGATCTTCATCACCAAGAATATCGGAAAGAACAGCCCATTTACCTGTTTTAGTGTCGGTAA
>JBHEKU010000237.1:0-13139 GCA_041859205.1 Ignavibacteria bacterium | reverse complement strand
CCGTTCATGGTAGTCGGTTCTCCCGGCGGCGGAAGAATTATTACCTCTGTATTGCAGACAATTATAAATGTAATTGATTTTAATATGAGCATTAATGATGCTATAGATGCGCCTCGTTTTCATCATCAGTGGCTGCCCGATGAAATTCAAATCGAAAAAGATGTGTTTGATAAAGATATGAAAGATGTTTTGAAAACGATTGGATATACTCTTAAAGAAATTCCTGAGTTCGGAAGAGTTGAGGGAATTTTATTTGACGAAGACGGAAGTTTTACAGGTCACTCGGATAGAAGAGGATACGGCAAGGCAATAGGGTATTAAAAATTGATATAAACCGTTAATGTTATCTCTGTGATATTCTCCCCTAAAAGTAAGTTTGATAATTTTTTATACAAGCAATATTTCTATCATAATTTTAAGAAGAATTTTGCAGGAATTAATGTAAAAAATTTTGAAAACGCAGTTAATGTAATCTCTCAGTCACAAAAAAATAATATACCTGTAATATTCTGTTCAAATCATTCTAATTGGTGGGATGCAAGCCTTGCAATTTTTCTATGCCTCGAATATTTTAAAATCGATGCTTACTATTTAATTACAGGCAAAGAGAAATTAAACAAAAATTTCGAAAAACTCGGAGTAGTTAATTTAAAAGAAGAGAATATTCAAACCGAAGTAATTTCTATCGCAAATTATTTGAAAGACAGTTCAAAATTCTTATGGATTTTTCCTCAGAGTGAAATTACAGATAACAAGAGTACAATAAAATTTTCCTCAATTGTATCTGACTTAGTTGAAAATTTAAAGGAAGTTGTATTACTAAACTGCATGATTGACTATCACTATACCGATTCTAAAAAGCCTGAGATATTTTTAGACTTTTTCGAAAGCAAAAATTTTACAGGCATAAGTTATCTGAATAAAGAATCATTCACAATGAATCTCGAGCAGAAATTCGAATACAAGATAAAAGAATTTCAGCAGAAAGTTGCGGAGAGAGATGCAAAAGAGTTTAAGAAAATTTTAGAAGGTAAGAAAGCAAAGAATAATTAAAATTGAGAATAATTTTTCATATAGATATGGATGCTTTTTTTGCTTCGTGCGAGGAAGCGGTAAACCCGAAGCTTCGCGGGTGGCCGCTTATTGTCGGAGGCAATAAGGAAGATAAGAGGGGAATTGTTATGTGCCCGAATTATCTTGCCCGGGCTAAAGGTGTCCGCACTGCAATGCCAATGGGTAAGGCAATTCAGTTATGTCCTGAAGCAAATTATATCCGAAGCACTCGTGGATTGTATTCGGATTATTCAAAAAAGGTTCGCGATATTTTTTATAAATATACTCCGATGGTTCAGCCCGTGAGCGTTGATGAAGCATTTATGGATGTTACCGACGTTCTTCATGCATATAAAAATGATTATATAAAGCTTGCCAATGAATTAAAAGCAGAAATTAAAAATACTCTCGATATCACTGCAACAATAGGTGTAGCATCGACAAAGCTCTGCGCTAAGATGGCTTCAAAAATACAGAAGCCTGACGGACTTACCGTTATGCCTCTCGGCAAAGAAAAAGATTTTATAAAAAATTTGCCAATAGAAAATATACCGGGAGTCGGGAAGCAATCGCAAATCAGATTAAAAAAGTACGGTATTAATCTCATAGGAGATATACTTAAATACGAAAAAGATTTTTATGAATCGCTTGGTATGCACACTGATTTTTTGTTCAATGTTGCAAATGCGCAGACATCTGATAAAGTAAATTTTGAAGGAGAAGACGACAGGAAATCTTTATCGAAGGAAAATACTTTCTGGGAAGATACGAATGATATGACATTTTTAAAATCTGAGCTTTATTCACTTATGGAGAAAGCCTGCTACAGATTGCGTCAGGAAAACACTGTAGCAAAAACGATTACAGTAAAAATTAAGTATACAGATTTTAAAGTAAACCAGAAATCATTTACACGTACTAAGTATTCGAACATGGAGAAGGATTATTACGATGATGCAGTAAGGCTGCTTGAAATGATGATGGCAGGAAGAAGAAAAATAAGACTTCTTGGAGTGAAGTTTTCCGAGCTTGAAGAATCGGATAATACCTATCAGGAAGAATTATTCACTGATGTCGACAAAGAAAAAAATCTTGTTGAGAAGATAGATTTACTGCGAAGCAAATATAACTTTGGCGTGCTTTCCTATGGGAAGAATATAAAAAAATAAAAGCCCTCCCGCATACACAGAAGAGCTTTTATCGAAAGAAAATTTTACTTACATCTTAGAATACTCTGTAACCGAATCCTATCCCGAATACATACGCCGGCGGAACGCCTTTTTCTGCAATCAACGAGCCTTTTACATAGGAGAATAACTGACTGTA
Source organism: Ignavibacteria bacterium (assembly GCA_041859205.1). Classification (GTDB taxonomy): domain Bacteria; phylum Bacteroidota; class Ignavibacteria; order Tepidaquicellales; family Tepidaquicellaceae; genus JAFDZO01. The sequence continues at coordinate 10,760 of JBHEKU010000237.1, read as the reverse complement.
AATGTTGTAATCAAACCTTGCCACTAAACCTACGTGTGGTTTTGAATCTGCGTATTTAAAAAATCTGTTGCTTAATAAAAGATTTGCCTGAACGCCTGCAACTGAGCTGATATTATAAAATACATCGGCTCTTACACCTGCAAGACTTTGTAAGCCCGGAACATATCTGCTGCCAAATACACCTGTGCCGTAATACTCACTGAAGAAATCAAGATTATTTCTATCAGGAAGGAACAGAAGATAATTCTGGAATGCATTTTCAGGATTGCTGCCTGATTTTAAATCGCTGCCCACTGCCATAGTATCTAAAGGAATAGAGAAAAATCCTGAGAGCATTACATTTGTCTTCTTATTCATATTTATTGCATACGCGCCGGAGAACGATGCGTAGTGTTCGTGTGTTTTACTCTTTTCAATATTAGAAAGCTGATATTGAAGCTGTGCCTGTACCTGATATCCTGCATACTTCGGATAGAAAACAAATTTCTTGCTGGTGTTTCTTAATATCTCGTATAGTTCAATCGATGTTCTTGCATCAAGGCAGCCGGAAATATATCCTGCATTCAAAAGAGTTTTTTCTATATCACCGAAGAGCTCGATAAATTCATCATCTTCATATTTATCAAGGTACATCCCGTCCCTTTGCTGATATAGCAGGCCTGAGATTTCTCTTAATGTTTTATCATCCATGCTTCTATCTATAATACCTCTTTTTACAAGTGCCTCATCGAAGTCGTAAGCATACTCTACAACCTGTCTGTTGTTAATTCTTCCGTAACCGATTGCTCCCCATACAGCTGAGCTTGAAACACTTGTATCTCTGTGTTCAACTTCCTGAAAATCTCTATCAAGCTTAAACAAATCATAACCGCCGCCGATTGCGCCGGTCACATAAAATTTATTCGGCTTAATATAATAACTTGCTGCTGCGTATACAGATGCTGTAAAACGTGAGAACCCTAAGTTTCCTGTATCAGGACCCTGCGGAGTCTTAGACCATATTCTTAAAAAATCGCCTTTAGCGTAACCTGCAAGAAGCCATTTTTCATCAAACTTCCACTGTCTGTAATCTCCCGCAAGATTCATTTTAAATTCTGTAATGCCCACTGAGTCATTTCTTTTATAGCTCAGGAAATCCATAGCTTCTTCACCGAAGTTACTTGTAAGATATAATCTTTTCCCGTGAGTGTTGGAAAGGATATTTTTGTCATCATAAAGTTTTTGCGCAAAAGAATTACTAACGCATAAAAATAGCAATAGAATTGCAATGGAGTAAATTTTTTTCATTATTGTAAGGTTAAATTTAGAAATAGTCCGAAGGCAATCCGCTATGCGGAAGTCGGAATAATGAAGTTATTATTGCGGGATATGAACAAAAATATTGAATAGAAACTATTATTCCTAATCAAATAAATTGGTAGTTGAAATTAAATATAAAAAAAGAGGCGCAAAATTATTCACGCCTCTTTAAAAAATAAAACAATAAATTTTAAAATTACTTCACAAGCATCATCATTTTACTGTCAATAAAGCTGCCTGCATTTATTTTGTAAATATATACTCCGCTCGAATACTTTGATGCGTCCCATTGAACTTCGTAAACTCCTCTGTTCTGCATTCCATTTACAATTGTTTCTACTTCGTTACCAAGAATGTCATAAATTTTCAGAGTTACCAATGCTGAACCCGGTACAGAATATTTTATTTTCGTAGTCGGGTTAAACGGATTAGGATAATTCTGTGATAAGCCATAGCTCTCTGCAGTAACATTATTATTCTGAATTCCTGTAAAACTTGTAAGATCAATTTTAAAACATCCTCTTCCGTGTGTTGCGGCTAATAATATTTTATTGTTCTCCCTGTATTTCAAATCGTAAACTTCAACTGTCGGCATACCTGTATTGAATAATGACCAGCTTGCTCCTTCGTTATAAGACATATATACACCCAGATCTGTTCCTGCAAATATTGCTCTTGGAGAAGCATTTCTTAATATGATTGTATTCACTGCGGCGTTTGGAATTCCTGCGCCTATGTTCGTCCAGTTTACACCGCCGTTAGTTGTTTTAAATACTTTCTGATTCGCATTTGTTCCTCCGCATGAGGCATAAGCAATATTATCATCTGTTTTATCTACGGCAAAATCACTTACGTAGCCATAACCTGTACCGGTTGACCAGTTAGTTCCGCCGTTTGAAGTATACATTATTTTTCCGTTAGTAGTCCCAATATATATTCTTTGCGGATTTGTTCCGTTGCCTATTCCAATACCGGAAATGCTGCCGTTTACAACTGTACTTGTTGCAAGCTGTGTCCAGCCTGAACCGCTTGAAGCAGTCCTTGCATTAGAGGTTACCCATACATCTGCTCTGCCGAAAACTATGAACTGGCTGTTACCCGGCGCCATTTCATAAGGATTGTAAAATAAACCGCCTGTCGAGCCTGTCGGTGTTATATCAGTGAAGTTCACACCGGCATTTGCCGAGCGCTGAATACTGCCGTTTACATATTGGCCGTAAACGTATGACGGATTTTCAGCATCGATTATTGTATAACCTCCGTCACCCGTAGTTCTTTGTATCCATGCAAGTCCGTTATTAGTAGAGTATTGTTTATTATTATCCTGACATCCGCCCTGCATAAGGTTTGGATTCACAGGGTCATAATCTGCGCTTTGATATTGAAGAGTGGATATTGTTGCATTGTGGTCTACCCAGTTTGCGCCGTCATTCGATGAAGAATAAACACCGCCATCTGAGCAGCAATAAAGTCTGCCGTTAAGCGGATTGTAAGACAGGCTATGAATATCTGCATGGCAGAACTGCTCTGCAAATGAAGTAGCCCATGCTGTTTTTTTAGTTAATGTTGTGCCGGAATTTGTGGATGAATATAAATCCAATCCTCCGGTTACAATTGTTGTAGTGCTTCCGTTTTTAATAGCCAGTGCGTTATCATACCATCCCTGTGTGCCCATGTAATTTGTAGTGCTATTTTGAAGTGTCCAGCTTACTCCGCCATCAGTTGTTTTATAAACTCCGAGAAGTGAGCCGCCGCTGCTTTTTGCAAAGCCTACATAAAGAGTTAACGGGTCAATATCAGAGATTGCTATCGGAGCTCTGCCTGCGCCTGTAGTAGGAAGACCGCCTGAAAGGCTTGTCCAGTTAAGACCGCCGTTAGTTGTTTTTCTTACAGCGCCGACGCCTGATGCTGCAGAAGTAGTCATGTATAAAATCTGTGAGTTTGTATAATCCATCACTAAGGCATTTATATTACCCAGTGAAAAAACCTGCGACCAGTTTGTTCCTGCATTAGTAGATTTAAAAATACCTGAGCTTCCTGCTGCATAAACTATGTTTCCGTTTGTAGGATCTACAAGCAATTTAGAATAGCTCGGGCACATGCTGTAAGGAGCAACTTTTACCCATGTAACACCTGCATCTGTTGACTTAAATATTCCATCTCCGTAGTGACTATCCAGCGAGTAATTCAATTCACCCGAACCGTAATAAAGCACATTGGGATTGCTTGGGTCAATTGTAATATCTCCGCCTGCTAAGTTAGAAAGAGCATCGGTAAGTACTGTCCAGTTATTTCCGCCATTGGTAGTTTTCCATACGCCGCCTCCTGCTGAAGCAATATACATTATATTAGCATTTGTGGGATGGAAAGCTATTGAGTTAGTTCTGCCGGAAATGTAGCTGGCATTTGTAACCTGATAGAACATACCGACAGTGTTTACGCTTTGCCATGTTGCAGAGCCGAAAGGCGCATCAGAAATTTCAGAAGTCCTTTTCATAAGTTTCATTTGCTGAATCGCTCTTTGGTAAGCGTCAGGCGCCATTACTATTCCGGGTCCGCCGGCTCTTCTTTCAAGAATGTATTGCTCGCGCTGCATGATAGTTTCAGAAGTTTCGCCTTCTTCTTCTTCAGAGTCGTTTTGAGCGGATACATAGTTAGCTGCAATTATGAGGGAGATAATTGTAAAAAAGTACAGAAAGGGTTTTCTCATGAGAGTCTTTTTGAGAGTTTAGTTTTTTGTAGATGAAAAATTAACAATATTAAATGATTAATTCACCATATATGAACGTAAAAGTTGAGAAAAAGATTTCAGGGGGGATTGCAATCTTAGATTAAAAATCTAAATATTACCTATAGAAAAACTCGTTAAGTTCGATTTGAACTATATATCTTGAAGCTTGTCTGATAATTGCTCTGAGTGTGCCGGTATCAATTTCTTTATGATTGGGAATTAAGAGAGTTTGAGTTTCATTATTTTGAACTCTCCTTAATTTTACATGACTACTTTTTGAGAATGAATTTCAAATTTAAAATTTTTGAAAATCTTAATTACTTCCTCACCGGAAAGCCGTTTTAGTTTAGGCATATTCAGGTTCTATTTCCATTTTGATGGATAAGTGTGGTTTATCTGAGAAACCAAAATCAGCGGGATTTTCATCTTCAAAAAATAATTCAACAGCCTCTTTTAAATTTTTAATTAATGCATCAAGAGTTATCCCCTGAGTTACAATGTTAACCTCAAGGCATTCAGCAACGTAATACCCCTGCTCTCCATTCCTGACTACAACATTTATTAAATTGCTTAAGCTCATACTTTTAAATTGAAGTTAATTTAATGTAAAAAATCTTATTCAAATTTTCACTGCAATAGAAAATTCTTTCCCTATACCTACTAATAGGGAACATATCCTTTTTTTACATTGACTCAGTTATTATTTTTATTGAAGTAAAAGGGTAAAGTATGATTTCTTATTTTGCAGAAAAACCCGACTTTTTCCCGACTTTTTCAGAAAATAGAAATAAGTTGTATTGAAAAAACAATACAGGATTTTTAAAATCCATCAAAAATCCGTCAATTCAGTTATGAGTGATGGTTGGATTTCCGCCTGCGCAGGAATGACGGAAGGAAAATCCGACCATTTAAGAAATGAAAAAAAAGTACCGAAGGTTCGACATGGCGAATTGAAAAAACAACAACAGGGTTTTGAAAATCCGACCATTTTCCGACCAAATTAAAAGTGAAATAATGAGAGTTGGAAATAATGGAAAACTCGTAATTCGTAATTGAATCAAGAATCCGACCATCCCGCTGAAGACGGGACTGAGCTTCGCTCAGAAATCCGACTTTTTTTGAATGATTGGATTCCCGCCTGCGCGGGAATGACGGAAGGAAAATCCGACCATTTTCCGACCAAATTAAGAAATGAAAAAAATCGGTACCGAAGGTTCAACATGGCGAATTGAAGAAACAACAACAGAGTTTTGAAAATCCGACCAAAACCCGACCAAATGCAAAAAATATTTGGAACTTGAAACTTAAAATTTGTCGCTGCTATCGCAAATCTATGTTATGCTCTATTACCATTTTGAGATTTATTAGCAGGAAGCTCCAGCTTTGAGTAATATGAATAAGCAGGGAGAAGTCGGTATCTTTTATTATAATATCAGAGTGGGTTACTGAGATGAAAGTTTTATCTTTAACTGTTTTGAAGGTAACTTCAACAAACTCTGGTCCGAATGGGAAGGCAAGTTTTTCGGGAGTAAAAACTTTAAAATGAGATTCAAGCTGAGTGCCGTTTTCCCACTTGAATATAAGTAGTCCGTTTTGTTTTGGCTGACAAATTGCACCTTTTGACCACCACTTAGCAATTTTTTCGGCATCAGTGAAATACCGGAAAATTTCCTCAGGGGGAGCTTTAATTTCAATTGAATCGGTAACTTTCAGATTGTGCTGGGGCATTTTGATATTTCAAAAAGGGTTAATTGTTTGAATAATTGTTCTGTGTATAGTATTAGACATGATTGACATTATTTTTCTACACTGACAAAAATTTGTTTAATGATCTTTTAAAAATCTGAGAATTTAAACGAAAATTCTCTTTTAAGATGGTATTATATTTGATGATAAAATTGTATCGGTAAATTAAACGCGAAAGATTACTCCAATGTGGAATAAATCGCTTAATAGTAAAAAGCTATTGAATGAAAATCCCTCAGTTAAGAAATCAGCTCCGGTAAGTTCATCGGCTGCAGTAACTAAAAAGCCATCAGCTAATAAAGAAACTGTTAAAAATTTTGATGGAAACACTGCTATGACAAAAAACATTTCAGATTTAATGGGCTGGCAGATTAATTAGCCTAAAAAACTGAAGAACTATTAACTGAAATTCAAACCGGAAAAATTGAGTGTTAAATAAATAAAAAATGACTTCCCCCGGGCTGGCGCCCAAAAAGAAGTCATTTGTTTAGCGTTTCACCTCGCTTACTCTACGGATAAACTTTTATATATTTGAAACGTCTTAATTTTCTTGAAAAATACTCTCCACGATGATAATAAATATCTGAGCAGCGTTTCCGTTATAACATAACTCTGCGCTGTGAAAAATTCGATATTGTTAACATAATTAAACAGATTAAATTTTATAATATGAGAACTACAAAATTTAAGTGACCGGAAGTTGTAAGCTAAAAAATTTGTACTATAATAATTGTAATGGAAACTAAAGCTTTTTAATCTGTGCGGGAATAGTTCAAAATTACGAAATATCTTTTTAAAGGGCAACTGGTGATTTAATTAATGTCTCCAGCGATGGGGATCTTCTGCATAAAATTCAAGATGGTCGCATGCTTCACATTTGTAAATTCTTACAAAATATTGAGTTGCGCCGGCATTTGTTCCCATGAATTTTGTTATTTCCTCGCGTTCTCCCTTTACCCAGACTGTGTAATTGAAATTTATGGGATTTTCACTATTTGTAACATAAAAAAATCCTGCTTCGAGCTTTGAATTACATTTGCTGCATGTTTTGTTGTCGTCCATTTGGTTAAATATTTACTTTTTATTTGTATATTTAAGATTTATTATATTCAAGCCGTCAATATAAAATCCTTCGATATTTTTATTGAGTAAGTAAATCTGCTCGTTATAATATAACGGCAGCCATGCAGCATCTTCAATGACGATTTTCTGAATCTCGTCGTATATTTTCATTCTTGCTGCGTTGTCAGTTTCCTTCAATGATTTTTCATAAAGTTCATCCACTTTTGGATTTTTGTATCCTACTCTGTTAGGTCCGTTTGGAGTGATATTCTTACTGTAAAAAAGCGCCATGAAGTTTTCAGGATCAAAATAATCTGCTCCCCAGCTTGCGCGCCAGAATGGGAATTCGCCGTTCTCTTGTTTTGATATTAAAGTGGCTTGCAGCAATTGTTCTATCTGCATTTCTATCCCGGCTGATTTTAACTGCTCCTGTATTGCAATAGCAATTGAACGCTGTATCTCTTCATTGCCGCATACAAGCGAGAGCTTTAAATTTTTTCCATCGGTATATCCGGCTTCTTTTAACAGCTCTTTTGCTTTGGCGATATTATAGGTGTAGCCCTTTATTTCAGGATTGAATCCCGGCATTCCCGGGGGAATAGGTCCGTTTACAGCAGGCTTGCCTCTGTTCTTTAAAACAAACTTTACTATTTTATCTTTATCAATTGCATAGTTCAAAGCTTCACGTAGTTTTTTATTCCCTGCGAATGGTCCAGTCTTTCCTCCGGGTAATTCAGGTGATTGCATCATTCCAAGAAAAACTGTTTGCAGCCACGGCTGCTTTACCAATGAAAAATTCTTAGTATCAGCATCTTTAAGTTTCCCGCTTTCATCTGTAATTACATCGAATGTTTCCGATGACGGCTGATGAAAATCGTATTTGCCGTTTTGAAAATCCAGAAATTCAGTTTCAGAAGACTGAGTAAAAGTAATTTTTACACCGTCAAGATAAGGCAGCGTTCCGCCTTTGGAATCTTTTTCCCAGTATGCAGGATTTTTATCCAGTACAAGTTCTTTATCAATACTCCAGTGATTAAACTTGAAAGGACCTGTTCCGACAGGATGATTTCCGAATGTCTCACCATAATGCTCTACGGCTTCTTTAGGATAAACAAATCCATAAGTCATAGTAAGGAGTGAGAGAAAAGGAGAGAATGCATTGTTCAGTTCAATTGTCAAAGTTGTATCGTTGATTGCTTTTATACCTGCGATGTCATTTGCTTTTCCTTCTGAATAGTCTTTTGCTCCTTTTATTTTATCACGGTAAACCCACATTCCGCGGGTTTTAGATTTTGGATTATTTACTCTTTCTAAACAGTATTTAAAATCGGAGGCTATGACTATTCTTCCTTTGCCGTTTGTTGATTTAAAACAATCATTATCATGAAACATAACATCGCTTCGCAAATTAAAAGTATAGGTGAGTCCGTCTTCCGATATCTTCCAGCTTTTTGCAATGCAGGGAATAATATTTTTTTTGTTATCAAATTCTACCAGTCCTTCCATTATCTGTTGCACTCCCCAGATGCTGAAGGAAGAATTTGACATTACAGGTTCCAGGGTCTCAATGCCCTGAGATATATTTAAGTTGAAGACCTTTTTATCAGATTCTGTCTTCTTCCCGCAGGAAAAAAAGATAAGAGAGACTAAAATTATAAAGTTAAAAGCGAAAGATTTTTTCATTAAATGCATTTATAGATTGAGTAGAATTTTAGATATTGCAAAATAGTCAATCGAAGACTGAAATTAAATTCAGCCTGGAAAGATTTAAGAAGTGATTCAGACGAAGAGGTATATTTATTTTGCTAAATGCTATTTAACCAGAACCATTTTTTTTGTTTCTGAATAATCATCAAGAATCAATTTGTAGTAATATATACCACTTGGAAAATTGAGTGCATTCCAGTTAACTTTGTATGTACCTGCAGGAAGAACTTCGTTCACTAATCTGGTTATTTCTCTTCCTGTGATATCATAGATTATAAGTTTTGCAAGAGAAGATTTTGGAATAGAAAATTCTATGTTTGTATTAGGGTTGAAAGGATTAGGATAATTTTGTCTTAAATTCATCTTTGAGGGAATAGATGTGCTGATGTTGATGATACCTACTTGAGGAGTAATAGAAACCACGGTTCCTTTTTCTCCGGCGATCCAACCGTCAGTTTCATTTAATAAACATATTGACCCATAAACTCTGGAAAGAGGCATGTTAACAGGAGTCCAATTTATTCCGCTATTCTCAGTTTTCTTAACTAGACCATTACTATAAGTTGTATATCCTGTATTGGAATTGCGAAAATCTATGTCAGTTATGTACTGATAACCTGACAATGTTTCATTAAAAACTGTATTCCAATTCTGACCCCCGTTTATCGTTTTCAAAATAGTATTTTTTGAAGTAATATTCATACCACTTGAAATAGTTTTGTAACCTTGAATGTATCCGATCATAGAATCAGTAAATTTGATTTTATTAAGAGAGTAGTCTCCTATTAGAGTTAAGTTCCAATTTTGTCCTCCATTTATAGAACTTAATAAATGTCCACTATATGATAATGCAAATCCTGTGTTTGAATTAAGGAAATATATTGTGGTAAGTCGTTCAGTTAAACCGCTATTCTGAATCTGGAAGTTCAAACCACTATTTGTAGTTTTTGCAATTAAACCATTATTCCCGCAAATCCATCCCGTTGAGTTATTAAGAAAGTGTAGGCCATCTAAATAATATACATTTGTTGAACTTATGTCTTGCCAGGTTTCTCCTCCATCAGTAGATTTAACACAAATATCGTCAACACCTATTGCAATACAATTGTAAGCGTCAATTACCTGAAGTTCATTTAAATCGTTACCGGCCATATATTTTAAACTCCAACTATATCCTCTATCTGTGGTTTTCCAAATATTGGAATAATCGGAAATACAGTAACCAATATTGGAATTAGCAAAACTAATTTGTCGGATAAATTGTGCTGGTGGAGAAATTTGGTTTATCCAATTAGTACCTCCATTTATAGTTTTTAATAATTGTCCTCTGCTGCTAAAAACCCAACCTGTATTAGAATTTTTAAAGTAAATATCTCTATATACAGATTCCGTGGCCAGCCCGCTTGTATAAATTTGATTAAACCAATTTTCAGCTCCGTTTGTTGTTTTATATAGTTTATTCCCTGCAATCGAAAGCCAACCTGTTGTATTGTTTATAAAATTTAAATTAACAGAATTCCCTGAGGGAGCGGGATATTGTATCCAGTTAAATCCTGCATTTGTAGTTTTAAAAACAGAACCGGGGTTGGACATTACCCATCCATTTAAACTATCAGCAAATTTAATTGTACTACTCACATTCTGGTTATTACTTACTTTTTTTAAATCCCAAGTTAATCCACCATTTGTAGTTTTAAATACAGTATCAGTATTAGAAATAAAAAACCCTAAATTTTCATTAATTAATGCAATTGAGATTGGTCTTTGGCTGGATATATGAATCCAGTTAATTCCTCCATTGGTTGTTTTATAAACACCGTACCCAGCTAACCATCCGGTTGAATTATTAATAAAACTAACAGCACTAAATGGTTGACTAGGAAGATTAGGAGTTATAGAACCCCAATTGTTCCCACCATTTGTTGTTTTAAGTAGAACATTACTATATTGACAAGCCCATCCTGTTAAACTATCAGAAAATGAAAGATAATTAGGATATGTAAAATAACTGCCACCAGAGAGACCAACTGACGGACTAGTTTGCATGGGTAAGCTCCAAGTATTTCCTCCGTCTGTTGTCTTATATCTTATATCACCTGAAAACATCCATCCGCTATTCTCATTTATAAAATGTGTAGAATATATTTCGTTCCCGGTACAAAGTAATTTCCAGTTATCCGGCTGAGAAAAACTATTATTAAAATTAAAAATGAGA
>JBHEKU010000094.1:0-2834 GCA_041859205.1 Ignavibacteria bacterium | reverse complement strand
CTAATGTGAATGTAAACATTAGTAACATTAGGCCGTAAATAAATTTTTTCATATCGGGATTATGGTTTTATAATATAAGATGCAAATACATTACCCGTGCCGTTTAAGAAAAAAATTTATCTTCTATATTTTACTATATGTTATGCAATTAATTTAAAGCTACTTTAAACTCCCCTGCTAACTGCTTACATATATGAAGATAACCCGATTTTATGCAAATTATAGTAGTAATGGTACTACTTATGAGATGTGTGATTTGGAATAGTGATGTTGCTCACTATGTTTTCGACTAGATTGTTGCTGCGATTGGCTCTTATTTTATGCCGTTTTAAGACTTAATACAGATAAGCACTTTTACTGAGTAATTCGTAGTAGTACAACTACTATTTTTTGAGGGAATATAGTAATCATACTACTGAATTAGTTCGTTTTTTGTGCAAATTTGCCCTTTTGGCGAGAATTGCCCAAATTTGCTCTTTGGAACGGTTTCCTTACATTCAATTTCCGGACCATTTTATTTTTCCTCTTTTTAACACAAAAACCCTGACTCCATTTCCGGAATCAGGGCTTGTGTTTTATACTCGATACTCAATACTAACTACTCAATACTATTGTCTTATTTCATCAGCATTAACTTCTTTGTTGCTGTGAAGTCGTTTGCCTGTAATTTGTAGAAGTATACTCCACTGGCTAATTTCGATGCATCGAATTTAACTGTGTAGAATCCGGCTTCCTGTGTTCCGTTTACCAAGTTCGCTACTTCCTTACCCATCATATCATAAATCTTCAATGATACGAAGTTTGTGGCAGGGATTTCATAGCTGATTGATGTCGATGGATTGAACGGATTCGGGAAGTTCTGTGTCAGCACATATTTGCTTGGTGTACCGATTATAACTTCATTCGATAAATTGTAATATTTATAGTTTCCGTTGAAATCTATTTGTTTCAGTCTGTAATTATATTTGCCTGAAGATAGATTTGCATCTGTGTATGTGTAGCTATTTGGTGTATTTACTGTTCCATGACCTGCAACAAAACCGATCTTTGACCAGCCGCCTGTTGTTGATTTTCTTTCGATATCAAATCCTGAGTTGTTTATTTCTGTTCCTGTTGACCAGCTCAATATAAGGTCTCTTCCTGATATTGCTGATGTTAAGTTAGAAAGCTCTACAGGTAATAAGTTATCCTGATTACCGCCGATAGCAAAATCTGAGAACGATGTATATCCCTGACATTGCGGAACAGGATTTGAACCGTTACCGCCGGTGGTTACGTGGTTTGAATTGCTCCATGCCCATGTATTGCCGCCGCCTGTATTTCTTTTTACAACGGCTGTGTATTGATAATTATTTCCTGATGTATTTATACCCATGTTATTAGCTTCCAATGATAATCCGTAAGTAAAGCCTGCTAATCCGTCTGCATCTGAAATTGTCCAGAATTGCGGTGACAAGTTAATCAGATTCATACCCGAATGCTGAGCGCTGAAATCAATGTATCTGTCAATTCCGTTTGGTCCTAATGGGAATAAACCTGAGCCTGTTGATGTATATCTGGCTGTTAATGAACCGCCTGATGAAGGATTTACAGAGAAGTTAACTGTTGCACCGACATAATCTGTTGCATTATTATTCATTGGGAATAACAATGAAGAGGTTGCTGTATTTGTCCATCTCTTTAAAATTCCTCTTACTGAACCGCTTCCGATTCTGCTTATTGCTCCGATGTTAGCTGTGCTTGTTCCTATTTCAAGTGTGTTTGCGCCCATATCAAATATGAAGCCGCTTGTGCCTAATGTAAATGTACCGCTTATTGTTAAATTTGCATCTGCTGTTACAAGCGATGAATTATTATAAGTAAAATTATTTAATGCTGTTACGCTGGATGGCACGTGTATACTTGCTGCTGTACCGTTTATTACTAATGAAGATGTAGCATCCATTGTAAGATTTGTAGGGTTAACTAATATCGGATTTGATATTGTTAATGTATTAGCGCCTACTGAAAGTGTTCCCTGCATTTCAAGGTCGCCGTTAACTGTTAAGTCACCTGATAAAGTTGTTCCTGTTCCCTGTACTCTCACATCTTCGTATGTACCTGATGGTATAGTTTGTGAGTTTCCTGTAAACCAGTATCTTCCTGTTGTCTGGAATGTATTAGTATTATAAGTTCCGATTTGTGTTCCTAATGCACCTGAAACATAAATTGTACCAGTTCCTGCAAGTGTTGCAGCGCCGCCTGTTTGTGTCATATTAAAAGCACCGAGATCTAAAGAGCCTGTTACACTTGCTGTTCCTGAAACTGTTACACTAGCATCTAAAGTAACACCAGTTGTGTTGCTTACAGTGAAATTTGTCAATGATGCAGGAAATTGATTTCCTGTATTCTGAGCTGAAGAACCGTTGTAAACAAATGTATTCCCTGAACCTGTTGCATTGTAAGTACGCGTACCTAATACCTGAATACTACCGGTAGCGGCAGTGGAAGATAAACCCGCAGTATTTCCTGTTCTCAATGTAGAGTTTGTTGCTCCCATCGTAAAAGCGCCTGCACCAGTTACTGCTAGAGTCGAGCAATCAAGCGTACCGCTATTTGTTAATGTTCTTGAAGTTGCAACGGGTAAATTATTTATTAATGTTAGGGATGCTCCTGAGTTAACATTCCAATTCATATTTGTATTAGTCAAGGTACCAGCAGATTGCGTAAATGTTTTTGATACACCTGTAAAATTTATTGCTAATTCATTACCCGCAGTAGCGTTTGTATGTGTAAAAGTACCACCAGATTGATTATAGTTTCCGCCAAGATTCAAAATAAATACTCGACCTGCA
>JBHEKU010000276.1:0-6360 GCA_041859205.1 Ignavibacteria bacterium | reverse complement strand
GGACCGGAGTGAACGAACCTATAGTGGACCAGTTGTCATGCCAATGGCACCGCTGGGTAGCTATGTTCGGTTAAGATAAGCGCTGAAAGCATCTAAGCGCGAAACTTGCTTCAAGATGAGAATTCCCTATGGGCTTGCCCATTATAAGACTCCTGGAAGATGACCAGGTGATAGGCTACAGGTGTAAGCATAGTGATATGTTCAGCCGAGTAGTACTAATAAGTCGAAAAGACTTTACCCGAAAATAGCATAGATCAGGTAGCGGTCAGGAACATCAATATGAATTTGAATTAATTACCGTATCGCGGTAAAACAACTATATTTTAATTTTTTGGTTACGAAGTTTACTTTGTAACCACAATTTTTCTGGTGATTTAATTAAAGGGTCACACCTCTTCCCATTCCGAACAGAGAAGTTAAGACTTTAATCACCGATGGTACTACATGGGCAACTGTGTGGAAGAGTAGGTTTCGCCAGATTTTATTTTAAAAATAGCTGTTTCAGTTTTCTGAGACAGCTATTTTTGTTTACATCAGATTTTTAGAATTCGCCGTTGTTGGTCTCCTGACCAACAACCATAATCTTACAAGATTTTAATCAAAGCAATGTTACTCCATTACGGGCAAGCTGTGGAAGAGTAGATTTCGCGAGATTTTATTTTAAAAAGCCTCTATCGATTTATTTCGGTAGAGGCTTTTGCGTTTATATGTTTGACATCTTTGTGAACACGGGAATTCTACTAAAGAGATTTTTATTTACCTATCTCTATATAAAAACTATTACCATATTTTGATTACCTTAAATAAAGGAGTATGCTATGAGAACAACTCTTCTTTTATTATTTCTTACCGTTTTAAATTTTCTATTACTCTTAAATTCCGCATCATCTAATTCAATATTCTCACCTGAAGAGATAAAAGAATTATCGAATATTCCTGTGAAAGTTTATTTCAACGGCGAAAATTATTACAGCGGGAAATTCAGATGTCCCCTTATTAACGATAAATCAAGAATTGAGAACTATAAGTTGATACAAGATCATAGTTCGGGTTTTTTATCTATAAATGAGATTCCAATGGAACGTAATTATTACGATTTACAAGCAAATGGAAGTGCTCAATTGATATTCGGGGATTCACTTTTTCATGTTGTCTATACACAATCATCTCAGATATCAAACTGGTCCGATCGAAAAGTTTGGTATAGTTTTTCTGCTGACTATGGTAATAATTGGTTTTCCACAGAAATTAGCTATTTTTATCAAAATTCATCTTTCCCATCTATTTCAAAATTTTACAGTGGGAGCTCTAATGATGAATCAGCATTAGTCTGTATGAATGTTAAGAACACATCTTCTGCTAACTTTAAAATGTCAATTTTTGGTGATCCATTTCCAGGCTTAGGTGTATTTTTAGAATGTAATCCGGGAAGATCATATACAGGCGGAAGGGTAATCGGAGGTGAAGTTGGGAAGTTCTTTTTTCTTTCCAGTTCAGATTCTTTATTTTTTAACGGAGGTAATTATAATGGCGGTACACCTTCCTTTTCAGGATATAAATTTATTGATAAATCTTCGGATGGTGCATATACGATTGGAAAAGGTCCTCAAGGTAAAGTAGGTATTGCTTACATTATTAATGAAAATTTATCGTCTGATTTTGGAGATGTTATTTTTATTCAATCTACTGACAATGGACAAACATTTAGTTCACCTTTAAAAATTTTTGATGCAAATTTTTTCACCGATTCTCTTGCAGGCTTTAAAGGCATTTCCATGGTATACTGGCATAATAATCCTTTAATTGCTTTTGAGACAATAAAGCAAACAACAGATGGACAGTACTTTCCCGGAGCTCCGAGCAAAATAAGAGTGTGGTCACCTGAGTTGAATGCAGGAAATAGTTTTGTAATTGCTGATTCAAACAACATTCCATATGCTCCTGCAAGGGGAACAACTGATCTGGAAGCTCCGATTTGCAGACCTTCATTAGGTCTTTCAAAAGATGGCAATAATATTTTCTGTGCTGTAACTGTGCAGAGCCCACAAACAGGAGGGAACGATTCAACCAGCTTTAATGATATTTACATAACGAAAAGCAGCATAGGAAGTATTTGGAGCACCCCGGCTAGAATGAATCCTATTTATCCTAGGTATGACTGGACGTTTCCTTCAGTATCAAACTCAAGTAACACTCCTCCCTTTACTTATTATTGTAATCTTGTTGCTCAAAGGGATAATATACCTGGAAGTAATGTTAATACACCCAACCCGGCAACAAATGCTAAGATGTTTTACATAAGAGCGGATGCAACATCTACTCCCATATTACCTGTTCCGCAATTGATGTATCCGGAAAATAATTCACAAAGTTTGAACAACAGACCTAGTTTTCAGTGGAGCAGAACCACAGATTCTTATGACCTTCAAATTTCAACTGATGTATCATTTTCAAATATTGGTCATTCAGTTATAACAAATTTCACGGGTTATTATATGCCCGCAAATATTCTGGAGGTTTTTTCCACATATTATTGGCGTGTAAGAAGTAAGGTTCCTGGTGAAGTTAGTAATTGGTCAGAAGTTTTTAACTTCAGAACAGGAGTTTCAGGTGTAACAACTATTTCTGAAAATATTCCAACTGAATATAAATTATTTACAAACTACCCGAATCCGTTTAACCCCTCAACAAAAATAAAATTTGATTTGCCGAACAGTTCCATTGTAAGAATTAATGTGTTCGACATCACAGGAAGAATGATAAATGAAATCTTTAATATGAATCTTCAGGCAGGCAGTTACGAAACTGAATTTAACGGCGCAAATCTTTCAAGCGGAATTTATTATTACAGGATTGAAGCAGGAAATTTTGTTGAGACGAAGAAGATGATTTTGGTAAAATAAATTTCGCACGAGTTCTCATTGCGAAGCTCCAGCTTCGCAATGCAGATACCTTGAAGCTCTGCTTCAATGCAAAGCAGAGCTTTTCGGTATACTCCGTCCCAAACAGTCCGCCTTGGCGGATTGGGACGGAGTACAAGGAAATATACGGAACAAAATCCCTTTCCTTTCCGTTAAAATTCCAAACATAAATCATCGTTTATGAATACAAAACTTACCTTTTTAGCTCTATTTGTATCTTTTATTCTCCCGTCCATTATTTTTTCACAGGCAAAGCCAAGCACTGATTTTGACCCGCGGCAGATAGTTTCCATTTATTACGGATTGTCGACAATGAACAATTCTGATTTAAAAAGAATCTACAATCCCTCTTATGCAGTCGGATTGCAATATGAATATCCGCTTAATAATTTTCTTCTCATCGGAGGAGATATGAACATGAGCGTGTTTTCCTTGGATGAATCTAAAATGTACCCGGGCGAGTCGGCAAAGTCGCCGCTGCGCGTTTATGGATTTTCTTCATTCCTTAAATTTCAATCACAGAGCCTGACGGTCGAAAATTTTCAGCCATTCTTAAAACTTGGCGCGGGAGTTCATTACGGATTTAAAAAGTATTATCCGCCGCGAAATTATTATAACAATTATTATTACGATGACTATTATTATGATGAGCCGGAAACAAATATACTTTTCACAGGAGCGGCGGGTGTGAACTACCTTCTGGGTAATGAGGCAATGCTGTACTTGGAGGCAGCTTACAGAATGAATAATAATTACGACGGGTATAACGCCGATAATAATACAATGAATTTTCTGCTGGGGTTGGGGTTTAGGATATAACAAAAGTGCTCTCATTCCCAAACTCCGGTTTGGGAATGCATATTGCGCGAAGCTCCGCTTCGCAAGTGAAACAGAGTTTCACATCAAAGTTCCGTCCCAAACAGGAGTTTGTGACGGAGAAGAACTCATAACTCATAACTCATAACTCTCAATTCTCATTTCTCAATCAACTCAATTGCCTTCTCAAGCAGTTCATCTTTTCCTTCTTTAAATCCTTTTATTGTTTGCTTTATTTCAATATCGGGAATTATTCCTACCCTCTGTGTTTCTTTTCCATCGGGAGTAAGTACACCGATTCCGGAAATCATTGTCCTTATTCCCCCGGTCAAATTTATTTCCGAAACGTTTCCGTCTGCCCCTGCAGTTGTGCTGCCGATGACTTTTGCATTCGGAGCAGTTCTCCATGCCATTGTATGATACTCAGCGCTGCTCTGTGTTATTTCGTTAACAATTATTATAATTTTTCCTTTATAATAATTTGCATTTGTATCGCCTACATTCATTATATCTGTTGTAGTAAACAAACCCGGAGACTCAATGCTTCCGGTTGTAAATTTGACAAAAGGAGTTGGCAGCGGCATAAGAAATTTTCCCAATTCAAATAACGGAAAATCAGAAGGGTAACATCTGAAATCAATAACTATTCCTTTTGTATCTTTCAGCTTATCCATTATAAATTCAACCGAATCTCTTTTTAACGTTCCGGGATAAATGTATCCTATATTATTATCAAGCTTCTTCCACATTCTTTTTTTCAGCTCATCCCTGTATTTAGAGTATATTTCATTTTGATAAGCATCTCTTGAAAAACATTTTACATCTCTGGTTTCCTTCTTACCGTCACGGATGAATTGCAAACTCATCAGCGTATCATCAGTTCTCAAAAATCTGAATGCTAAATCTCTCAACTGAGTTGGATAATTAGAGCCCGGAGTATAAGGAAGCTGTGCTTTAATAATTTCTTCCACAGGTTTTCCATTCACTGCGATAATCTCATCTCCGATAATGAAAGCGCTTTCAGTTTGACTTGCCTGCAGTGGTAAAATACGGGTTATAACAGGTTTCTCCTCTATGAAGGTAATTTCAAACGGAGCGGTATATTTGCCGCGAGAGTCATCAATAAATGTACTCCATGCAGTTGCATGTGAGTCATGAATTCTGGCTATGAGCTTTAACGCATTCAAATGATAAGCCGTTTCTGATTTTCCGTTTACAAATTCAGGTATGAATTCTCTTAATACTAAATTCCAGTCTTCACTTATTAAATGCCTGTTTGGGAAATAGTATTGAATCATATTCCAGTATCTGAAAAGAGCAAGCAGCCGGTACCCGTCGTCTAAAGTTGTATAGTTATATGCATTTTCATTTTTGAAATTAGGATTGCCGACAAATTCATGAAGCCCTATGTAATATGAAGTATCCGTTCTCTTTGCATTCTTCACTTCTTCCAATTTAGTAATCAGCTCCGCGCTGAAAATACTACCGTCCTTTATCCAGTCAAGCTCGGGCATTATCCTTACATTTTTTTCATCTGAAATATTTTTATTGCTGAATTCAGTTACAGGTCCCAGAGAATTTACCCACTCAAGCAGAACTCTGTTTCTTTCATCGCCTGAGTTTACATTTAGTATCTTCGGAGTAATTCTGAAAAGCTCATAGTCCCAGTTATACTCGCCTTCGGAAATTTTCGGATGGTAGTACTTTAAAAATCCCCACACCTTCCCGAGTATATATAAATTATTTATAGATGTATCGGTTAGCTCGTTTATTTCAATTTTTGAACCGCCGTTAAACTCCTCATCCTTCTCAGCATTATAAGTTTTTACTGGAGTAACTTCAACATTGTTGATATCTATGCCATCTACTTCAAGAGTAAAATCATCTGCCCATACCTTTCCCGTACCGTTAATAATAACTGCATAATAAATATTTCTTGCCTCTTCAGGCAGCGGAAGCTCAACAGTATATTCCTGCCAGTCAATTGTACCGGAGATTTTTCTTTGCAGCATATTATCAAACTGAACAGTATTATCATTTTTATCATCCAGTCTTAGCAGAAGCCCGGCGCTGCCGTTAGCAACATTTTCCAGCTTCATCTTTCCTTTTAAAACGACTTTCTTGCCCTTGAAGTTAATCTGATTCCAATGCGCAATGCATCCGAATGAATTTTCTTTTCTCCCTGTATCAGATTCGATACTTACAGAAAATTTTCCGCCGGTTTTTACATTTGAATCAATGCTCAGTTTGTAACCCGGCTTGTTCCACCTTTCGAACCATCCTCTTGGAAGCGTTGATTCATTATCAAAATCTTCAAAGCCAAGATTATAAAGTGATTTTGCGTTTTGCGAATAAATCTGAAATGTAAATGCGAAAAGAAAAAGCGCTAAGATAGATTTCATATGCTAGGGTTGATTTTCTTAAAGCTAAGAAAATTTATTTTAATATAAAACATTGTTTTTATTGAGGAGGAACATACCTTTTCTTTCATTCTCATTGCGAAGTTTCGGCACGCAATGCATATACCTTGAAGTGGAGTTTAGCACTTCATAACTCATAACTCATAACTCATAACTCATAACTCATAACTCATAACTCATAACTCATAACTCATAACTCATAA
>JBHEKU010000214.1:0-17435 GCA_041859205.1 Ignavibacteria bacterium | reverse complement strand
TTCGGTACAGGATGGAATAAAATTGGTTTTATTGCAGGCAAGGGAACAGTGAATACACAGCAAAATTATTCATTCACAGATAACGGATTAAACAGCGGAAGATACTCATACAGATTAAAACAAATAGACTACAACGGAAATTATAAATACTATGATTTACAAAATGAAGTTGTGGTTGGAGTGCCAAGTAAGTTTGCTTTGATGCAGAATTATCCGAACCCATTCAATCCGGTTACCCGGATTAATTACGAATTACCAATTACGAATTACGTTTCTCTAAAGATATTTGATATTACAGGCAAAGAAGTAGTGCAGCTTGTGAATGGAGTTCAGCAGGCAGGATATTACTCAGTTGATTTCAATGCAGCATCGCTTTCCAGCGGAACGTATTTTTATAAGCTGACTTCAGATAAATTTAGTGACGTGAAGAAGATGGTAGTGGTGAAGTAAAAAGTATAAAGTTTGTAAATTTCATCAGGTTATGCCTCTTTTGTTTTCAGGAGAGGCATTTTTTTTTACCTACAATCAAATCTACAAAATTTTGCTCATCAAAATTTTATAATTGTAATACTATTCTTAAAACGATATTTTCCTCATAATAAAGACACACCTTTTTTAAATAAAAATTAAAGATTAATTCACACTTTTCCACAATATGAATATAAGATTTACTTTTTTTATGCTGTTTGTTACACTTATCGTTTTATGTTTCTTCACTGAAAAAACATTTGCACAGTTAACATTGTCAGCAAAAACTGATTTTAGTCTTACTGCTTCAACGGGCGCGCAGCATTTGATATTTGAAGATATTAATTCTGATGGTATTCCTGATGCAATTACAGGCAATCAAACACAGGGAGGAATCACGATTCTTTTGAGTACCACTACTCCCGGGGCATCTACCCCTACGTTTCCTACAAAAACAAATTTTGTTTCGGGAGCTCAATGCCATGGAGTAGCAGCGGGAGATATTAACGGAGATGGAATACCTGACTTAGCGACAGCAAATACATCTGCAGGCAATGTTACTGTATTCTTGAACACGACAACACCAGGCGCTTCTACGCCTACGTTATCAGCAGGAGTAAATTTAACAACGCTTTCTTTTCCTTATGTAACATTTTTGGAGGATATTAACGGAGACGGCAAGCTTGATATAATTGTAAGCCAGCAATCGGGAGCATCTATTGGAGTATTTCTAAACACTACAACTCCTGGCGCTTCTATACCGACTTTCTCTTCAAGATTTGATTTTAATACTGCGGCAGGTCCTACATACATAGCAGTTGGAGATTTGAACAGCGATGGAAAACCAGATGTAGCCGCTGCTTGTAATACTGCCGGAAGTATTTCAGTTCTGCTGAATACTACAACTCCCGGTTCAGCGACACCTACATTTGCTGCTCATGTAGATTTTTCTTCAGGAACAACGGCATGGTCGGCAATTTTCGGAGATTTTAACTTAGATGGTAAGCTTGATATGGCGGGGATAAATAAAGGAGCTAATACGATGTCTGTATTTCTTAACACTACAACTTTAGGCAGTTCTACGCCAACATTTGGTGCAAAGACAGATTTTTCTTTAGGCAGTATACCAGTTGGAGCAGTAGTTACTGATTTTAATAATGACGGTATGCCGGATTTATTGGTAACGGCAAGTGGTGGTCCGTTTATCTCTGTATTTTTGAACACTACAACTCCTGGAGCATCAACTCCTACATTTTTAGCAAGGCAGGATTTTGCAACTCCAACGCAGCCATATTTTGTTGCAGCAGCAGACTTGAACGGAGATGGGTTAACTGATATTGGAACCTGTACGTCATCAGGAAATACTTTTACTGTTTTTTTAAACACAATAGAAATTGGTTCAAGCCCAGTGCCATCTTTTGGTCCGAGAGTGGATTTTGTGACAGGAAATAATTCTTTTAATTTAATTAGCTCAGATTTAAATGGCGATCGAAAACCGGATATTATTTGCGCGAATAGAAACATAAATACAATTTCAGTAAGGATGAATACAACTTCTCCGGGCTCCTCATCTCCTACGTTTGGTTCCATTACAGATTTTCCAACAGACAGTTTACCTACATCAATGGGTATATGCGATATAAATGGTGATGGGAAGCCGGATTTAGTTGTACTTTACAATTTTGTAGATACTGTTTCAATTTTTATCAATTCAACAACTCCCGGCTCAATAACACCATCGTTTACCGCGAGGACAGATTTTGCGACAGGAAACGGTTGTACACGCGTATCATTTGATGATATAAACGGAGATGGAAAGCAAGATATGGTTACTAGTAGTCCGACTTCTTATTTTATTTTTTTGAATACAACTACACCCGGTGCTTTAGTCCCTGTATTTTCAGCATATACAACTATAAATAATGGGGGTTTTAATAGTGTAAGCAGCATTGTACTTGTTGATTTAAACGGAGACGGCAAAAAAGACTTAGCCGGTTCCGGCTTTGAATTGGGGGTTATGTTAAATACTACAGTTCCCGGCGCCTCAACCCCAACATTCGCTGCAAACACGCGCTTTTTTACTTCCGGTTATTTATTTGGTTCAATACTTGCCGAAGATGTAAACGGTGACGGTAAGCAGGATTTAATCTTTCGATTTTCAAATAGACTTGGAAGAGCAGCCTTGATAGCTATCAATACAACTGCTATTGGCTCTTCTACACCATCGTTTACTTCAACAGAGTTTGCATTTCCATATTCACAAAGTTTAGGAAACGGCTCATTATCAAACGCAGATTTAAACGGCGATGGAAAAAATGATTTTACTATAGGTTACTCGGAAAATAGTAATTCATATCTTGGTATTTTTCTTAATAGAACAGTTCCCGGTTCAACTTCTGCTTCCTATGACTTAGTTCCGTTCGCTGAAGGTTTCACACCATCTCCTTTGTTAAATGCAGATTTTAATAGCGATGGTAAACCGGATATTGTAACAAGAAAACCCGCTACAGATACATTTTCAGTTTACTTAAACACTGCTTTTTATCCAATGCCCGTAGAGCTTTCCTCTTTTACATCCGGAGTAACCGGAAATAATGTAGTCTTGAACTGGAATACAGTGAGTGAAGAAAATAATTCAGGATTTGAGATAGAAAGAAATTCATTCGGAGCTGGATGGAGTAAGATTGGATTTATTGCAGGGAAGGGAACAGTGAATACTCCGCATAATTATTCATTCACAGATAACGGATTGAACTCAGGAAGATATTCATATAGATTAAAACAAATAGACTACAACGGAAATTATAAATACTATGACTTGCAAAATGAAGTTGTGATAGGTGTTCCAAGTAAGTTTGCATTGATGCAAAACTATCCGAATCCATTCAATCCGGTAACCCGGATTAATTACGAATTACCAATTACGAATTACGTTTCTCTAAAGATATTTGATATTACAGGCAAAGAAGTTGCGCAGCTTGTGAATGGAGTTCAGCAGGCAGGATATTACTCAGTTGATTTCAATGCAGCATCGCTTTCAAGCGGAACGTATTTTTATAAACTGACATCGGATAAATTTTCAGATGTGAAGAAGATGGTAGTGGTGAAGTAAAAAGTATAAAGTTCATAAGGTTTGTAAAGTTTGTAAAGTTCATAAAGTTTGTAAAGTTATAAAGTTGAGCCTCTTCTGATTAGCAGAAGGGGCTTTTTATTTTACATCCAATGCAGCAATATACTCGTTTATGTAGTAGCCGTAAATTGCCCCCGTTCTTTTAAATGAGGATATCGCTGTTGAATTAATTTGAATAGCATTTCCCTTAAGTAAGTATTTTATTCGCCGTAAAAAATAGGCTGACAAATTTAAAAATTATTCATTAAATTTAGGCAGCATAATTGCATTAGCATTAAGCAGTTTTATCCAAAATTTGTTTATGGAATAGGGGGATAAAATAATGTCAGCAAATGTATATCAAATGCCTGGAAGCTCTTTCAAAACAAGGGGCAGCAAAATCAAGGAACAATAAATTCCTTAGTAATAATTGATTCAAAACTTTATTTCCTTCCAATACGTTAATGTTTTATTGGGTCGCGTTTTGGAAGGAAATACTTCCTTAAAATAGGAAACTTTTAAGGACACTATTAAGGGAACTATTTCAGAGATAAAAGACTTTAATGTATAGAATTTATTAAGACTTATATCAAACACTTCACATCCATATTTTTTCTGCTTCTTCTTTCTTTTACATCCGTAAAAGTTAATTCTCAGACTAATACAGAGACAAAATTACTTCAAGGCATCAACTATATCTATAATGTCAAGTTCGATTCTGCACGCGCTATATTTAATGAAGTGATTGCATCAAATCCGGCTAAGCCTGAAGGATACTTTTTCGATGCAATGACGGCGTGGTGGGCAATTAATATTGACCGCGATAATGACGCATTATATGACGAATTTTACAAAAAAGTAGACAAAGTTGAAGAAATCTGTGATAAGATTCTTGATAAAAATGAAGATGAACCGGATGCATTGTTCTATAAAGGCGGAGCTCTTGGATATCGCGGACTTGTGTACAGTCTGAAAGACAGCTGGCTGAAGGCAGCCCAGGACGGGAAGTCAGCGCTGAACTTACTGGATAGGGCAAACGAGATAAATCCGAACAATCCCGATGTGAAATTCGGGCTGGGAATATACAATTATTTTGCTGAGTTCGTACCCGATAAGTACCCTGTAATAAAGCCGCTTATGATAATCTTCCCGCAGGGAGATAAGCTTAAGGGACTGGCGCAGATAAAGGATATTTCAAATAACTCGCGGTATGCCCGTACAGAGGCAAAGTTTATTTTAGCCTATCTGTACTCTGTTTATGAGAAAAATTATGCCGAATCTCAGTTTTATGCGCAGGAATTAGTCGTAGCATATCCTTCAAATGCATTTTTCAGACAGCTTTTGTGCAGGAGCTATATAGGGCTTTCAAATTGGCAGGGAGCAATTGACGGCTGGTCAAAAGTGCTGGCTTTATGTGATTCAAATATATTCGGATTTTCCGAAAAAGTCCGCAGAGAAGCACATTATTACTTAGGCGTAAGTTACTTAGGACAAAGGAACTTAACCGAAGCTGAAAAGAATTTGCTCAAAGCAGAAGAGCTTAGTAAAAAGCTTGATAAAGAACCCACTGAAATTGCAGCAGACGGCTGGCTGAAGCTTGCAATGGTTTATGACCTTATGGGAAATAAAGGCAGGGCAGATGACTATTACAATAAAGTAATAAGCCAGGGCGGATTTTCAGGTCTGCGCGAGCAGGCTGAAAGATGGAAAAGAGACAGGTACAGGTAGTTTATCACTCTTCGCATCATTCCGGATTATTTCCTTCGGGGCGTTTGTTTGATTCGTTTATCGAATTGTTTATCGAATTATTTATCTCATCTTTTATTGCTTCACGCTCAGCCTGTTCTTTAGCCAGCAGCTTCAGATATTCTTCTTCCTCCATTTCAAATTCTTCACCGTTTTCATCTATACCCAGTACGTTGTATTTCATCTTAGCAGAAATCCTGAGCACTTGTAAGATTGAAAAGGGAATTAATAATAATGAAGCGAGAAAGAAGTAATAATGAAATCCGCCCTTCAGCAGCCAGTCAATGAGTAGAATATTTACGAAGCTCCAGCCGCAGGCAAGAATAATTCTTCTGATTGTAATAAGGTAAATGTACCGGAAATAAAAATACAAAATAACTGCAAGGAACCAGTAAACACTGAAGAAAGCAATGTAATTTATTCCGTTAAAATACCTATCGGTGAAATAAAAATACGCAAGATACCAGAGATAGTATAAAGAAGCGGTAACTATATAAATTCGTGTAAGTGAATAAAGCCGGATCATAAATGTAATAATAAATAGCCGATATCTATTTTAATAAAACTGAATGTAAAACCTAAGGAAGATAGAAGAAGGCAAGCAGCGCGCCATTAGTCGCCCGGACTCCTCTATGTTCGCTACCCCAAAGCCAGACGCAGAGGAGGTAAATTTCCGGACGATTAATTAAAGACTAAAAATATTTTTAATTTTATCTCTTGTCAAGGGCTTTTCGATGTATCCTTCGACTAAGGGATTTTCAGTGGCGAGATTTTTATCCTTATAATCTACTGATGATGATAGCATATAGATAGTAAAAAAACTCCGTATATTTTCATCAAAATCTTTGAAAATATCCAGAAACTCCCATCCTGTAATATCCGGCATATTAATATCGAGAAATAAAACTGTTTTAAAATTATCAGCTGAAATTAAATATTGGCTGTTGATGTAATTCAACGCTTCGCGCGGGCAGTCGTAGGTCAGTATTTCTGCTTCTGAAAATGTTTTTTTCAAAATCATTTTACAAAGCATGTTGTTTGCCTTGTCATCATCAACTATCAGATATCGATTGTAACTTTTTTTACTCATTGTAGGGATTTTTTGGGTTTAATTTCAGTAATTTTCAGGTATTAAACTCTATTGTAAAAGTTGTTCCCCTGTTTATTTCGCTTTGTATATCTATAGTTCCTCCAAGCGCAGTTACCTGTGATTTTATCATAAACAGACCGATTCCTTTTCCTTCGATGTTATGATGAAATCTTTTGTATAGACCAAATATCTGGTCTTTGCGCGCATGAAGATCTATTCCGGTTCCGTTATCTTTGAATTTCAGAATAAGTTTTTTCCCGGTCTTTTCAGAAGAGATTTCTATCACAGGTTTTTTTCCCGGCTGCTTGTATTTTATGCTGTTGGAAATAAGATTATAAAAAATACTATGGATATAGCTTTTTATTGTTGTGAAACCGGGAGCGTCGGAAAAATCAGTAATGATCTCTACTTCATTGTTTTCAATAAGATTTTTAATTTCCGACTTTATGAAATGCACAATATTGGAAAAGAAAACTTCCTCATGCTTTTCTTTTATTGTAGTTCCGACATTTAAAATATCGTTCAGGTCAAGAATTACCGTATCAAGCCTTTTAACAGATTCATACAGTTCATTTTCTAATATATTTTTTTCTTCAGGTGTAACGTCATCCTTTCTTAGCTCTTCTGAAAAGCCCAGTATATTCGCCACCGGTGCGCGGAGGTTATGAGATACAATGTACGTAAACTGTTCAAGGTCTTTATTCCTGTTGAAAAGATCGGATGTAATTTTATCGCGCTCGGCTTCAGCATTTTTCCTGTCTGAAATATCTATTACACTTAAACGCATGTGATTTTTATCAAACTCCGTGAGCATATTAGACCTTATCTCACAACATATTTCTATTCCCTCGGAGTCCTTTATAAGCCACTCAGTTATAAGTTTTTCACCTTTTTCTACCCTTTCGACATTTGTTGAAAATTTTTCTGCAGCAGAAATACCCCCGGTCTGAATTGCTGCCGTTACATCAAGAGGGGATTTATGCATCAATTCTTCTTTGGTTAGCTTGAGAAGCTTTAAGGCATTCTCATTGAAATCGACGAAAACTTTCTTATCAAAATCCATTATAAGTATTGCTTCAGGCGCAGTTTCAAAAAACTGCCGGAACTTGCTCTCATTTTTTATTAATTCCTTCTGTCTTTCTTTTCTATCTGTAATATCTATTACGCTTACACGTAATAAATTATCGTACTCTTCAAGGAGGCTTGGTCTTATTTCACAAAAAATTTCTTTCCCTTCAGAATTTTTTATTACCCATTCAAGGATTGGTTTTTCTCCTGCTAAAACATTATTAATAATTGCTGTTTGTTTTTCTTCTGAAAGTCTGCCGTCGGGCTGGTATTCAGGGCTGATACTAAAAGGAGATTTATTTAATAGTTCTTCACGGGAATATTTCAACAGTTCCGTAGCATTGTTGTTAAAATCTACAAACTTACTTTCTTCCATATCTAAAATAAAAATTGCTTCAGGCGCCGTTTCAAAAAATCTTCTGAATTTATTTTCACTTTTTCTCAGGCTCTCTTCAGCATTTTTTCTTGATGTAATGTCTTTTCTTATTGAAACGTGTTGATATGGTTTACCACTTTCATTTAAAAATGGTACTATGGTTGTATCTACCCAGTATATTGTTCCGTCTTTTGCTCTGTTCCTGACTTCTCCCCGCCAAACATTACCACTTGAAATGGTTACCCACAGGTTTTCAAAAAACTCTTTTGGATGATAACCTGAATTTATAATTCTATGATTGGCCCCGATTAGTTCTTTCCTGGTATATTTTGAAATTTTGCAGAAGTTATCGTTTGCGTGTTTTATATTTCCTTTTTCATCTGTGATAGCTAGTATGGAAGATTCATCCATTGCATATTTGTAGTCTGTTGTTTCCTTCAGGCTTATTGTCAGTTCGTCCTGAGCTTTTTTCTGCTCAGTTATATCCTGAGTAGAACCTATAATTTTTATTGGTTTATTTGTTTTATCATCGTAGATTATTGTGGCTCTTCCGTAAGCATCACGGACTGAGCCGTCCTTCCTGATTATTCTATAATGCGCTTCCCAATACTTTTTAGAAGTGTCAGCCAATGCAGCTTCAAGTGATTCCCTTATTGTGATTAAATCTTCAGGATGTGTAGTTTTTCCAAGTTCTTCATAAGTAGTCGTATTATCGGCATATTCAAATCCCAGCATTTCTTTGTATCCGCCCCCCATCTTAATTATTTTTGTTTCAATATCCATCTCCCAGATACTTTCATGCGCAGCTTTTGAAATGTATTCATAACGTTCATTCGCTTCCTCAAGCTGTTCGTAATATTTCTCGTTTTCAGTTACATCAATCATTACACCGGTTAAAACCACGGTGCCGTCACTTTTTTTAACAGGCATTCCTTTTGCGCGAACCCATGTAATGCCTCCCGTAGTTTGATTTAAATATCGGTACTTGCAGTCAAACTTAGAAATGTTCTTAATGCATTTTTTAATTTCATTTTGTACTCTTTCTTTATCATCAGGATGTGCAAATGAAAACCGTTCAGTTGGTCTTTTTAAAATATCCTCAACAGGAACTCCCCATAGTTCAGTGAAGCCCTTGCTGCCGTAAACAATTTCTGACGTGCCGTCAGGATAGAATACAGATTGAAAAATCGCCCCGGGAATATTATCGCTTATCTCCGTAATGAACCGGGTGTGCTCTGCAAGTTCATCATTAAACTTCTTTTTTTCTTCTTCAGCTTTTTTTTGCTCGGTTATATCTATGTTGAACCCGATGATTTTAACATTGTGGTTATTCGCATCACGCTCAACTACAAATTCACTCTTTATAATTTTTATTTCACCGTTCTTTCCTAAAACTCTGTACACCATCTGCCCCGTACTGCTGCCTATCAGCGCATTTCTTACAATATTAAGAGCATATTCTTTATCATCCGGATGAACTTTTTTGAAAAAATTTTCTTCGGAAGGTTCAACTTCATTTAATTTATACCCAAGAATATTATAAGTCTCATCTGACCAGCTTGTTACTCCTCTTATCAGATCTGATTCCCAGATTCCAAAGTGCGCAATCTTCTCAGCTTTTTTAAAGAGGCTTTCGCTCTCAACTACTTTCTCAATATACCTTTGTTTTTCATTTTCATTTCGGCTTCTGTTCAAAGCATTTTTAAGCGCAGCGGGCAGGCGGGTCATTCTGTCTTTTATGATGTAATCGCTTGCGCCTGAATGAATCATTTGCACTGCAAACTCTTCAGAGACCGAACCTGTAACGAGTATAAAAGGAATTTTAATTTTTCTCTTGTTAAGAATTTTAAGGGCAAGTACGGAATCGAACTGAGGGAGAGTATGGTCGCACAATATTGCATCGGGTGAAAAGTTATCAAGGGCATCTTCAAATTCTTCCTTCGTATCCACGATGCGTGTGATATAGTGTATACCATCTTCTGAAAGGTGATACTGGATAAGATTTGCATCATCAATGTTATCCTCTAATATTAATATTCTTAGTTTCGGCGGCATTTCATTCTTAATGTAAAGTTAAATTAAAGCTGATTAATATTCGACCAGTAATTCCCAACAGCTTCTATAGTACGGGAAAACGTTTCAAAGTCTATAGGTTTTACTATAAAACTGTTTGCTCCGTATTCATAACTTTTCCTTAAATCTTTTTCTTCCTTTGAAGAAGTAAATATTACAACCGGAATTAAATTAGTTAATTCATCAGCTTTAAGCCTCTGAAGCACTTCCAGACCGTTTATTTTTGGTGTCTTTAAATCGAGTATTATCAGATCGGCAATAATCTCAGTTGATTCATTTGAGTAATTGTCTTTTTTAAAAATGTAATCAAGCATTTCTGCGCCGTTCTCAAAATGTATAAGACTATCCGGCTTAGTAAATTTTTTTAGCGATTCTTTTATAAAAAGTAAATCGTTAGCGTCATCTTCCAGAAGTAATATTTTTATTTTTTTTTCACTCATTGTTACAATTAAATTTATTTAGGCAGTGAAAAATAAAATGTTGCTCCATCGTTTACTTTTCCCTCTGCCCATACATTTCCTCTATGTCTTTGAATTATTTTTTTCACCACTGCAAGCCCGACACCTACTCCTTCAAATTCTCTTTCAGTATGCAGTCTTTGAAAAACACCGAATAACTTCCCGGCATAATCCATATCAAACCCGATACCGTTATCTTTTATATAGAATGTAATATCATCTATTCCTTCATAGGAACCTATCTCAATCACAACGCTTTCTTTCATAGAAGAATATTTTAAAGCATTGCTGATTAAATTCACCCATACCTGCCGCATCATATTTAAATCACTCGGCGGGCTGTGATTAATTTTATTTTCAAATTTAATTTTTTCAATTTCTATTTCAGGACTTAACTCAACAATTATCTGATTTACAATCTCCTGCATTTCAAAAGGGGACTTAACAATTTCTTTTCTTCCCAGTCTTGAGAAAGAAAGCAAATCATCTATCAGCTGACCCATTCGTCTGGTATTTGAAATGATTTTTTCAAACCCTGCTCTATCCTCTTCATCCAGTTCATTTTTTAATTTCGCTTCCAGCTTCTTTTTAGCAATAAAAGCATAACCGTTTATAGCCCGCAATGGCGCGCGTAGATCGTGGGAGATTGAGTATGAAAACGATTCAAGCTCTTCGTTGAGAGTTTCAAGCTCGCTTGTCCGCTGGGCTACTCTTGCTTCCAGCTTTTCATTAAGCTCCTTTATTTCTTCTTCTGCCTGCTTACGCGAAGTTATATTACTTCTGATTGCAACATATTGGTAAGGCTTTCCATGTTCATTAAGAAAGGGGATAATGGTTGTATCTACCCAGTAAAAATCTCCCGTCTTAGTTTTGTTTTTAAGTTCGCCCCGCCATATTTTTCCGTTTGCAATAGTTACCCATATATTTCTTATGAAGAACTTCGGATGAAAAGATGAGTTGATAATCCGGTGGTCCTGCCCGATTAATTCTTCACGGCTATAGCCGGAGATCTTACAGAAATTATCATTGGCATGTTTGATAACTCCTTTCTGGTCAGTGATAGCAACGATGGAAGATTCATCAAGAGCATATTTGTAATCGGTAATTTCCTTCAGGCTGCGCTGTAGGTCATCTTCGATTTTTTTTCTTTCAGTTATATCTGCGCGGATGGCAACGTATTGATAAGGCTTTCCCTGTTCATTAAGAAATGGAACTATCGTTGTATCTACCCAATAGAAAGTTCCGTCCTTGGCTTTATTTTTCAGCTCGCCCTTCCATATCTTACCGGCGGCAATCGTTACCCAGATATTACGTATAAATTCTTTCGGATGAAAAGATGAGTTAATAATGCGATGGTCCTGACCGATAAGCTCTTCCGCTGAAAATTTTGATATCTTGCAAAAATTTTCATTGACGTGTTTTATAATTCCTTTCTGGTCGGTGATAGCAACTATGGAAGATTCATCAAGAGCGTATTTATAATCGGAAATTTCCTTAAGGCTTTTTTGTAAATCCGATTCAATATGTTCGGGTCTGCCCAAATCGGAAATTTCTTCTGCAAGAGTAATAAATCCGGTTATAATACCAATATCATTTTTTACAGGAGAAATGCAAAATTTTACATTATGATTTTTATATTCGGTTATGAATTTTACAGGGGGATTTTCGGTGGAGCCGAGAATTAAGAGGCTGCTTTTTGCGTCAGAAAATAAAGGCAGGGCTTCAGGTGAAAACAGGGTGGATACAGGTCTGCCGATAACATAATCAGCAGTAAAGTCGAAAAATTTTTCCGCCCCGTTACTCCAGCTGTTAATAATTCCTTCGGCAGTCTCACTATAGAACGTTAATGCAGGAAATTGCAAAAGGGTATCATAATAACTATTATTTTCACCAAAGATTCCCAAGCCCTATGGAATGAAAGTTATTCAGAAACCCCCAAATATACAGAAATATTTGAAGTTAAAATTATATGTGACTTCGTAAATATATCAAAAGTGAATGAAAAATCCAACTACTAATTCGAATATAATATAATTATTAATTGGCTAAGTAGTGGAATAATTCGCTCCTGTAAATTCAAAATACATATATTGAACGTTATTGTATATAGGTAGTAAATGGTAGGGTGCAAAAGCAGCCTGTTTTTGAGGTTACGTTTTTTTCGTTTTTTCGAACTAAAATATTATTTTAACAAAAAAAGTAAAATTTTGCCTGAAATGAAAAACTTAATAAAACAATAAGATAGGTCAAAAAACTGGAGAAAGAAATTTGCAAAAATAAATTTTGTTTTTATATTTATTTATTACTTCAGGTTACGCTCTTCAAAGTAAACAGGTAACCTAAAAAATAACGAGGAATTGTGCTATTTGATTTAAAAATTATCAAACTTCGTTTGATTGTTCTTTTTGTCTTGATACAAAAAGAACCAAAAAAATCAAGACCAAGTAAAAATTTGCTAAAAATTTTCCTCGCAAATCGGGCGGAAAAAAACTCGCTTCGCTCAGACAGCTTTTCCGCCACTTCGATTTGCTCGTTAATTTTTTAAACGCAAATTTTTAATGGTCATTTTTTATATTAATCGCCAACAACGGCCGGAAACGTAACCTGAATTTAAGCCTCTTATCTGCACTTATTTTCGCGCTTCGCGTTCAGCCTGCTCTTTTTTAAAGTCCTCTACATTCCAGATTATATTCCATCTTCTTACATAATCGGCAATCGGTCCCATTCCCATTTCAGCCCGGCGCTTATCTACGTTATCGGGGTCTTCAAGCGGTAATACAAAATTTGTATTCGTTTCTTTATCGTAGCCTATCTGGCTTCCGTAAATTTGTTTTGCTCCGCCGCGAATTGCAACTCTGTCTTCAAGCAAGGCAAGGGAGGCAGGGCTTGCGTTTCCTTTTTTAACTGCATCTCGCATCATTGGTAAATATTTAAGCTGAACTTCATAGGGGGCGTGCTGAATGACAAGAAATATTGCCTGGTTTGCTTCTCTGCCGATTTTATCTTTTCCAACCCATCCAAGCGAATCTAAAATGCGGGTTACTATTATTAAATTGATACTATCAATTACAATTATCTTTGCGAAAACTTCATTTACCTGCGGAGATTCGTAGCCATAGGTTTGTCTTATACTATCAATTTGCTGACGATATTTTTGGTCGCTATCAAGCACCTCAAGAAGGATTTTCTGTAAGGGCTTATCATAGCCGGCTTCAGATTTTTCAAGCCTCTCACTCAGTTCAACAACAACTTCATCCCATCTTTGTTCAGGGTGGAGTGAAACCAAGTCGCCGTCGGTTTTCATGTGGCGGATATCAGTCCAGCCTTTTTCAACCGATGCATTAAGATATTTGAAGGCATTATCTTTATCTCCGGCAAGCGCTGCTGAGCAGGCTGCGTTGTAGAGGTCGAGAGGGTTTTTCATTTCAATAGCAAAAGCTTTTGCATAAGCATCTGCTGAGTTTTTGTAATCTTTGGCATTGTAAAGAGAATCTGCTTTGGAAATATATGCAGAGTAAGAGGGTTTATCCTGCGCATACGCAAATCCCGATAAAAATAAAAACGAAAATAGAAGTGAAAAGAAAACTGAAAAAATAAATTTCATCCGATGTGATTTTTTTTTTATATAACGGATATAAAATACTGAGGTTTCAGAAAGAAAAATATTACTTTATTAGTATCAATTAATACTTCAAATTCAGAAGGTGATTTTATAAGTCTTTGACGATTTTCATCTGCTCAGTATTGTAAAAACATTTTCAGTTAATTTTTATTTTATAATATTGACGGGTTTTTGACGGATTTTGTTTACATCCCGACTTGGCGGGACAAAAAATAAAATACTTAAGAATTACTGTCTTTGTAGAGACACAATACTTTGTGTCTCTATGTAAAATACAAATCTTCTTTTATGATTTCAATTAAATGTTACCTATTAGTAGGTATAGGGAGAGATTTTGGGTTGACAGTGTTCTGGCATTCGTGTTGTCATTTGGCCGTTGTTGGTGTTTTGAGCAGTTGCCCTATTTTGTCATCCCGCACTTGATGCGGGATCCAATCATTTATGAAACTTCGTTGATTGTTCTTTTTTCCTTGATAAAAAAAGAACCAAAAAAATCAAGACTCAATAAAAATTTGCTAAAAATTTTCCTCACAAATCGGGCGAAAAAGAACTCGCTTCGCTCAGACAGCTTTTCCGCCTTTTCGATTTGCTCGTTAATTTTTTTAACGCAAATTTTTAATGGTCGTTTTTAATATTGATGGGCAACAATAGCATGACAATCTGTTCCCATCCTTACCAAGCTTTCAATTACGAAGTCCCGCTTTAGCGGGAGAGGGGTTACTTGTCCCGCAGTTTTTTGCGAGAGGGAGGGTTAATGTAGGATATGTTTGCCATTGTTGCCTGTCCCGCTTTAGCGGGAGTGTTTTTCACCAACAACCATTAGATGTGTATCGGTTCAACTAGTTTCATATTCTTGTGGTTGTTGGTCTGGAAGACCAACAACGGCTAAAGACCTGAAGCATAAATATTACCGGAATTGTCGAAATCAATTTGATACTCGGTCAGATATCCATTAGGGTCTTCGTCTCCAAGTACTTTTGACCATACTGAATCTCCCTCAAGTGTGTATTTTGCAAGGTGAAGCTTAACAGGGTAAGTTGATTGTGTTTCCGCCCTTGAATAAATCAAATACAAAGCTTCATTATGAATTTTTAAAACATAAGCATATTCACCTGAGCAAGCATATTTACCCAGATCTTTATACCAATCTGTCTGACCGTTTGAATTAACTTTTCTCAATATAGGATCATGGCATGAAGTTCTTAAATCAGAATAGTTTTCTACAACCTCCAGTAAATACGAATTATTTTCACCATCGACAACCATTTGTGCGGGATATACAGCGGGGAAACCGGGATATCCTCCGAATTCATTTTTCCATTGCGGCAACATCTGTGCAAAAGAGGGAAGAGAAGAGAGGAGAAAAATTATTATGATAATTTTTTTCATAAAGTTTTGTTTTTGTTAACTAACCCCAACCCCTCCTTATTATGGAGGGGCTGTGATTCATTTTACTAATATCATTTTCTTTGTCTCCGAAAAGTTTTCAGATGTTAGTTTATAATAATACACACCGCTTGGAAATGAACCGGCATTGAAATTTATTTTATACTCTCCTGCATTAAGATTTTCATTAACGAGCTCCGAAA
The DNA here is from genome assembly GCA_041859205.1 of Ignavibacteria bacterium. GTDB lineage: Bacteria > Bacteroidota > Ignavibacteria > Tepidaquicellales > Tepidaquicellaceae > JAFDZO01. The sequence goes on along the minus strand of JBHEKU010000214.1, from coordinate 1,836 downwards.
CTTCTCTTCCGTTATTATCAAAAACTTTTAATGAAGTAAATCCGGCAGCCGGCAGCTGAAAGCTGATAACTGTATTGGGGTTAAATGGATTCGGGTAGTTTTGTAATAAGGAAAAATTATCGGGGATAGTTAAAGAAATCGGATTTATACCTACTGTTTGAGAATATTTAATAGTTGTAAATTGTGTTTGAGAACCTTTTAAAGTGCTTGTGCATGTTATAAAAACATTGCCTGTCATATCCCGGGCTATGGATTTAACGCCGTTCAACTGATTTGTCTTATAGAATACAGACCATTGCACCGCACCGGCCGGATTATATTTAAGTGTTCGAACATATCCTTCAAATGAAAAAATATAATTACCTGTTACGTAAACGTTCCCTGATGTATCTATTGCAAGAGCAACAGCTCTGTCATCGCCATTACTACCACCGTCGAATGTTCTTACCCACTCCTCTGTACCTGATTGGTTATATTTTATAGTCACGAAGTCCTGATTCATATTAGCTCCTACCCGGGCAGTACCTGTTACATAAACATTTCCGAATTTATCTGCTTTTATATCAGCGGCATCATCATTTTCATTTCCCGGACCGCTATATCTTGATACCCACTGAAAAATTCCTGAAGAATTATATTTTAGAGTAGCAAAATCAAGTCTGGTGCCTACCTCGCTGCTGTTACCCGTAACATAAACATTACCGGTATTATCCAATGTAATGGAAGTTATTTCATTCTGTACTGAGCCGTTTGAATTGTAATTTGCAATCCATTGCTGTACGCCCATGGAATTATATTTCAACACTAGGTAATCCTGCTGTTCAAAACTTCTTTCAGCATAACCTCCAACGTATACATTACTTTGCGCATCAACTGCGATACAATTTCCAACATCGCTTCTGTTATTTGCATCATTATATTTAATAAGCCATTCTCTTACTCCGGTCGGTGAATATTTAGCAGTGATGCAATCGTAATTTGCTCCGGTTTCTGATGAGTATCCTGTTACAAATACGTTCCCAAATGCATCGACTGCAATTGCATACCATTGATCGTAAAAGTTTAAGCTGCCTGCATAAGAATCAGTCCATTGTTCAACGCCTTGGGAATTATATTTAACTATAGCACAATCCGTGACAGATCCTGCACCACTTGTGGTAGAGCCTGCAACGAAAACATTTCCGGAATTATCAACAGCTATACATGTAGGGACTTCATCGGTATTTAATGTTCTATCATATATAGCTATCCATTGCTGTACACCTGCCGTATTATATTTAATGGTTGTAAAGTTATAGGTGCTTGCGCTCGGACTGCTGCTTATGCCTGTAACGTAAACATTGCCGGCATTATCAGTACACATAGCTGAAGGATGGCTGGCATTACCGGTTCCATGATAAAAAGAGACCCATGCCTGTTTAACCTGAGCAGTAGAAAAACCTGACAATGTAAAAAGGAAAAGAAACAGAATATATTTTGACATAAGTTTATTATTTGGGTAATTACTTAAGGTATTAATAAATTATCTAATTTAATGCTAACCATTAAGGCGAAAATCGGGTAGTTTATAAGAGTACTTCCAACTTTAAAACTTTAAAATTATCAACACTGGCATGCCTTGAATATCTAAGGATATTTCTGTATTTTTACAGACAAAATCTAAACAGAAAGAGGTAATTTCTTTGTTCAAAGTCATCATTCAGGAAGGCGAATCTATCGATAAGGCACTTAAAAGATTCAAGAAAAAATATGAAAATTCAGGAATCTTAAAAGAATTCAGACGCAGAATGTTTTTCACAAAACCATCTATTGAAAAGAAAATGGATTTAGAACGCG
>JBHEKU010000204.1:0-3387 GCA_041859205.1 Ignavibacteria bacterium | reverse complement strand
GACCCTTATTATCTGTACAAGTTTCTATTTGAATATAATCAAAACTATGTTTTACGCTCTACATGCCATGACACTGATTCGGGCGAGATACAAAAAATCATTGATTACTGCGAATCTGAAAATTATTCTTTTTCAAAGCATTTAAACAAAATAATTGAAAAATATAATCAGCATGAAAAAAAGTATTTTGCCCCCAAAAATATAAAGGCACTTATTAAAGGTTATTTAACAGGGAAAGACTATGATGGAAATAATTTGAAAAAGGGTTGGTCTTCTAAAGAGATAAACATTAATTGGTCATCACCTCAATTAATAGATTGGACATCAAAATACACAAACTTTCCACCTAATATTAATATAGAAGTTGCAGATCAAAGAGGTATTGTGCTTTTTGAAATCAAACCTCAGATTGTTTCACAAATCACACCTGACCCAATTCAGAATTTCACGCAATTAGTTCTACACTTCAAAAATTTGTTTCATTTAAAAAGCGGAAAGCAATCACTAAAGTCTATTATAGAAAGAAATAATAATATTAAAAAATGGAATAAAAATATTGATTTTGATATTTCAGAATATTCATTCCCAAGCAATATTGAACATTTTACTGATGTTGACAAGCTTATACAGGCTTATGATAAGCTTGTTAAACTTATTATAGAACAGCACATTGACACTGGTAAACCAAGAGTTAAACTAAGATACTACGAAGAAAATCAAATAATTTACCTTTCATTACACCATTTAAATGGAAAATATAACAAAACAATTGAAAGCACAATAGATAGACCTTATGGTCAATCATATAACTCATTAATTGAAAGACAGATAAATGGTCTATGCAACCTACGTTTAAAGGCAGATTTTGGCAACGGAAATTATGCAGAAATTAATTTGTGGGATGGTAAAAAACTTGAGGCAATAAAGATACCAATTTTTGAAGGAGTTGAGCATATTTTAGAATTTCCAAAAATTAAAAAGTCATGATTTACTTAATAGATGATAATAAACCTAGGCAACAAAAAGACTTTGGTTGGTCTGAAGATAGATTTTCGCAATATGTTCACATTCTTACACCTTTATACTCTATTGAAGATGTTGTGGAGATTGGAGACAAACTATACTACGATAATAATATAATTTTGTATCATGAGTCTTTTCTGGATTTTACTGGTGATAAGGGAAAAGCAGTAGAACAAAGAAACAAACTAACAGAAAAAACGGCAACAAATAATTTGCTTTCTGTTGTTTTCTTTAGTGGAAGTCAAAGCTCTAGATCATTGATTAAGAATACAGCTTACCTACCTGCTGGTATACTTTATAGCAACTTAGAAGTTCTAATTCAAAAATACGATCAAGCAAAAGGTAGTCTTAAATACCTTTTATTTGGTGAGAATCCTGATATAGAACAGGAATTAGATAAAATTCTTTCTAATGAAAATAGTAAGATTGAAGTAGAACCAGCTATTATACATGGACGAAATGTTTTTTTTAGACCAAATTCTAGATATATTCAAAATGCGATTGAAGGAGTTAAAGAAGTGATCTTATTTTCATCAGATGTTTCTGATGAAAAGTTGTCTGAAAAAATTAATGAATATTTAGAACAAGAAGAATACGATAACATATTCATTCCGCTTTGTTTTGGTCAAACTTTATCAGATTTTAATGGCTTAAGATTAGCTACTCATATTCGATGTTCTGAGACCTTTAATCAACTAAAGAGAATTTTCATATACAGTTTTGTTGGGATTGAATTCTTACTTCAAAATGAATACTTCAATATTCTAAAAACAAAAGATGTGGAATTAGTGGATTATAGCAAAAAGGCGTTTCAGCATGTTGCTAGCCGTACCCAATCTTCTCTAAATCCTTATGAATTATCTAAAGAAATAAAAAAACTAGATCTTCAACCTCCTAAAAATTATCTCGACAACCATTCCATTGCAAATGAATGGGCAATTCATCAATGGGCTAAAACAATTGGTTGTGATGAGACAGATGAATTAACAAAAATTTTTAAAAATATTGAGACTAATCTTTATTTCAAATACTTAAGAACTATAAATCCTATTTCAGAACTTGACAGAATTTTTCTTGAAAAATTAATATTCAAATACGAAGGCAAGCCAAAAGTATTATTGATTGACGATGAAGCCGATAAGGGATGGAACGAAATATTCGCATATTTATTAACTGACCTTAACGGTATTTATAGTGATTATTTAGAAGTTGATTTTAAAAAATTAAGTAGTGATGAAATAATTTATAAATCAATTGATAAAATAGATGAAGATGATATTGATATTGTAATTCTTGATTTTAGATTAAATCCTTCGGATTTTGAGAACAAGAACTCAGAGGAAATTACAAGTATTAAACTCTTAAAAAAGATAAAAGAGAGGAATCCGGGAATACAAGTAATAGCGTTTTCAGCTACAAATAAAATTTGGAATTTTCAAGCTTTTCAGGACTTAGGGGTAGATGGGTTTGTTACAAAAGATTTAACAGAAAATCGAAACGATTCATTATATGCAGCTAAAAGCATTACAGATTTTACAAATCTATTTAAGGAAGTAGCAAAGAAAATCTTTCTGAAAGAATTTTTCAAGCAACTTTTTCATGTAAAAGATAAGCTTGATCTGTTTGATTATGAGGATGGAGCTGATTTTGAACACTTTCTCAAAGAACTAAAATCACAAATCAATATTATTAAAGAAGGTGCGAGACAGCTAAAAGCTAATAGTTCAATTACTTTTGATGTTGTCTTTTTGAATACCTATAATTTTTTTGAAATGATGAAAAATTATTATTTAAAGGAACAAGATTTCAGATTTTACATAGGGATCGAGAGTATTGAACTTTATAGATATTCTTATAATAATAGAAACCATAGCTTATCCAATAATGGCATATTTGTAAGAAACGGGCAAAATGATTATCCTAGTTGGTTTCAATGTATAGCAGGTTTATTAGTTGATTATTTTCAAATAATGAATGCAAATGATCCCTACATAAAAACTTTATGGAAAATTAAAGATTGGAGGAATGAATATATCCATGGCAATAAACCTTCCTTCTCTCGTTCAGAATTGCTGAAAATAGTTCAATTATTAGCAAAAATAACTTCATCAATTAAAGAATGAAAAGAGCGCAGATACACTGCACTCTTTAATTCTATCTTTGCAAAATAAACAAAAACGATATGAGTATTTTTAACCATTTTAAGCATATAAACCTAACTGATGACCAATCAAAAGCATTGGAATCAATTGAGAACTTTCTCAAATCTGAGAAAGAGATTTTTATATTAAAAGGTTATGCAGGAAGTGGTAAAACTACCATAATTAAAGGTATTGTTGAATATTTAGAAGAAAAGGAATCAAA
>JBHEKU010000331.1:0-8624 GCA_041859205.1 Ignavibacteria bacterium | reverse complement strand
AATATTGAAAAATAAAAACCCCCATGCCAAATCTTGTTCGGATGTGTTTTTCAGTGGGTCTCTAATAATTTTTGGAGTAGAGAAAATACACATGAAAGGAATAATAGCTATAAGTAAAAAACCAAGTAAATCTAATTCGCTGCTAACATCTGCAATTATGCTGAAATCTAAAAGCCATAGAAAAGTAGAAAAAAAATCATAGAAAGCACTATAGGCTGAATTGAAAAAAACACCAATCAATAATAGAAATAATCCTCTGAAAAAGGAAACGTTACCCATTACATCGGATATCCACATATAAAATTTACGGGGTTTATTTTTACGTAAGAACTGACCTAAAAATCCAGATACAAGAAGTATTAATGAAAATAATAAACCCGGTAAATCAATAGACTTTATAAAATCTACTTTAAAAGAACTAAGGTCTGAATAAACTTCTACTATCCAGAAGCCAATAGTTTGAACAATAGCTCTGAAAAATTCAGGATATTTTTGACCAAATCTGACAACTGAAGAATTCTTTAAAGTAGAAATAACTAAATCTCTTTCGTCAACTATCTTCAAAGTAAATAGTCCAACTTTTTTTATTGCTTTTGCAAACACAATAGGAAACATTACAAGTCCGAATAGTACTAAACCAATAATACACATAAAGGTTGAACTTCGAATTATCCAAGCCAATAAAGTCAGGACAACAAAACTTCCTAATGTATATAAAATTATTGTTTGGATTTTTTTATACATATAAACATACAAATGTTTTGTAATAATTCATAATATAACAAACGAGATTAGACAAAGTTGAAATCAGAGGAGTGCGTTTACTTCCAACTCTAGACTGGTAGTGAACTATATAATATACATACCCATGAATAAATAAAACATTAAAAATTAGTTGCTTCAATTATAAATTAAAATAACTCCTAATAATTAAGCATTTATTTACTTTGATTTTTCCATTTACCATAAGGCACTATTATACTATTTTATTACTTACAATTTTTCAATCGATCAATGGATAGCAAAGTACAAAGTAATATTGTTAGCTTTATATGGGGAATAGCTGATGATGTATTAAGAGATATTTTTGTAAGAGGAAAATATAGAGATATCATTCTTCCATTTACAGTGTTAAGAAGATTAGATGCATTATTGGTTCCTACAAAAGAAAAGGTATTAGAGGCAAATGATTTTATGAGTAATGAAAAACTCGATGATAAATCTGCATTGCAAAGTATTACCGGGTATCCTTTCTGGAATATTTCAAAATACACATTCGAATCATTATTAAATGATGCTCCTAATATAGATAGTAATTTAGAATTATATCTTGACGGCTACAGTCCGAATGTTCAAGAAATAATAAGCAAGTTTAAATTGCGAAATCAGCTTGAAACAATCAGAGAGGCAGGAATAACATATCTCTTAATTGAAAAATTTTGCTCTAAAGATATTAATCTTAGTCCAAAGGAAGCTGAAAATGCAAAGGGTGAAAAGCTCCCTCCATTAACAAATTTGGGAATGGGATATGTGTTTGAAGAATTAATACGAAAGTTTAATGAAGACAATAATGAAGAAGCAGGAGAGCACTTTACTCCGAGAGAAATAATAAAATTAATGACTCATATTTTATTCTTACCTGTTAAGGATAAAATACAATCAGGAACCTATCTCGTATATGACCCTGCATGTGGTAGTGGTGGTATGCTTACCGAGGCAGAACATTTTGCTTTAGAAGTTACCGGGAGAAAAAGCGGTTTTGCTTTATACGGTCAAGAAGTTAATCCCGAAACTTATGCCATATGTACAAGTGATATGCTTATTAAAGGTGAGAAGCCTGAGAATATAAAATATGGTTCAACATTATCAAGAGACGGATTTTCAGATTTACAATTTGATTTCATGCTTTCGAATCCTCCTTATGGAAAGACCTGGAAGCTTGATGAAGATTCTATTGTAAGTGAAAGAGGGAAGAAAGATAAAGAAAGAATTAAAGACCATCGTTTTCACATCGGGTTGCCTACAATATCAGATGGACAACTTTTATTCCTTATGAATATGGTAAGCAAAATGAAAGGCACAACTAAGTTAGGAAGCAGAATTGCTTCTGTTCATAATGGCTCTGCTTTATTTACTGGGGATGCAGGTGGTGGGGAGAGTGAAATAAGAAAATATATCATAGAGAATGATTGGCTTGAATGTATAATTGCGTTACCTAAGAATATTTTTTATAATACAGGTATTCCTACTTATGTCTGGATTTTATCAAACAGAAAAGCAGAGAATAGGAAAGGTAAAGTTCAGCTTATTAATGCAATGGAGTTATATGAGAAGTTAAGGAAAAATCTTGGTCAAAAAAATTGCCAGCTTACACCCGCACACATAAATGAGATAACTGATTTATATATGAAATTTGAAGAGAGTGAAATATCTAAAATTTACAGCAATGAATATTTTGGATTCAATAAAATTACTGTTGATAGACCATTAAGGCTTTCCGTACAATTTACAGATGAAGCTCTAGAATCTCTCAGGTATGATAAAAGTATTAGGGAAGAGATGGAATGGATTTACAATAAATTTGGTGATGAGGTTTACAAAAATATAAAAAAATTCAAAGACGAAATTGGATTTCATCTCAAAACGAATGAAGTAAAGCTTAAGCCGGGAGATGCTGGGTCATTATTAGACCAGGAAAAATGGCAGCGACATTTATCATTAATGACGAATACAAAAAAAATTGCAGAAAAAATCGGTTACAAACAATTTAATGACTATAATAAATTTGTTCCTCTTTTTTATAAAACAATTAAAGAGCTAAAGTTAAGTTTAGAAGTGAAGGCTGAGAAGCTTATTTTAGACGCAATTAGCTTTAAAAATGAAGATGCAGAACCCGTAATTAAAAAGATTGATAAGAACGGTGTTATTTTTTATGAACCCGATAGTGAGTTAAGAGATACAGAAAATGTTCCTTTAAATGAAGACATCCATGAATACTTTGATAGGGAGGTTTTACCGCATGTACCTGATGCCTGGATTGATGAAAGCAAGACTGTTAAAGGATACGAAATATCATTCACAAGATATTTTTATAATTATGTTCCTCCACGCAGTATTGAAGAAATAGCAGCTGAAATTCTACAGCTGGAAAAAGAAACGGAAGGCATACTAAAGGAAATTGTAAAAGATTGAAATGAATATGAGACCTTACAAAAAATATAAGAATGTTCAGTATGATTATGTTAAGCAGATTCCTGAAGATTGGGAATTACTACCAAACATTGCAATATTTCAGGAACGAATAGAACGGGGACATATAAATGAAGAGTTATTATCAGTGACAATTGGTAATGGGGTAATAAGACAAGCCGATGTAAAGATAAAAAAGGACAGTTCAAATGAAGATAAGAGTAAGTACAAGCTAATTAAAGTAGGGGACATAGCATATAATAAAATGAGAATGTGGCAGGGTGCTTTAGGTTATAGTAATTATCAGGGCATCTCAAGCCCTGCTTATGTAATTCTTAAACCTAAAATGAAAATTAATCCCAAGTATTTTCATTATATGTTTCGCGCTACATTCTATACTAATTATAGTAAGCAATATTCCTATGGGATTGTTGATGACCAGTTGAGTTTACGTTATACAGATTTCAAACGAATGTATACGATAGTGCCACCACTGAATGTTCAAAATAGTATCGTAACATATTTAGATAAAAAGATTGCAATAACAGATAAATTTATTCAGAATAAGTTAAAATTGATTAATTTACTTATTGAGGAGAAAATTGCAATTATTAATATCTATGTTTCTCAGGGGAACAATACTTCTACTGGATTTCAAGATTGTTTGGTAAAATGGATTAATAAAATACCAAATCATTGGAAACAGAAAAAGCTTAAATACTTATTAATTGAATCAAATACGAGAAGTAAATACGGTAAAGAGCAACTTCTTTCGTTAAGTAAATATAAAGGTGTAGTTCCCCAAAATGAAGTAGATTCTCAAATTGCTAGGGCATCATCACTAATTGGATACAAACATGTAGAACCAAATGATATTGTAATTAATAAAATGCAAGCTAACAATGGATTGGTTGGATTATCCCAAATTTATGGAATTACCAGTCCTGATTATTCCATTTATAAAATTAAAGAGGAATATTATCCTCAATATTTGGGATTACTTTTGTCTTCAAAATTTTATGTTGCAAATTATAATCTTTATTCAAAAGGAGTTATGGACGGATATGTCAGACTTTATACTGATGATTTGTTTAATATTTTTGGAATCGTACCACCTATAGAAGAACAAAAAAATATTGTAGAAATTATTGAACAAAAGCATAATGAGATAAATTTACTTATTTATAAAACTCAAAAGGAAATTTCATCCATAAAAGAATATTCTGATTCATTAATAACAGAAATAGTTACAGGTAAGCGCAGCATTCCCTAAATTTAATTTTAAGAATTATGCCATTCACAGATACATCAGAAAAAGGTTTCCAAAAAATGATTGTCGGTTACTTAGTAAACGAACACAAATTTATTGAGACTGTTAGCTCAGATTTTGATAAAGAATTTTGTTTGAACACTCAAAGTTTGAGACAGTTCATCAAGACAACACAACCGGAAGCATATGATTTGATCGAAAGAAAAGGTGAACGTGAATTTCTTGTACGGTTAGATAAAAAAATAAAGGAATTGGGAGTTATTGAAGTACTCAGAAAAGGTGTTAAGTACCGTGAAAAGACTATTGATTTATTCTATAGAAAACCTGCTTCAATATATAATGAAAAACACTTATCAAATTTCGAATCAAATATATTTTCAGTAACTGAGGAACTTAAATACAGCCTTACTAATGAGAATCGACTTGACCTAACAATATTCTTAAATGGAATTCCTATTATTACTATGGAATTGAAAAATCCATTATCAGGGCAAAGAGTTTCAAACGGAATAAGACAATACAAATATGACCGTAACCCAAAAGAGAAATTATTTTCTTTTGCAAGATGCATGGTTCATTTCGCAGCAGACACTGAATTGGTATTTATGTCATCACATCTAAAAGGGGATAAGACCGATTTTTTACCCTTCAACAAAGGATTAAACGAAGGAAATCCTTATCCGCCATTCGGTGCAGGAAATTCTGTAAATCAAGATGGACTTAGAACTCATTATTTCTGGGAAGAAATATTAAGCAAGGATTCACTATGTAACATCATTGATAAGTATGCTCAAATATTTGAAGAAGAAGATGAAGATACAAAGAAGAAAACAAGAAAAATGATTTTCCCACGCTATCATCAACTTACATCGGTAAATAAAATTTTAAAGCACGCAAAAGAGAATGGCATAGGTCAAAGATATTTAATTCAGCATTCAGCCGGTTCAGGTAAATCAAATTCAATTGCCTGGCTTGCTCACCAATTGGTCAACTTGTTTGATAGCACAGGAGAAAATCATATTTTCGATTCAGTTGTAGTTGTAACTGATAGAATTGTGTTAGATAGACAAATTAGAGAAACAATAAAACAGTTTTCCCAAGTTAAAGGTGTTGTAGAAGCTATTACTGGTCAAGGGGAAAGCAAGACAAAACAATTAAGTGAAGCAATAGCAAACAAGAAAAAAATCATTATCTCGACCATACAAACATTTCCTCATCTTATGGATGAAATGCAGGAAATGCCTTCCTTAAAGTTCGGAATAATAATTGATGAAGCTCATAGCAGTCAAAGCGGACAAACTTCATCTAAGATGAACACAGTTTTATCGGATAAGAAAATTGAATATAGTGATGCGGAACCGGATGAACCTACTCTGGAAGATATGATTAATGCGTTAATTGAAAATCGTAAGATGATCAAGAATGGTTCTTACTTTGCATTTACTGCTACACCAAAGAATAAGACTTTAGAAACATTTGGTGTTCCTGTTCCAATTCGTACCTCTGAAGGTGAAAAAATTAGACATTATCCATTTCACCTTTACTCAATGAAACAAGCTATTGATGAAGAATTCATTTTAGATGTATTAGAAAATTATACTACGTATAGTTCCTTCTATAAATTAATAAAAGCGACAGAAGGTAATCCTGAATTTGAAACCAAAGAGGCACAGAAGAAATTACGTTCATATGTAGAGGGACACGAATTTGCAATAGGAGAGAAAGCAAAAATTATGATAGACCATTATCATAGAGAAGTACAATATTTAATTAATGGTGAAGCAAAGGCAATGATAGTTACTAAGAGTATACTATCAGCGATTAAATATAAATTAGCTTTCGATGAATATTTGAGAGAGATTAAATCTCCACACAAAGCAATTGTCGCTTTCTCTGGAGTTAAAACTTACAAGGGAATTGAATATGATGAAGTGATAATGAATAATTTTGAAGTTGATAAAAATGATATTCCCAAAAACTTTAAACGCACTCAAAATAGATTTCTTATTGTTGCTAACAAATACCAGACAGGTTTTGACCAACCTTATTTACATACGATGTATGTAGATAAAAAATTAAGTGATGTACAAGCAGTTCAACTTTATCCCGGTTAAACAGATCACTAAAGCCATATAAGAAAGATACTTTTGTTTTAGATTTTTATAATGCAACAGAAGATATTAAAAAAGCATTCGAACCATATTACACAGCTACAATATTAAGTGAAGAAACAAATCCTAATAAGTTAAATGATTTGCAAGATGCTCTCGATAGTTTTGAAGTGTATAGTGAAGAGCAAGTAACGGACTTCTTTGGAAAGTATATTAAGAATGCCGAAAGAATTCTGCTTGACCCGATTATAGATTCTTCCGTTCATATTTTTGACCATGAGTTAAACATAGATAAAAAAATTGATTTCAAGATTAAAGTAAAATCATTTCTGCGTGTGTACAGCTACTTAGCAAAGCTTCTTGATTTCAATAAAATTTATTGGGAACAACTATGGTGGTTTTTAAAATTGTTAGTTAACAAACTTAACATACCTGATGACGATGATGGTACGGAAGGACTTTTAGATTCAATTGATATGGATAGTTATCGACCTTCTAAGCAAAGTAAATCAAAAATTGATTTAGAAGTAGATAAAGGATTAATTGACCCTATTCCTGTAGATGTAGGAGGAGGCAAACCAGAGACTGACACAGACACATTAGAAAATATTATAAAATCATTCAATCAAAAATTTGGTGATATTGAATGGACAGATAAAGACAAAGTAAATAAAATTCTCACTCAGCAATTGCCTTCCGAAATGCAAGCTGATTTTGAATTGATAGAATCCATAAAAGATTCACCGGATAAACAGAATGCTAAAATTGCTTCAGATAAAAAGCTTAAAGAAATAATGGAAAAGTATTTATTCTCACAAACAGAGATTTACAAAAAATTTACTCAAGACGTAGATTTTCAACGCAAGTACAAAGAATTTATCTTTGATGCATTATGGCAGACAAATAGGAGGTAAAGATTTATCTTTCAATATTAAACATTTCATAGAAATTAGTTCCTTGAAGAACTTGTGTAATTTCCCTGGAGGTTAAAGAGTGATTTTCTTTTTGCAATATACTTTGAGCTAACGCATTAATATGCATCCAAATATCATCTTGATTGGTCGTTAATAACAAAGTAGTTAAATTTGGTCTTAGGGGGATATTGGTTAAATGTGTGTTTACAAAACTCTCAATATGATCGAATGCTGTTAAATCATGCCCCGAAATTTCTAATTCTATTCTTTGTGGTAAATTTCTATTGCAACGAAAAATATATTCAGCACAAGAGCCTGCTGCAAATATGTTAAATATTCTAGATGCAACCAGGGAAGTATGAGTAATATCGAGGCTTAATATTGTGTTTAAATTTACAGTATTTTCAAATCGAATTAATTCATTTACAATATTCCTGTCATTTTGAAATCTAAATCCACTTACACCATTTCCATGGATTTCATTGTCAAGGTTTATACCTGTGGATTTATAGCCAGACATTTCAGCATAAACTACATGACCACCTTCATGAAAAGCGGCTAATTCTAATTCTGAAATACACATAGAATTGTTATTTTAAATTTACAAATCAGTCAATGTTTATTCTTTAAATAGTTAGTGAGATTACTTTAATGTATGATGTGATTCTATTTTCTTTTAATTTTTGCAACTGCTTTTTTCTTTATTGTTTTTTTAGATGTTGAACTCTTCTTAGTTGTATCTTTCTTTTGATCTTTTGTCAAGCTCTTAATTGATTGCTCAATTATTTTGTATTTTTGTTTTACCTCTTCACCTTGATAAAAATCGAACAAGTCTTTTTTTGAAATTTTTCCTTCATTTAAAAACTTAGAAAGATATTCACTGTTAAATTCCATTAACATTAAACCTTTATCAAGTTGAGCTAATATTTGTTCACAATTGTTTATGTTGGCTTCAACTAGAGACCTAATATTAAGTATTCCTTTAATATCTTTTAATATTCTTTTAATTAAAATACTCAATATATCTTTGTCAATATCCATATCTCTTGCATTGATGGCAATATCTCTGGCTAAAAGATAACCTATTATTAGGTTTGAATAATTACCCTTTTCCGAATCTATGACCACTATAAATCCTAT
>JBHEKU010000292.1:0-8772 GCA_041859205.1 Ignavibacteria bacterium | reverse complement strand
ATAGGAAATGATGTTATGATTGCTCCCTATGTTATGATTTTAAATTATGGACATAATATTGATGATGTTAATATTCCAATGATACAACAGGGCGTGAAATTCTATCCACAAACAATAATAGAAGATGATGTATGGATTGGTGCAAGAGCAGTAATTCTTCCCGGCATAAAAATCGGAAAAGGCTCTGTGGTAGCTGCAGGATCTGTTGTTACTAAAAATGTTGAACCGTATACAATAGTTGCGGGCAATCCTGCTAAATTAATCCGCGCAAGAAAGTAATGTGCGGGATAGCAGGAGTTGTAGATACGTCAGGTAAATTAAATGAATCTTTGCTTGAAAAGATGTCTGAAGTTATCAGACACAGAGGTCCGGACGATAATGGAGTTTATTTTGATAGAGAGAAAGGTGTAGGATTTGTTCACAGGAGATTAAGTATAATTGATTTAAAGTCAGGTCATCAGCCAATGTATAGTTACGATGACAGCTGCGTAATAATATTTAACGGAGAGATATACAATTATAAAAATATAAATTCTCAGTTGCAAAAGGAAGGGATGATATTCAGAACAAATTCCGATACAGAAACGATTTTGAATGTATATCTAAAGAAGGGCATGGAGGGATTTAATTTACTGAACGGTATGTTTGCTTTTGCGATTTATGATAAAAAGAAAAATAAAGTAATACTTGCCAGAGATAATTTCGGAGTAAAGCCTCTTTATTATTCATTTACAACTAACGGACTTACATTTGCCTCTGAGATAAAAGCAATACTGCAAAACAAAGATTATAAACCTGAGCTGGATTACTCTGCTTTCAATAGTTTTTTAACTTATAGATACAATCCGTCACCTCAAACTTTATTCAAAAATATATTTAAGCTGAAACCCGGTGAATATCTTGAATATAACCTGGATGGAAGTTATAGTCTTAATTTTTTTGATAAATCCGAACCTGAGATTGATAACACATTAAAAGAAGCGGAAGCGATTGAAGAATATTCGCGACTTTTAGAAAATTCAGTAAACAGGCAGTTAACCAGTGATGTTCCGGTTGGATTATTTTTAAGCGGAGGAATTGATTCTGCAGTGCTTGGTCATTTTATGAAAAACGAGATAAAAGAAAATTATGATTCATTCACAATCGGTTTTACAGGCGAAGGAAGTTATAATGAAATTAATGATGCAAATTATTCGGCAGAATTAATCGGTTCTAAAAATTACGCGAGAACTTTATCGAAAGATGAGTATATCAACTTTTTCCAAAAATCATTTTATTACTTAGAAGAGCCTGTAGCAGAGGCAACTGTTCCCGCATTATATTATTTGTCGCAGCTTGCGTCAACTCATGTTAAAGTTGTCCTTGCAGGGCAAGGTGCAGATGAACCTCTTGCCGGCTATAGAAGATATTACGGCGAAAGTAAGATTAGCAAATATCAATCTTTGTTAAATCTCCTCCCATTAAATATGCTTTCAGAAATGCTGCCGAGAAATGAAAGATTGAAAAGGGCATCGTATGCATCAAAGTTTACGAATGAAATTGAGAGATTTCTTGCAATTTACACAATCTTTACTCCTGAGCAAAAGAATCAGTTACTAAAAGATGATGTTAAAAATAAAATGACTAATGAAGATTTGGATTTGCTAAGACCTCTTTATTGCAGAACAGAAAAGCTTGATGATTCACTTTCGAAAATACTATTCATTGATACCAGAATGAAACTTTCAGATGATTTGCTAATGTTCGGAGATAAAATGACAATGGCTAACTCACTTGAAATGAGAGTACCTTACCTTGATAAAGAACTGGTAAATTTTTTAGAAACGCTTCCATCGGATTTTAAATTAAGGGGCAGCAAACATAAATACATACACAAAAAAGCTGCCGAGAAATGGCTTCCGCAGGAAGTTATTAACAGAAAGAAAAGGGGATTTGAAACGCCGATGGATGAATGGCTGCAAGGAAGTTTTGCTGATGATGCAAAAATTATATTTAATGACAAATATTCTGCCAGCAGGAATTTTTTTAATTTAGATTTTTTGAATACGATGATTGATTTGCATAAATCAGGGAGAGAAAATTATTTGCGCCATATCTTTGCCCTGCTTTCATTTGAAATGTGGTATAAAACATTTTTTGAAAATTATTTAGTTAAAGAATGAATGTTTCGGTTTTCGGAATAGGATATGTGGGATGTGTAAGTCTGGGGTGCCTTGCTGCAGACGGGCATAATATAATAGGGGTAGATTCGAATTTAAGAAAGCTAGATTTAATTAATGACGGCAAGCCTACTGTAATAGAAGATGGATTGATTGATTTAATTTACAATGGAGTGGCTGATAAAAAAATTACAGCAACTGATGATTATAGCTATGCTGTAAAAAATTCCGATGTTTCAGTAATATGTGTAGGTACTCCTTCAGGAGATGACGGAAGATTAGATTTATCCCATGTCGTTAAAGTATCTCAGCAAATTGCAGAAGCTTTAAAAACAAAAAAAGATTTTCATGTTGTATCGATAAGATCTTCCGTGCCGCCCGGAACGGTTTTCAAAATTGAAAACATAATTGCTGATATATCCGGTAAAATAGTTGATAAAGATTTTTCGGTTTTAGCAAACCCGGAATTTTTAAGAGAAGGTTCAGCTGTTTATGATTATTACAATCCACCTTACACCTTAATAGCGGGAAATAATAGAACTGCTATGGAGCTCCTTGCTTCACTTTATTCTAAAGTTAATGCAAAAGTTGAATACACTGATATATCAAATGGCGAACTCATAAAATTTGTTAACAATTCTTACCATGCTCTCAAAGTTAGCTTTGCAAATGAGATAGGAAATATCTGTTCTTCTCTAAATATTGATTCTCATAGTTTCATGGATTTATTTCTGAAAGATAATAAACTGAATATTTCCAAAAGCTATTTAAAGCCCGGATTTGCATTTGGCGGTTCTTGTCTTCCGAAAGATTTAACGGCGCTGGAAAATATTGCAGATGAATTAAAAGTAGAAACACCTGTTCTGTCAGGAATAACAAAATCCAATGAAGCTCACATTGAAAAAGCTTTTAAATTGATAAAGCAGACTAATAAAAAGAAGGTAGGCTTTCTCGGCATTACTTTTAAAGAAGGAACGGATGACGTAAGACACAGTCCATATGTTACTCTCGCTAAAAAACTTTTGGATAAAAAGTACTCTGTTAAAATATTTGATGCTAATCTGAATCTTGAAAATGTTGTTGGAGCAAATAAAGAGTATTTATTTAAGGAGCTGCCTGTAATTTCCGATTATATGGTTCATTCGTGCAAAGAACTATTGAAAGAATGCGATGTTATTCTTATAGCCAATTCAAAATTTATGACAGCATCGCAAATATTAAAAATAGAAAATAAGATTATAATAGACCTCATTAGAATTGATGAAAATCTAAGAACGAAAGATAATTACATTGGGCTTTCCTGGTAAACATATACTTTTTGTAGTTGAAAACTGTTCAGTTCCGGATGACCAGCGTGTATGGAAAGAAGCAAAGGCTGTAAAGGATATGGGGTTTGAAGTCAGTATAGTTTCTCCTAAAGACAGTAAAAAAGATAATGAGAAATTTGTTAACATTGATGGAATAGAAATTCACAGATACAAACAAGTTGTTCTGGGTACAGGGTTTGTTTCCTACATTGTGGAATATTTTAATTATTTACTGAGAACATTTTTTCTGGTGTTGTCTATCAACTTCAAAAAAAGAATTCATGTTTTTCATTCAGCAAATCCACCGGATTTATTTTTCCTGATATTTATTTTTTATAAACCATTTGGAGCAAAATATGTCTTTGATGTACACGATTTGTTTGTAAATACTTTTGAATCCAAGTATGCAGGAAGAAAATCATTAACGAAAAAAATATTTATTGCAATTTTAAGTTTAACGGAAAAATTAAATATACTGCTTACGGATTATATTGTTGTAACTAATCAATCGTATAAAGAATATTTAATTGAGAAATACAAAATAAATCCGGATAAAATATTTATTGTAAGAAACGCACCGGAACTTGATGACAGATTAGAAATCCCCGCTGATGAAACACTTAAGAACGGAAAAAGTAACTTGCTTGTTTTTTTTGGAATGATGGGGGAAGATGACGGAGTTGATGTGATTTTGAAAGCCTGCAGTTATTTAATCAGTGAAAAAAAATTCAGTGATTTTTACTGCTGTCTGATAGGACCTGACAATATTGAAAGAAGCCCCTTTATAGGAGAATTGAAGAAACTGCACAAAGAATTGAATCTCACCGAAAATGTAAAGTTTACCGGTTATCTTTCCTGGAGTCAGATTCATGCTTATTTAAATACTGCTCAAATTGGGTTATCACCCGACTTATATACATTGCAAAACAACATTTCCACTATGATTAAAATTATGGAATATATGTCTCATGGGCTACCTATACTTTCGTTTGATCTTAAAGAAAACAAATATTCGGCAGGAGATGCTGCTGTATATTGTGACAGTTTTGATTTTAAAGAGTTTGCTGAAAAAATTATGTTCATGTTAAATGATAAGAAACTACTGGGTGAAAAAGCAAATGAAGGTATGAAAAGATACAAAAAAACCTTTAACTGGGAAAATTCAAAAATATATTTAGTTAATTTATACAGTAAACTTTATTAACAGGGTAGTGCCTTTGAAGTATCTTGCTATTAGAATGTATGATTTTAATGTTACTGAAAAGTGAAGAAATTATTATTTATTTTTACCAGAGCGAATTATTACAAAAGTTTTTTAATTACTATATTTTTAATTAAAATTAACCCCTGCAATTTTAATTAATAAAAATTGATAAAGTATCCTAAATACAAGTATTTTTACGCATTGGCGGATTTTTTAATAATCTGTTCTTCTTTTATAGCTGCGGAATATATTTCTGAAAGGATTTTTCATAAAAGAATTCTTGCAGATGTAGATTTGCCAACGACTCATCTAATCAACATAATCTTTTCTTTATTTCTAATTTTCATTTTTCAGAATAACAATCTTTATAAAATTAATATTTTTCTTTCCCGCTCGGTTCAATTGGTATCAATTATCAAATCATTTTTATACGGCGGGCTTATTCTCATTCTAATTTCGTTTTTCCTTCAGCTTGATATTGTTCTCGGTTCCAGAACAGTTGCAGTCACATTTTTAATTCTGGGTATTACTGTAGTTACATTTGCACGGATTGTGGTTTTCAGACCTTTGTATTCATATTTTACCAAGAACAGGCTGATAAAGAGAAATGTAATAATTGTCGGTGCCGGAAAATCGGGCAAACTTCTTGCAGAAAAAATATTATTTGAAGATTTCTATGGTATAAATATTCTTGGATTTATTGATAATGAATCAACTTCAGGAAGTTTTGTTTATGGAAACATTCAGTCATTAGGCGGATTGAATGATATAAAAAATGTTTGCCAGAAAAGTAAAGTAGATGAAGTGATAATTGCAACAGATGATATTGATTATGAAAAGCTGTTGCAAATTATTGATCATTGTAATTTACTGCATCTTAATGTAAAACTTTCATCGGAGCTTTTCAGCATCATACCTGAAAAAATTGTAACAGAATCATATTCGGGAATGCCTCTTATTGATCTATCAGAAAAAGTAAATAAGAGTATTAATCTCGTTTTTAAGCGCAGCTTTGATTTCATATCTTCAACAATTGGATTGATATTGCTATCCCCTGTTCTTATTTGTGTAGCGATTCTGGTTAAAGTAACTTCAAAAGGAAGTATATTATATTGTCAGGAAAGAATCGGAAAGAACGGCAAAAAATTTAACCTGTATAAATTCCGCTCTATGGTAGATATACCGGAATCAGATGAGGAACATAAGAAAAAAGTGCACGAGTTCATTCGTAGCAGCTTAGGCAATAATACAAAACTTACCAAAATAATAAACGAGAAACGTGTAACACCGTTAGGGAAATTTTTGAGACGCTCATCAATTGATGAACTCCCCCAGTTATTCAATGTAATTAAAGGGGATATGAGTCTTGTCGGTCCGCGTCCATGTCTTCCCTATGAATATGAAGTTTTTGACGAATGGCATAAAAGAAGACACTCTGTGCTTCCGGGATGTACAGGAGTGTGGCAAATAAACGGAAGAGGAAGTGTTTCATTTAAAGATTCCATAATTCTTGATTTATACTACGTGAATAATGCTACACCGTGGCTAGACCTGCAATTAATTTTTAAAACTGTTCCTGTAATGATTACAGGTAAAGGTGCTAAATAAACTTAGCTTTTATAATAACTGAATAATGAATATAGCGATTATTGGTTTGGGATACTGGGGTCCTAATTTAGTTAGAAATTTTGCTGCTTTAAAAGAAGTAAATAAAATTATTTGCTGCGATAATAATCAAAAAAGACTTGCACGCATAAAATTAAAATATCCGACAGTAGAAACTGTAAATGATTTTGATCAGCTTTTAAAAAATCATCAGTTCGATGCATTGATAATTGCAACTCCGGTTGGCAGTCATTATAAATTTGCAAAAGCTGCATTGAATGCAGGTAAACATGTCTGGGTAGAAAAACCCTTCACCGGTTCATCAAAAAATGCTGAAGATTTAATTAACCTTAGTGAAAAGAAAAAATTAAAATTATTTGTTGACCATACATTTATTTATACGGGAGCCGTAAGAAAAATTAAAGAATTGGTTGATAAAGGTGAGCTTGGAGATGTTATTTATTTTGATTCAGTCCGCATCAATCTCGGATTATTTCAGCATGATGTGAATGTGTTGTGGGATTTAGCTTGTCATGATTTATCTATAATGAGCTATATATTACCTGAAAATAAAATTATTGGTATAGCTGCAAACGGTATTGCAAATTTTTACGACCACGAAAACATTGCTTACCTTTCAATCTATTTTGAGAATAATTGTTTTGCTCATATCCATTCTAACTGGACATCACCTGTGAAAATAAGAAGAACAATTGTCGGGGGAAAGAAGAAGATGCTGGTATTTGATGATATGGAGAACGTTGAAAAAATACGGGTGTATGATTCCGGAGTATTAATGAGAAAAGACGAAGAAGATAGTATTCATGAAGCGCTGGTGCAATATAGAATCGGTGATATGTATTCGCCTAAAGTTGCACAAACGGAAGCGCTGGCACTGGCAACAAGAGAATTTGTTGATTGTATTAATGAAGACAGATTGCCGCTTACCAATGCGTACGATGGGTTAAAAATAGTAAGAATACTGGAAGCAGCAGACAGGTCAATTAAAGAGCGCGGCAAAATAATTGAGTTCAATGGGAAATAAAAATATAGTTAACGTAAAGCTTGGCAAAGATGTTTTAATATATGACTTCGTCAATTTATACGGCTGTACAATAGGTGATAATACTAAAGTAGGTACTTTTGTAGAGATACAAAAAAATTCATCCATTGGAAAAAACTGTAAAATCTCTTCCCATACTTTTATTTGCGAAGGAGTAGAGATTGAGGATAATGTCTTTATCGGGCATAATGTCACATTTATAAATGATAAATTTCCCCGTGCAGTTAATGATGATGGAAAGATGCAATC
Source organism: Ignavibacteria bacterium (assembly GCA_041859205.1). Taxonomy (GTDB): domain Bacteria; phylum Bacteroidota; class Ignavibacteria; order Tepidaquicellales; family Tepidaquicellaceae; genus JAFDZO01. The sequence goes on along the minus strand of JBHEKU010000292.1, from coordinate 1,185 downwards.
AGATTCCGATTGGAAGCTTGAAAAAACTTTTGTAAAAAAAGGCGCGTCTATCGGGTCATCCGTCACAATATTATGCGGTATTACTATAGGAGAAAATGCAATTGTAGGTGCGGGTTCAGTTGTCACTAAAAGTGTTTCGGCAGATACTATTGTTGCAGGAAATCCCGCAAAAGTTATACAAAAAAGTTAGTACTTTAAAAAGATTATAATTTTATAATCAGTCCATTCTTCGCTTTCTTATTGAAAACCCTTTCAAAATTTTTATCCAGAAGTAAATTCAATTTTTTCCAGAACGTATTTGAAAAACTTTTTTCGTTTTTCTTGTTTTTATACGTTGCCAGGAAATTTTCTCCGTCCGACTATGGAGAATTGATTGCTTTAATTGCATTATCGTTTATCATTGTTTCTTTTTTTGATTTCGGACTCCCTGTATATTTTCAGCGGGAAGTTTCCCGCTCGCAAAATGTTCAGTCATTATATAAAACTACGCTGGTTCTTTACTTATTTCTATTTCCGATATATTTAGGAGCATGTTTTCTATACTCCCATTTTTTTCAGTCATTTAATTCATTACTGATTTTTTTCACTGTTATAATTTCCTCCTATCTTAGTTTATATACAAATATTATAACTAAGATTTACTCAGGCTTAAGAGATTTTAAATCGCAATTATATTTTTTATTGATCTCAAGGTGCTTCTTTCTTTTTTTCCCTATAGCATATCTCTTCAATAAAGAGCTTACGATAGAAAGTGTAGCAATAGTTTTACTGCTATCTTATTTTGTAAATTTTTTATTCTTGTTCTTTCACCTGAAGAAAAATTACTTTTTATCTCAAACGGCGGAAATAGATTTTCCTTTACTCAGGAAGATAATAAAAATTTCTATGCCGCTTGGTATAATTGTACTTGTGAATTTATTGTATGACAGAGTAGATGTCCTTTTGATTTCAAAGCTGCTGGGATTTTCTGATACCGGCAAATATAATGTAGCATACGGATTGTTGAAAGCATCCACGTTATCATTTTCATTTATACTGGTTGAGGGCTTTTCAAAAGCATCTTACTTAAGCAATAAAGTCTCTGCAATTAAATTATTCCTAAAGAAGTATATTCTTATAATTTTTTCTATAAGTTTAGTATGCGCTTTGATTCTTTTTTTTATCCCGGATTTTTTAGTAATATTT
>JBHEKU010000183.1:0-30850 GCA_041859205.1 Ignavibacteria bacterium | reverse complement strand
TTTTAGAAAAGAAATTATATTCATGGGAGCATATTAAATTCATTTTATAGACATAATAAATTCAGATATTAATGTTGCAATGTAACAGGGAAAGGATTAAAATTTAAATTAAAACTTATAGTATTAAATTTATCAACATTTAATGTAGTTAATGCTGTTGGTTGTTTAAGGTTTACATAGTCAATACTTAAACTCAACGGATTTCTCATCTTAAAAATAGTGCTGAGAGGAATTTTTAACACTGCCCCATACGTAAAATGAGAAAATGAACTTTCAATATCGGGATTTCCATGATTATTAATTTTCTGACTGAAATAGCCTGCCCGCAGCGAAAAAAGATCTCCAATAGTTATTTCCTGCCCGAATTTAATAATAAATTTAAAATCAGATGTTGCATTTACAACATTTTCATATTCTAAATGGGAAAGTAATTCAATATCATTTGTATTCGGCACAATAAGATTTCCTTTAAGCTTCATGTTATAACTACCGGCTAATCTTAATATAGATGGAAGCGGAGTAGTATAAACATCTACATCCGGTTTTATTTTTGTTCCTGTAACGTTATATATAGTTCCTCCGAGTTGAAATGTATGCAGTAAATTTTTATTGACAGGACTAGGGAATTCAAATCTTTTCAATAATCCGAAGTCTAATGAAAATGCTGTATTAGTAGTTTTTCCCAGAGTGAAATCTGATGTATAAGGAAGAACAATTTCATTCATTGTAATATTTAATCCTCCATATAAATCTTTTATTATTTCTCTCGAGTAGTTAAGAGTATAGAGTGATCGGTTATAATCATTTGTTGTTCCTATTTCCGCGCCTGTCTCATTAGTAATAATTATAGGTCCGATTGTCCAATGATATCTGCTGAGTGAAAAACTTCCAAGTTTTTTATCTGTATACGATAAGCCGAAATAATTATACTTCGCATCATCCCATATATAATATGGTCTTGAAAAAGACGTGTTAAATGTAAACCCGTTATTTAATGAAGTAAGTGCAGGATTAGAAAAGGAACCAAAGTTTCCGTCCGTATTTGCCGCAGACCCTCTTCCCATCGCCTCAGATTTAGCGCTTGGCATCCGTTCAAAATAAAGCTCAGAAAGTATACCTCCATATGTATTTTGTGTGTAAGACTGTGAATATAAACAAGATGTTAAAAACAATAAAAATACGACAACACTATTTCGCATATGTGAGAGTTTAATTAAATTAATAATTATTAAATCTAATATAATAAAATATATTAAATTTTTCTGTAATCTTACAAATACTTTTACATTGCTAAATCTATAAAAATAAATTATTTTGGAAACTATGAGGACTAATATAGTTTCCAGCGATAAACTGACTAACACAGAAAAAGATAAAATACTTTTTTTTGCTCAAAGCATTTTTTTCAAAGAAGGCTTCAAAAAAATCACTCTGAATGAAATTGCATCCGGGCTTATGATGAGCAAGAATACTATCTACAAACATTTTCATTCTAAAGATGCCTTGCACAATGAAGTAATTCATAATTTTCTGAATAAAACACATGAGAACATTGCAAAGATTGTTAACTACGATGAAAACTCTGTGAAGAAATTTATTTCCCTTCTGAATTTTTTAGGTAAAACACTCAGCTCAATTTCTCCTAAGTGGATGGATGATTTACGGATTCACTCGCCTGAACTTTGGGAAAAAATGGATAATTTCAGAAAAGAAAAAATGTATCTCTTCCTTTCTAAAATCATTATTCAGGGACAGAAAGAAGAACTCGTAGAAGATTTTCCGCCATCGATTATTATAGAAATTTTTATCACATCAGTTCGCTCCATAATAAATCCTTATTTTTTAACCTCACATAATTTTTCCTATACAGAAGCCGTTAATAGTACTTTCGATATTTTATTAAACGGCATACTGACTACTAAAGGGAAAAAAGTTTACAAGAATTTTTCAAACCACAATTATGAAATTCACTAGCATTGCCTTACTCCTGTTTGTTATATTTTCCGGCTGCTCAAAAAAAGAAGATGAAGGAATAATATCATCCACCGGAACAATTGAAAGCGTAAATGTAACTGTAAGTTCAAAAGTCGCAGGGCAAATAGACGCACTTAATTTTAAAGAAGGCGATAAGGTAAAAGAAGGCGATCTGCTTCTTTCAATTGATCATGACTTGCTTGATATACAGTTACGTCAGGCTCAGGCAGGAGTTGATTTAGCACAAGCGCAGTTCAATCTTGTAAAGAACGGAGCAACGAAGAATGATATAAAAATCCAAAGTGACTTAGTCGAGCAGGCACGTATAAATCTTGATGCAGCGAAAACAGACAGGGACAGAACAGAAAATCTTTACAAAGAGAATTCTATTACAAAGCAACAATATGACAATGCGCTCTCGCGTTATGATTTAGCCGCGGCTCAATATCAGACAGCAAAAGATAATCTTACCAAAATAAAAAATATAACACGACCTGAAGATATAGAATCTGCAAGAGCGAATCTGAACAAAGCAATTTCCGCTTATGATTTACTTAAGCAGAATATAAGTGATTGCAGCGTGTACGCTCCGGTAAACGGAATTATTTCAAAGAAATTTGTAGAGAAAGGCGAGATTGTAAATCCGCAGTCGTCACTATTAAAAATATCCGATCTGGAAACAGTTAATCTTATGATTTATGTATCTGAAACCGAGCTCGGAAAAGTAAAACTTAACGAAACGGCAGATGTAACTGTGGATGCATATAAAGATAAAGTTTACAAAGGAAAAGTTATTTTTATTTCACCTGAAGCTGAATTTACTCCGAAGAATATTCAGACAAAAGATGAAAGAACTAAATTAGTATTCGGAGTTAAGCTGGAAATTCCAAATCCGCAATTTGACTTAAAGCCGGGAATGCCTGCCGATGCAAAATTATTTGTGAAATAATTTTGGAAGAAATAATAAAAATATCGAATCTTAAAAAAGTCTACGGTGATGTTATCGGTATCGATGATATTAGCTTCAGCATTTATAAAAATGAAATGTTTGGCTTCGTCGGTCCGGATGGCGCGGGAAAAACGACAACGATTCGTTTATTATGCGGACTTATAAATCCAACGGAAGGTAATGCCGAGATAATGGGATATGACTTACGCAAAGACAAGATGAAGATAAAAGATAATATCGGTTACCTCTCACAAAAATTCAGCTTATATACTGACCTCAGTGTTGATGAGAATATAGAATTCTTCGCAGATATACATGGAGTGAAGAACTACAAGGAACGAAGAGATGAACTATTAAAATTTACACGGCTTACTGACTTCAGAAAATTTTATGCAGGAAAACTTTCCGGTGGTATGAAACAAAAACTTGCACTTGCATGCACACTTATACACAAGCCCAAAATAATTTTTCTTGATGAGCCAACAACGGGAGTTGACCCTGTATCGCGCAGAGACTTCTGGAAAATCCTTTCTGATTTAATCAAAGAGGAAATCACTATCATAATTTCCACTCCATACTTAGATGAAGCTGAACGTTTCAACCGCATTGCTCTATTTGATAATGCAAAGATATTAAAGCTTGATACTCCTGCTCACATAAGAGAAGGGTTAAATAAGATAGTCATTGAAATAGTTTGTTCTGATATAAGAAAATCAGATAAAGTCCTTAGAGAAAATACAAACTTTGAAATACAAACATTCGGCGACAGATTAAATGTAGTTGCAGATAATTTTGAAAAAGACTTTCCTGCTATTGAATCGATATTAAATAAGAATGGAATCGAAGTTTACGATAAGAGAATCATTCCTGCCTCACTGGAAAATGTTTTTATTCATCTGTTAAAAAAAGAGCATCAGAAAGAACATGAACCTAGCTGAAAAGAATAAAATTGAAAATTCAATCGAAGTAAAAAATCTGACGAAGAAGTTTGGAGATTTTACATCGGTGGATAACGTTTCGTTTGATGTCCGCAAAGGCGAGATATTCGGATTTCTCGGAGCTAACGGCGCAGGTAAATCCACTACAATAAAAATGCTCTGCGGAATTCTTGAACCTACATCGGGTGATGCTACCGTCGGTGGATATTCCATTATGACTCAGTCAGAATCAGTGAAAAGAAATATCGGATATATGTCACAAAAGTTTTCTCTCTATAATGATTTAACAATAGGAGAGAATATTAACTTCTTCGGCGGAGTGTATGGGCTTGAAGGAGAAGATTTACTCAAACGAAAAAAATGGGTTTTAAAAATTGCAAACCTTGAAGGCAAGGAAAAATTATTAACGGGTTCTCTGCCCACAGGAATAAAACAAAGACTGGCATTAGGTACTGCTGTTATTCACTCCCCTACTATAGTATTTTTAGATGAACCGACAGGAGGAGTAGACCCAATCGAAAGAAGAAATTTCTGGAATCTTATTAACGATTTATCTGCTGAAGGTACAACAGTATTTGTAACGACTCATTACCTTGATGAAGCGGAATTCTGCAATCGTATTTTATTAATAGATGCCGGTAAAATAATTGCAGGGGGAAGTCCTAAAGAATTAAAAGAAAAATATATCACTACAATAATTTTAGAAATTGAATGCGATAAAACTATAGATGCTTTAACTTTACTTGAAGATTCAGATTATTTTGACAGTACAACAATTTTCGGGAATTACATTCACGTAAAGCTGAAAGAAAACACTAGCGAAGAGGAAGCGAAAGATTTTATAAATAAACTGCTTTCAGAAAATAAGATAAATGAAAAACGCACGGATAAAATTTCACCGACACTTGAAGATGTTTTTATAACTCTGCTTGAAAAGAAAAGTTAATCATTATTTAATGTTCACAAGAATACTTGCCATAGTGAAAAAGGAGTTCAGACAGATAATACGCGATAAGCGCTCGCTGATTCTCATTTTTTTCTATCCTGTATTCATGCTGATTTTATTCGGATACGCTTTGAACTTTGATGTAACTCATATAAGGATGGGAATTTATGATTTGGAAAAATCAGAGTTCTCACGGGAGTTTATAAAAACGTTCAACTCATCTGAGTATTTTGATATTGTAAAGTACATCAATAATCCTGATGATGTAAACCACTCGTTAGACGATAAAAGTGTTCAGTGTGTTGTAACAATCCCTGCCGACTTTTCCGATAAGTTTTACTCAAAAGAAAAAACCGATGTACAATTTTTAGTTGACGGAGTGAACGGCAACACTGCAACTATTATAATGAATTACGTTAACGTTGCTACGCTTGGCTTCTCGCAAAAAATATCGGCTGATATTCTGGCGCGGGCAGGCGGCAACATAAAAATGCCTGTGAATATACAGGGAGTATTCTGGTACAATCCCGATTTAAAAACTACAGAGTTCCTCATACCCGGTCTTATAGCAACTATCCTAATTGTAATTTGTGTAACGCTTACAGCGGTTTCAATCGTAAGGGAAAAAGAGCAAGGCACAATAGAGCAGATAAATGTCTCCCCTGTTTCACCGCTGGAGTTAATACTCGGGAAAATCATTCCGTATATTTTATTGGCAATACTTATTTCTATTTTAGTTCTTTTCCTTGGAGCAATTTTATTCGGAGTACAAATCAAGGGCAGTATTTTATATATGTTCATAGGTACATTGTTATACCTGATAGCTTGTTTAAGTATGGGAATTTTCGTTTCAACAATTGCTGATTCAATGCAGGTAGCTTTCCAGCTCAGCACGTTAATATCGCAGCTGCCGACAAATATTTTATCAGGATTTATTTTCCCTATAGAAAGTATGCCCTGGCCGATTCAAATTATTACCAACTTATCCCCCGCAAAATTTTTTCTTGTTATACTCCGCTCAGTTGTTATTAAAGGAACAGGCATTGAAACCTTTTGGCAGCAGTATGTTTACCTCGCAATTTTTGCTCTGGCATTTTTAACTATTGCAATGATTCGAACTGCAAGACAAAGGAGAACGGTATAATGCAGCTGCTGATTCAGTTTATTAAGAAGGAATTAATACAGTTCAGACGCGACCCTAAGATGTTTGCAGTTGTTCTTGTGCTTCCTGTCATGCAATTAATATTGCTTGGATATGCTGCGAATTTTGATTTGAACACTGTGCATACAGCCGTGCTGGATAGAGACAGGACAGAATCGAGCCGTGACTTCATTCAGCTATTTGAAAAATCGGGTTACTTCAATGTTGATTATAATGTATCGAGCTATGAAGAGTTGACCGATTTACTTGATAAAGGGAAAGTATTGACTGCCATAGTAATCCCAACTGAGTACGAGAAAAAAATTAACTCAAATCAGACAGCAAGCGTTCAACTTATATTCGACGGCTCAGATGGAAACAAGGCTGCCATTGCTGCGGGATATTCCGCGGGTATTGTCAGCGGCTACGCACAAAATTTATTGTTGGAGAGAGCAGAGAGAACGGGTAGAAAAACTACAATCATAGGTACAATAAATCCGGAAGTAAGAATATGGTATAATCCAAACCTGACAACTCGCAACTATATGCTTCCGGGAATAGTGGGGCTTATAATTTTAATAGTAACAACAAGTCTAACATCGCTTGCAATTGTTAAGGAGCGTGAAGTCGGTACACTTGAGCAGTTAATTGTTACTCCCGTAAAGCCATACCAGATGATACTCGGAAAGTTTATTCCGTTCATAATCATAGGATTTGTTTCATGCACGATTGTGCTTACAGTTATGAGGTTCTGGTTCGGCATTGAAGTAAAGGGGAGCATTGCTTTTCTATTTTTATGCACGTTTGTATATATGCTCTCGACTTTAGGTTTGGGACTATTTGTATCTACAATTTCAAAAACGCAGCAGCAGGCAATGATGACTTCTTCATTCGGCGTTCTGCTGCCGATGCTCTTCTTCTCCGGATTTATTTTTCCCATAGAAAATATGCCGAAGATTGTGCAATATATTACCTATGCAATACCATTAAAATACTATATTACAATGATTCGCGGAATTGTGCTGAAGGGAAACGGCATTGCTGATTTATGGCAGGACTTGCTTATACTATTCGGCATAGGTGTATTAATTTTAGGATTAAGTTCATTACGCTTTAATAAGAAACTCGAATAAATGGAAATTAAAAAATTTTCAAACGGCGATTCAATAGAAGAATTAACATCCCTGCTTCATGCCTCATATAAAAGACTTGCAGATATGGGACTGAAGTTTGTGGCAACGTATCAAACTGCCGAGTACACAAAAAATTTTATTAAGAACGGGGAATGCTTTATTATCAAAAATAATGGGGGCAGAATCAGTGCAACAGTGATGTATTATAACTCACCTTTTATGAAGGAAGAAGATACTCCTGAATGGTATCTTAAAAACAACGTTGCTTACTTTGGAAAATTTGCCGTGCATCCGGATTACCAATGCAAGGGTATAGGTGGAGAAATGATGGACTTTGTAGAGGACTATGCAAAATCAAAAGGTAAGACCGAGTTGGCTCTCGATACTTCCGAGCAAGCATTGCACCTTATTAGATATTATGATAAGAGAGGCTATAGATTTATTCAGCATCATCAGTGGGATGTAACGAATTACAGAAGTGTTGTAATGAGTAAGAAACTGACTGCTTAGCATTATGTAATTAAACGCAAAGAGCGCAAAGTTATTCGCAGAGATAGCAAAGAAGATAATTCACAAATCGCTTAATAAAATACTTTATAAATTTTAAACTCTGCTTTGCGACTTTTGCGTAAACCTTTGCGGGCTTTGCGTTTAATGAATTATTTTCTTTTACAAGAGGTTAAATTTTTTGCATACTGTAATTAGAACTTAAAACCAATTATTTCGTTATTAATTATGTGAGAAATATGCGAAAATAAATTGTTTTTCTAAACATTCTTTTGCATATTCACAGTGAGAATAGTTAATTTTTAACATTTAAAAACGGATAAAAATGAAAGTAAATTTCACTTCCAGACACTTCAAACTCCACGAAACACTCCAAAACCAAATTAAAGAAAAAGTTGAATCGTTAGATAAGAATAGTCACCCGATTATTCATGCTGACGTTATTTTATATTTTGAAAGGTCAGTCAACAGCATAAAGACATGTGAAATAAATGTGAAGGTAAAAAATAAAATTCTGATTGCTAAAGAATCATCAGATGATTTTCTAAAATCAGCTGATAAGGCAGTTGAAAGAGTTGAATCTCAATTATTCAAATACTTCGATAGAAAAAAAAACGGCAAGAAAGAATCAATTAAATACACTGAGCTAGTAGAAGAAGAACAGGACTAAAATATATCATTAAATATTATAAGGCGGATTATCTCCGCCTTATGTTTTTACTCTAAGTTTTTTATTTGAATCATCCCACGATGCATTTATGCATAAATTCAAAGATATAAAGGAAATAAAAAAAGAATCGATAACAGTTGAATTCTTTTATGAACAATGCAAGGAAAGGTTTAAGCTTGAAAAACTCTCCCCGGGTGAAATACCGCCGGAAAAATTAATCATTGATAAAGACATTCACCGCCCCGGACTTGCTCTTGCCGGATATGTAGAATTATTCACTCATGACAGGGTACAGATTTTCGGGAATACTGAAATGAAATATCTGAACCAGTTATCTGCTGAAAAACGAATTGAAACACTTACCAGATTTTTTTCATTCAACGTTCCCTGTGTAATTATTACCAATGATAATCACGCAATCCCTGAAATACAATTTTTAGCAGTTGAGACTAAAACTCCTCTTTTTTGCACACCATACCCTACAACCAGATTCGCATATTTTATAGCAGATTTTCTTGATGACCAGTTCGCAGTTCAGGCTGCTATACACGGTTCATTCATCGATGTTTATGGCGTAGGATTATTATTTTACGGTAAGTCAGGTATTGGTAAATCAGAAATTGCCTTGGACTTGGTTGAACGCGGTCACAGACTTGTTGCAGATGACATTGTAATGGTACTTAAAAAAGGTGAATCGGTTTTAATGGGAGCGGGAACATCTCTCACAAAAAATTTTATGGAAATTCGCGGACTTGGAATTATAGACGTGCGAAGTATTTTCGGCATCCGCGCAATAAGATATCAGAAGAGAGTTGAAGTAATTGTAGAGCTTGAAGACTGGGAAAAGAATAAAGCATATGAACGCACGGGACTTGATTCAAAAAACATTACATTGCTTGGAATTGATGTAGAGCATGTAAATCTCCCGATATTCCCCGGAAAAAATATTACAGTTATAGCTGAAGTAATAGCCTTAAATTATTTATGCAAGCATTACGGATATAATGCAGCAGTAAAGTTTCAGGAAAGCCTTGAGGCACAGATACAGCGTAATTCATTTAAAAAGAATAAAAACGGCCTGGATAGAAGTATAGAATACTTCGAACATGATTTTGAGTAATAAAAGCAATAAGTAATCTCTCGATAAAAAATATTTTATAAAATAGTTTTAGTTAATCAAAATAAAAATGAGAAGAATAAATATTCTAATTGTTCTGGCTCTCCTTGGAGCAATTACCCTCTCTTCCTGCGGAAGACAGAAAACACAAACCAATGACAATACATCCTCTAAAACTCCTGTAACCAAACTTGAACCGGAAGATACAAAAGATGCAGTCCCCGGTGACTGGGTCATTAAACAGGAAATGGCTGATGCTGAAAAACTTATGCCTACTGTAACAAATGATGCTTCAGCAACGGACATTTTTGAACTAATCTTTGATGCGCTGTTAAGACTAAACCGAGAAACTTATGAACTTGAAGGAAACATTGCAAAAAGTCTTCCTGTAATTTCAGAGGACCATTTAACATATACATTTGATTTAAAAGAAAACGTAAAATTTTCTGACGGAAAACCTTTAACAGGGGATGATATTATTTTCACAATGAAAACAATTAAAATTCCATTTGTAGATGCCCAAGCATTAAGAAATTATTTTGACGACGTAAAAAATGTAGAACTTGTCGATGGAAATAAATATAAGGTAAGATTCACAATGTCCCGCCCTTACTTCAGAGCAATTTATTCTATCGGAGATATGAGAATTACACCGAAGCACATTCTTGACCCAAGAAATGAAACCGATAAATTTACATTCGAAGATCTTGCAAACGCGCAGAAATCACTTGACCCGAAAAAAAATCCGGAAATGCAAAAGTATGCTGACTTCTTTAACTCACAGGAGGTTGCAAGAGACCCTAAATATGTAGTAGGAAGCGGACCTTATAAATTGGAGAAATGGGCTACAGGCCAGGCAATTACTATTGCAAGAAACGAAAACTACTGGGACCAGGGCAAAGTACCAAACTATGCGAATAAAATTGTATTTAAAATCATTCAGGACCAGAATGCAGCTGTTGTAGCGGCAAAAAATAAAGAGATAGATTACATGTATGTTATACAACCTGCGGACTTTTTTGAAAATGTAAAAAATCCCGAACAGTTCAATATTAAAAAAGCATTAGTGCTTGAACCGACATATGTTTACATTGCATGGAATAATGAAAGACCTTTATTCAAAGATAAAAAAGTAAGATGGGCATTAAGCTATGCTGTTGACAGACAAAACATCATTGACAAGCTATTATTCAGCGCCGCTGTGCCGATTCAATCTCATATATTTTATAAGAGCAAATTCTTAAATGATAAATTGCCGCCTATTGATTACAATATGGAAAAAGCCAAGCAGCTTCTGGATGAAGCCGGCTGGAAAGATAGTGACGGAGACGGAGTGAGAGATAAAATTGTTGACGGCAAAAAAATGGATTTCAAGTTTACATTTGTAAACAACAACAATCCAAAGAGAAAAAAAGTAATGCTGATAGTTATTGAATCTTTGAAGCAGCTTGGAATTCAGGCAGACCTTCAGGAATATGAATGGTCAGTATTCTTAGATAAGACAAAGAAACATGATTACGATGCATGCTATGCAGCATGGCAGCTGAACGTAACTCCGGATGATCCATATCAGATCTGGCACTCATCACAGACTATTGCAGAAGGCAGCAACTGGATTAGCTATAAAAATCCTGAAGCAGATAAACTTCTTGAAGAAAACAGAATTACATTTGATGATGTAAAAAGAAAAGAAATCCTTGATAAATGGCAGCAAATGATTTACGATGACCAGCCTGTTACTTTCTTATGGTCAGAAACATCAAGATATTTCTATAGCGATAGATTCAAAAATACAAGATGGTATTCCTATCCGAGCTCAGGCTTATTGAATGAATGGTGGACACCAAAGAATATGCAAAGATATCAATAATACAATTTAACTCAGCTTAAAGATTTCAGATTTTAAATTTGTTATTAGAATCTGAAATCTTTTTGCTTTATATTTGTGGATTGTTGTACCCTACATCGCAATTAAATTTTAATAATAAAATAATCCTCTAATGACGCAATACGTAATAAAAAGAATACTTCTTTTTATTCCTACCCTTATAATTATTACGATTATAACATTTTGTGTATGCCGGCTGGCACCGGGTGATCCTACTGAAATGAAAATAGGGAATACAGGCGAAGCGGCAAAAACTGATTCAAAGAACCTCATAAACGAAACCACTAAAAAATACTATAAGCAGAAGTTCGGGCTGGATAAGCCGCTCTATCAGCAGTATTTCATCTGGATTGGAAATATGCTTCAGGGCGATTTCGGAAATTCATTTAAGGATAACAGACCTGTTATAGATAAAATTGTTGAAAGAATTCCTATAACGCTGGGCATGAATTTAGTCTCGTTCTTACTTATATATATGATAGCTGTCCCCGTTGGGATATACAGCGCAACTAAGCAGTATTCAGTCGGAGACCGTGTTACAACAATATTGATGTTTATTTTATACTCCCTGCCTAATTTCTGGATTGCAACGCTTGCAATTGTATTCCTGTGCAATGTTGAGTATATCAAAATATTTCCTACCTCCGGAATAAAATCTCTAACTTACGATTCGATGGGATTTTTTGAGCAGATGAAAGACCGCTTCATGCATTTCTTTCTCCCTATAACAATTTTATCACTGGGAAGTTTTGCATTCATTTCACGTCAGATGAGAAGCTCAATGCTTGAAGTTATAAGACAGGATTACATCAGAACAGCAAGAGCTAAAGGCTTATCAGAAAAAAAAGTAATTCTAAAGCATGCTTTAAGAAATTCTTTGATACCTATTTTAACTTTGCTTGGCGGAATCCTTCCTGCTATGGTTGGCGGAAGCTTTATTATTGAAACAATATTTTCGATACCCGGTGTCGGGCAGTTAGCTACACAGGCTATCTTTGACAGAGATTACCCAATTATTATGGCTGAATTATTTTTAGTATCATTCCTGACAGTTATCGGTATTTTATTGGTTGATATAATGTACTCTATAGTTGACCCTAGAATTGCATTCAATCAGAAATCCGCTTAAAATTTACATAAAAATTTTTATTATAATTTTATTATAAAAATGAGTTCAAAGGAAGAAAACACAGAACAAAAAGGATTAACCGATGACCAGATCAAATCTCAGAAAGAAGTAACTGAATCTTATTGGTCATTTGTTAAGCATCAGTTCAAAAAAAATAAGCCGGCTGTAATATCGTTATACTTAGTAATTCTATTTGTATTCGTTGCTGTCTTTGCAGATTTTTTAGCATATCAGAAACCGATATATACTTCATATAACGGTCAGACTTATTTCCCAATTTTTAAGGATTATGCTGTATCAATGGGTATTTCAAAATGGGACCCGCCGGAACTGATTAATATTGACTGGAAAAAGCTCGAAGATCAGGGCAAGCTCGGCTGGACATTATGGCCATTCGTAACTGCTTACGGTCCTAATGAAATTGACCTTTCCAATACATTGGCTAAACCAAGCGGTTCACATTATCTTGGAACGGACCCAATCGGCAGAGATTTGCTTTCAGGGCTTATACACGGCTCGCGGATTTCATTATCCGTAGGTTTTGTCGCCGCAGGTATTGCAGTTCTCATAGGAGTGCTATTGGGAAGTCTGGCAGGATTTTACGGAGGCACAACAGATATATTACTCATGAGATTTGTAGAGATAATGACTAACATGCCGACATTCTTTTTGATTATCGTAATTGTTGCAATATACGGCTCAAGTATCTGGTATGTGATGGCTGCTATTGGTTTGACGGGCTGGACTACGGACGCTAAGCTTATCCGGGGAGAAATATTAAAAGTAAGGAATATGGAGTACGTAGTAGCTGCAAACTCTGTGGGATTGCCTAATATGCGCATTTTATTCAGACATATTCTGCCTAATGCGATTGCACCGGTATTGGTTTCAGGCGCATTTGCCGTTGCTTCTGCTATTTTGATTGAAGCGTCATTAAGCTTTTTAGGATTTGGTGTAAAAGCAACAACAGTTACATGGGGTTCATTAATTAATCTTGCGAGAGAAGCGTCAAATGCATGGTGGCTGGCTATATTCCCGGGATTGATGATATTTATTTCAGTTGTGGCATATAACTTGATAGGAGAAGGGTTAAGAGACGCTTTAGACCCAAGACTAAGAGATTAAAAAAGCGTAAAAATATATTGAAACTTTTATGCGAAAATTCAGTTAATTGAATTGAAAGCAGTATTACAAAAGTTTTCTAAAAAATAACAAAATAATTGTTTGAAGTAACGAAAATTTTCGTTAAATTTGCTAAAATTTATTTATTAACATTTAAGGAGGAACATTAAATGGTTTGGACACTTGAACTTGCTTCCTATCTTGACGACGCACCATGGCCCGCTAATAAATCAGAATTAATTGATTACGCAACCAGATCTGGCGCACCACAAGAGGTAGTTGAAAATCTGGAAGATCTCGAAGACCATGACGAGCCGTACGAAAGCATAGAGGAAATTTGGCTTGATTATCCTACAGACGAAGACTTTTTCTACGACGAAGAAGCTAAGGATTTTTAAAATAATTTCGTGCTATAATTTAAAGCCCAATAATTCTGTATTATTGGGCTTTTTTTGTTATATAGAGTTGTTAATTTTCAAAATATTTTAATCTTTCTCTCCAAGAATGAGTTTTTTTAGACATTTTTTTACATTTTGCTTGTTTTTATTGTGCCTTGGGGCATATTCACAAGATTCAGAACAAGATATTAATGACCCGAAAAATTATCGTTTATCTCTACAGGAAGTCAGATTCCAATTTGCCGATAAGCAAAGCTTTGATACAGAAATATTAGAAGGAATAATAAATACGACAAAAAGTACTGATTTTCTACGATCTGAATTTTACACCGATTCCAAAAGAATTCAAAAATACTATTTTGATAACGGCTACCTTGATGCCCAGATTGATACCTCTTCTCAGTATGGCGATGACAGTATAAAAGTAATTGCTACATTTATTATTAATGAAAAAGCGCGTTACAGAATTAATAAAGTAATTTATAACGGCATAGAAAACGTTTCAGCAGACGTCTATTCACTTTTAACTACTGGGACAATTATAAGTCCTGACAAACATTATAATAAATCTGAAGTACAGCTGGAGATTTCCAGAATACTTGGAATATTATTGAACAATGGTTATGCTCTTGCCCAGGCAGATATTCCGGATATTGTTAAATTCGTTACAAAAGAAGCTAAACTGACAGATAAAGTCGATATAATACTGAATTTCACACCCAGAGACAGATATAGGTTTGGTAAGACTGCAATTACACTCAGCAATAATATTTATGATATTGAAATAGATGATTTACGGCGTGAGCTTGAGTACAGTGAAGGTGAAATTTATAGTAAAGAAAAACTGGTTGCCAGTGAAAACAGAATATCGAAGATTGCAATTTTTGAAAACGGTAGAATTCAGATTGATAATATAGATTCATCTAAAAATATTATTGACTTAAAAATTAACGCAGTTGTTACAGATAAATATGAGTTAAAACCTGAAGTATTAGGTTATGAAATTGGCGGAAGATTTTACCTGGGTGCCGGTTTAACTTTTTCAAATAAATATTTCTTCGGCGGCGGCAGGGTTTTCACTGCCGGTGTAAAAGGCTTAGTACACGATCTGGATTTTTACCGATATGAAGGACTTGCAACATTATACCAACCTCACTTATTTGATAACGACAAAATAACAGGAAATAACAATTTCGGCGTTACAAGCCGTAGAGAAGAATTATTGGAAGATTCTACAGGTTCATACCAGATAGGAATTACAAGTGTAAAAAATCTTGCAAGTATAAAATATGAGCTTAGAAGTTTTACATACTTTAATAATTTAGTTATTGACTGGAGACTGGCAAATGACAGGATTAAATTTTTCTTTGACCTTAAGGGAGTAAATGCTGCAGGGGACACCGTATTCATTCGACAGCCTACATTTAATAATTTTACTTCCGCAATCGGACTTTCATTGATTCATAATCATTTAAACAGTTTACAATACCCCACTGACGGAACCTATTCTTCTTATTCCTTTGAAGAAACAGGTTTGCTTGGGAGTGTAGTGAAAAAATTATTTAATACAGCTACTTCAAGTTATTTTAAACTTACAACACAAAATAAAATCTTTTTTGATATCTCTGATGAGAAAGATGGGAAATCAGTTCTAGGTTCAAAATTCATTGTCGGGAATATTTTTCAATATGGCAAAAATGAATACTTTGTTGATGAAATTCCGGTAGCAGATGAACTGGTTCCTAACGATGCAAACTATGTAATAGGCGGCAGCTCAAGCGTTAGAGGGTGGAGAGCAGGCTCATTATCAGAAGATGTTGACCCTGTTATTGGTGGCGGATTTATAATTGACGGCAGCTTTGAACACAGAACAAAACCATTTGCTAATTCAAAAAATACATTGATCAGAGATTTGGGATTTGCAACTTTTTTAGATTATGGAAATATATGGAGCAGCTATAAAGCATTCAGACCTGACCACATTGCAATTGCAATTGGGGGAGGTATAAGATACTATACAATAGTAGGAGCTTTCAGATTTGATGTCGGATGGAAATTATTCGATCCCGGAGCTGATGCCGATAAATGGCTTTTCCAAAACGATATCTCAACAATTTTCAGAAGCGGTTATAAAATGGCAATTCAGTTTGGCATCGGAAATACTTTTTAATATATGTGGCAAAATTTAATAGGACAAGAGAGAGTAAAAAATATTCTGAAGAATATACTTTCAAGCGGTAGAGTATCTCACAGCTATATTTTTTACGGAAAAAGCGGTGTAGGCAAGGATGCAGCAGCAATTGAAATTGCTAAATATCTTAACTGTGAAAATCCGGATATTGAAACAGGAGCGTGTGATAAATGCAAAAGCTGTAAAGATGTACAAAGTTTAAAATCAATGCTTTTGAAATTCATTACAGCACTTCCTACCGGAAAAGATGATGATGAAAATTCCGTTCTTCAGTCATTGGAAAAAGCTGACTATGAAATTTATCTGAGTGAAATTGAAATAAAGTCGGAAAATCCTTATCATAAAATATCTCTTGAGAAGGCAAATTTTATAAGAATAAGTTCAATCAGAGAAATTAAAGATTTGATTTATCTTACCGGCTCAGATAACCGTACAAAAGTTTTTTTGATATCAGATGCAGATAACATGAATCCGCAGAGCGCAAATGCACTGCTAAAAATTCTTGAGGAGCCTCCGAAAAATTCATTGCTCGTACTTACAACTTCAAAATTAAATTCACTTCTTCCTACCATAATAGGCAGATGTCAGAAAATACATTTTGACAGCATCAGCAAAGAGAATATTATCAAATATATAAAAACTATTCAGCCGGAATTTTCAGACTCGCAGTTAAATTTTTACGCTGAGCTTGCAGACGGCAGCGTCTCGAAAGCACTTAATATAATACATGGCAGCTATGATGAGCTTAGAAAAAAAGTGCTGGTACTTTTAAGAAATCTGGTGACTATGAATACAATAAAGGCGGGATTCGATATAGATTTTATAACGGGCAAAAAAGATAAGGAAAGAGTTAGGCAGTTTTTAATTCTGATGCAGATTTGGATAAGAGATGTTTTGTATAAACGAAGCGGAACAGATGAGTTGGTAATAAATAAAGATGAAATGGAAAGCATTTCAAAATTTGCACAGAGATATAACAGCGATTATTTTGAAATAATAAATCTGTTGGAAAATGCAATCAATGATATTGACTACAATGTAAATTTAGAATTAATGCTGTTTAATTTATTTGTGAAAATAAGAGAGCTTATACTTGCGGGCGAAGTGAAACCTGTGAAGGCGTAAATACTAAAATACAACCTGCACATTATCTGTATTCCACATTCCTTTTGCTTTCAATTCTTTGTCAAAAACAAAAAACGGTTCGGACGGCTCATAAGGAAAATACTTTCCGTAATCATAACTTCCTGAGCTGTTCACATCAATAAAGGCGAATAGAATATACTCCCCTTCCGATATATTTTCAAATTTATATGGACCCGGCGTGACTAAACTTAATGTGTAGCGGTTTAAAGGATTGTTCTTTCTTATTAACTGAATTTGAATATTGCCTTGGAAAATTTTTGTTGAATCTGTAAAAGTCACAGAGCCGGATATATTACCAATTTGATTTTCCGAAGTAGTTTTAAAAATCCTTCGGAAATTCAATGATGAAGTTTTAAGATTAAACTCGTAAGTTCTCCCCTGCTTTAAATTTTCAGGTGCAAAGACCTGCAAGAGAGAATCATTAAGCCAGTTAAAAGCAATTTTTACATTTGCGTTTGCAGATGAATCAACAAGCTTCAAATTATCAGCTATATCAAGTTTATTAATTTTTGTATTCTTAAAATAAAAATAGAACCGTGAATCGGGCGGAACAGCGCTTGCATTATTTTCAATGGATGAAAAAACAATCCTGAGCGAATCTGATTTTAACGACTGAAAAAATTCTTTGCTTTTTATGTCTATCTCAAAATTCTGAAACAGAAAATTATTGCCTGTGTTCTTTATTGAGTCTTTCACTGTAATATCTGAAGGTAGCACTGAAATTTTTTCAAATTCTTTATTATACAAGGTGCTTCTATCGTCATCGTTATAAGCGAATAGCCGGTAAGTTGCATTAGGAAGATTTGATAATGTATAACTGCCTGTTTCATCCGGCTGTGTTATATAGTCAGGCTTTAAAGTATCAGGCTTAAGTGAATTTTGATTCTGAGAATTTACTATGTAACACGCTACCAGCATTCTATCTAGACCGGCTGCAAAAATTTTTCCTGAAATACTTCCTTTATCAATTTTATCGCCTGTTGAAAAGGCAAAGTTTATAGGAGAGGTAAGCTGGTTACTTCCGTTTATATCTTTGAAATCTTTTGTGATTACAATAGAATATGTTTTATTCCTATCAAAGCCTCCCGGAAAAATAACTTCAACATCCTTAGCTCCCCAGTCAAATTCAGCTCTTCCCTTAGGCATTGGTGAAATTTTAAAAGCCTCTTCGAAGCTTCTTCTGTTTACATACTCATCGAAATAAAACCTGATTGAATTTCCTGTGAACATAATAGTATTATTCGCGGGGGAAACCTGAATTATTTTAGGCGGGGTTTTATCGTCATCTCCTCCTGAAGGCGGCTGCTGATTAGCACATGAATTAAAAATCATCATCCAGGAAACCAGGAAGAAAACTTCACATAATATTTTTATAAATCGTTTCAATCAGTTTCCGGAAAATAGTTTTGAAAATTTAATTAGCACTTCTGTTCCCTTCCCTTTTTCGCTTTCATAGTGAATTTTCGCTTTCATGCTATCAAGGGATTTTTTTGTAATCGAAAGCCCTAAGCCCATACCTGATGACTTTGTTGAAAAATTCGGTTCAAATAATTTTTTCAGAGTTTCTTCATCCATACCTTCTCCGTTATCTTCTATTTTGACAGATACGAATTCAGAATCTTCAAGCGTGGTAACTTTTATTGTTCCATTTTCATTAAGTGACTGCAATGAATTTTTAACAATATTCTGAAATATTCTGTTCATCTCCTGTTTATCTGCAACAACATTACTAAGATTATCTTTTAATGAAATATCAAAAGTAATTCCGGGGAATTTCTCGTACAATGAAATTACATCATTTATTATACTATTGATATCTACTGTTTCGTATTTTCTATTCGGAAGTTTAGCAAAATTTGAGAACTCAGTTGCTATTTTATTTAGCTTATCAATTTCATTAAGCATTATACCTGTCGTTTTTGTAAGCGTAGTTTCAAACTCATCTGTATTTTTTTTCCTCAGATATAAATCATAGAGGTGCTGAACAGATAGCTTCATAGGTGTAAGAGGATTTTTAATCTCATGGGCTACTCTTCTTGCAATATCTCTCCATGCCGCTTCACGTTCCGCTTTTTTCAGTTTATCTTTTGATGCTTCCAGCTCCCGTGTCATTCTATTGAACGAGTCTACAAGGCTGCCGAATTCATCCTTCCTGTCCAGCTTAATTTCAATATTACTTTCACCTCTTGATAATTTATCAGTCGCAAGTTTTAAGATAGATATAGGACGGGTAATTCTCTCAACAAAAAAAGTAATAAACAAAAGAAGTATAATGATTACTATAATATAAATACCAAAAATAAATGTCAGCGATTCCGTAAGCTCTTCGTTAATTTCATTCTGACGATAAACCGTTTGCGAGGAAATTATAGCGCGCACGTTATTATTTTTATCTAATATGGGAGTATAGCCTGCATAGAATGAGAATCCCGGTAAATCCAGATTTTTAAAATAAATATCACGCTTTTCGTAGTTCAAATTAAAATATGCGCCGCCGTCTATTCTGTTATCAAGCAGATCTGACTTAAACAATTCTTCGTTTGTTGTCGAAAATAATTTTAGTCCTGAATAAAGATTGAAATTTTTATCTGAACGTGTAAGATTTTTATTTAAAGTATTTTTTTCTTTTTGTTTCAGACTGTCAGGTGCTTTACTGCTTAAATATGCTGCGTTATTATTTTTAAAACTTTCTGCAATAAGATTTAAGTCGGACTTTATCTGGTTCTCAAAAGAGATATCGTATTTATTTTTAATATATCCTCTGGTATATATAGCTAAAAGTATAATCGGAATTACCGATACAATTATAAATGATGTAAGCAGCTTCTCTCTGAAATTAAACACTATTAAGTTTTGTGAAGCAACGTAGTAAAGGAAATAGATAAAACTTAATAAGCCATATATCATAACTATAAACAATACAAACTTCAGATAGAAAAATAAAATAAGATATGCATCATTTCTTTTAATGCTTATCGAATAAATTTTTTCATAAAAATCTGCAGTCGGTATTAAAGTATAAAATGTTCTGTACTTTTCATTATTAAATGTCTCATATCTCCATGCAGATTTAATATCCTTATTTTTTACAAAGTCTTTAAAACTCTCAAGTGATTTAGAGTTTCCCTTTGATATTTCGGGGTCAGTAGAACTTACGAATTCATCGTCAATGTACTCTGTTATTACAGGCGTGGAAATCAGCTTATCAAATAAATTATCCTTCGTATAATTTTTGAAGATCTGAAATGAAGACTGAACCAGCATATTTTTAGGCTCATACTGTACAGTTACTACTGCATATCCTGTTTTCATTGCGAATTCAGTATTACGCAGACCGATTTTTTCTAAAGTAACGATACCGGAATAATATTTGTCTTCATTGTTTTTATAAACGGAAAACTTATTTTTTATTTTTGATGAATCGTCTTCAGATGCGCGCACAAATTCTTCCAGTGTAGTCCCATCAAAATCCGGCTCTTCCGTAAGAACGCTATCGGAGACTAAAGTATCAATTTCAACCGGCACATCAATCATTTTAGACAGCTTCACAGATTTTTTTACAAATGATATAATAGAGTCTACATTTAGACTGTTGTAATTTATATTGAAATCACTTACTAAATTATAGTTCGTATCAAGCAGGATAACTGATGAGTTAAAATTTTCCGAGCTGAGTTTACTATCAGCCCAAAGCGTAAAAGAAAGATTCGAAGCGTTACTTTTATTGCTAAGCAAATCTTCAACATTTTTATCTTCAACTATTTTATTCAGTTCATTAGTTATAAGGAACAGTATTCTGTCGTTATCATCTTCAGCAAGTTTATTGCCGATAAGCTCTACAAATTTTGTTTCCTGAATAGTGAGCTTATCAAGCAGGATATATGGAATTGAAATTAAGCTTATAAGTACGAGAAGTGAAATATTAGCATAGGAGAAAATTTTAAAATCTCTTTTTAATAAAAGATTTCTGCTGAGGAAGTAAGAAAATAAAAATATTGATGAAATAATTATCAGCCTTTGGTAGTAGTTGACTGGAAAATCAGAAAATGCCGATTCAATTATCTGGCTGATGATTGCAAATAGAACAAACAGAATTATAAGAAAATACTTCCGCGCAAATTTGTTTTTAATTAAATCCAGCTTAATAACTGTATAAAATTCATTTACTATAAATATGGTCAGGAATATAAATACGGTAATGCCGCAAAGAAAAATTGATATCAGAATCATAATTAATCCTGCATCAGGAATCAAACTTGTCTTATCTAAAAATTTTAAGTTAGAATCGAATACAACACTTTGTACAACTACACCGAGCACGTATATCACTCCAAAGAAAAGTATAATCTGAAAGAATAATTTCAGATAAATAAGAGCAATATTGTTTAAGCCTTTCCCGTTATTCTTATAATGTATAAAAAGGTTTTTAAAAGTATGCATTCCCCAGAACAATACTAGCACAGAACTAAGCAGTAAATCACCTGCCGATCTTACTATACCTTTACCGAAAGTAGATGCATAATACGAAGGGGAAAATAAATCATTATCCAATAAAACAGCAGGAAATCCTATCCCTATCCATAACAAACGAAGTCCGATTAAAACTATTAGCAGAATAGATGACTTTAGCCAAAGAGAATTTATTTTTTTTAGAAGCTCAAGGATTATGACTAAAAAAATTACAGACAATAAAAAGAGTGTTAATGAATTTATTTTATCTATAAGAAGAGTTATATCCGAAAAATAATTCTCAGCATTGTATTCGGGTAAAATAATTTTTCCAATTGTGTTTCCGTCATAACCTTTGATATCGGAAACGACATTCGATTTAAGTCTTAAAGAATCGCCTGCGAAATTCCCCGTAACTTCATCTGCAGGAAGAATTGAAGGAGCTACATTATATTTACTTTCTACTTCGCTGGATAGCCCCTGATAAGATATAAACTTATTTTTGATCAGAAATTTCGTATCAAGCAGCCTGGCAGTTACAGATACACCTACAATTGAGTTTGTATCTGCCACATCTTTTACCGGCATGTAAACTACCAGATATGTATAAAAACTTATTTCTTTGATAACGGAAAAACTTTTTCCTGTCAGAGCTTTTTGCAGGCTGATAATTTTAGGAGATAATTCTCTCCCTTCGAAAGCAATCAGCTCCAACGTCTTATTATAAATTTCTATCTGATATGCTGAACCTGGAAATTTTTTAAGAAACTCATCAAAAACTTTTTTGTTTTCTCCTGTTTGCAGATTTTTGCGAATCTCTTTATTTGTAGAAATTATCTGTGCTTCTTTTACAGTTTCGGATGATAGCGCATCAAACAGATTTGTTACATAGTTTATTCTCTCGCTGTTTTTTTCAGTTAGTATTTTAGGATTTGTACCATTTGAACCGAGAATTATCTTAAAGGTGAGGTTAGATATTACATTCCAGAATAAAAGTAAAAAAGCGATTAAAATTAAAAATTTTAACCGCCTTCCAATTCTATTATTAAGAGCAGTATTTATCTGTGAGATTTTTTTAAGCATCACATAAATGTTATCAGTTTATCATTATCTGGTCAATGAACCATGCGTCATTATAAAATTTTAATGAAACCGATACTTCAAGTTCGTTTTTATTTCCGTTTATATTATACTTGTACTTTCCCATTGCAAATGCGTAAGTATTGTATCGTGTAGAACGAATCAATGTAAATGAAGATACACGAAAATAATCCATAAATTCAGATAGAATCAGCTCTGCCTGAGATGAACTGTAATAACCTTTTTCATAGCTGATAAGGTTTAAGTATACCTGCTCATCAAAGTACTTACTGATACCTGAAACTTGCTGATAACTAAATCCGCTTCCTATATCTTTAAAAGTTTTTTTGCATAACGCATACTTCTGACGCGTAAAGTCATCTTTGTATTTTTTTTCTTTCCACCAGCCGTCTTGAGCAGAAGCACTCTCTAAAAGAAAAAAAGAAAAGAAGATAAGGATTAAGATAAAAAGAGGATATCGGGACATATTAACTAATTGATTAATAATAAGGTTTTTCTGATATGTTTTAAATGATTAAATTTTAACTTAAATAATCGGAAAATGTTCACCAAAAATAAAAAAAAAGTCACCGAAAAACTTTCGATGACCTTTTTGTTAGTAAATATAAAGTAAACCCGTGCGGGTTTTACTTACATTTTTCAACTGCAGGTATATTCCTGTATGTTGTAATATCTCTTAAATCTTCAAAGACTGTTTTCAAAAAAGTGTTTGTTACATTCTTCAGAAAATTTTTATACATTTCCACATTATCCTGTTCAAATTTAAGTCCCATTGAACATGCTTCATCTACTGATGAAGGAATGGTAATAGTACTAAAATCTAAGTTAGTCGGAAGAGCAATCTCATACTTATTGTAAACAGATTCAAGTGTACTTACATGGTTTTGTTCTGAATTCATTATCTTAGCAAAACCTGCATCAGGAAATTTTTCCATTACTTTCTTAAAAAAATACTGGCATTTCGATTCATCTTTATAAGCAGTATTTAAAAATTCTATTTCTTCAGGAGTGAGTGTACTTCCGGTGTAGAAATTCGATTTTGCTCCGAGTGAGTTGAATGGAGCAAATATAGCGATAAGAAAAACTACGATTATAAAATATTTCATTAAGGTTTTCATAAAACCTCCATCAGGATTTAGAAATCAATAGTATTATTATAGGGCAATTTTACCCAATAAACATTAGCTCTGATATCAAGGCAGGAAACTGGCATGTCAGGGCTTTCAGAATTCACATCGTTTACTAAGAAGAGTGAATCTGATTTGTGGTGTATGACGCTTTTGTTCATATCTGGTTGGTTAAATTCTCTATTACAAACATATAAACAATTGGAATTTTATTTTATGATTTACATCATAATAAAAAATTTATTTATATAAATTCGGAATGAAATTTGTTTTAAGAATTTGAAGTATATGATAATTACGAAGATGCGAACTATTTGAGAATAACCAATAAAAAACCCTGCTAACTACTTATCGCTAGCAGGATATAAATAATTTTTTACATTAGATGTTTTAATTTAGTGAGCATGTTCACCAAGATCTTCTTTTTTAAGTTCCGAGCGTAAATAAAACGCACCTGAAGTTACAACTTCTTCATCACTCTGGATAGCTTCAATGGGAAAAATTTCAATATACTTATCATCTTCTACGCCTGTTCTTACCATGACTTTTTTAAATAGCACTCCGGATTCATCCTTATGTTCCTTTTTATTTTCCCTTTTTGTATTCTCATCCTCAGTGTGCTTATGTCCTTCATGTTCATGTTCACTTTCATCGTGATGCTTCTCATTTGTTTTTATAAAAATATACTTTTCCTCTCCGTCTTCTATCAGTGCAGATTTCGGTACAGCTTTAACATTATTTTCTTCAACCAATATCTTCGCAGTTACAAACATATTAGGTAGAAGTTTATTTTCTTTATTCTTTATCAGCACTCTTACTTTTACCGTCCTGCTTGCATCATCGAAAATTGAATTAATATTTGCAATACTTCCTTCAAAAACTTCATCGCCATAAGTTGATGTTTCAATTTTTACTTTCTGCCCTTTAGAAATCTTTGCCAAGTCTTTTTCAAATATGTTCAAATCCACATATACTGTTGATGTATTTACAATATGAAACATTTCAGTAGACGGGTCAACAAATTGCCCGACTGTAATCATCCGTGAAACTACGTTCCCTGATATAGGAGAAGTGATTGAATAATATCTTTGAACATTTACAGTTGTATCTTCACCGGCATTATCAAAACGGCTTTTATTTATTTTATAACTTGTAAGCCGCTGCTCAAGCGAACGCATATTTGTCAGCGCGCGCTTATAATTCGCTTCAAGCTCTGCAATGGTTTTCTTTGAAGATATATCACTAATTTTTTTCTGCCTGTCCAGTTCCTGTTTAGTATATTCAACTTCATTCTTGGAAGTAATATAATCTGTCTGAATGCTTACCAAATCTATATTTTCTACTGTTGCTAGTACTTGACCTGCCTTTATGTTAGAACCTTCTTTTACACTGACTGTTTTTATCCTTCCTGAAATAATACCCCCGACTTTTGATTCCTGTTCCTGATTTATCTTCACTTCACCTGTAACTTTTATATAACCGGAAATATTAACCTCGCTGATCAACGAAGTTTGGATACCCATAAGTTTTATTTGTTCAGTGCTCAATGAAACATCACTTTTGTTTTCTTCATCGTGATGCTCTTCATGCTTCACTTCTTTTGTTTCACTTACCGGTTCCTGTTTTTTGCCACAGGATACTAAAATGCTCAGTGAAAAAAGCAGTATTATTATTCTTATAAATCTCATTTTATAGATCTCCCTGTAAGCTTTTCTAAATTAATAATTGAAATTTTGTAATTGTACCAATTACCTGAATGTGTTTGCTGAACTTCAGAGTAAGTTTTCAGTGCCTGCAAAAAATCAGTGTAAGATGCTGTTCCTTCTTCGTAGCTTCTCCTTGTTGCATCTAATATTTGCCGTGCTTCATTTAATACATCGGTGTTAATAAATTCCATCTGACGTTTACTGTTTGTATAATCATCAAAAGCTGATTTAACTTCTGCCTTAATTTTTCGCGAAACAAAATCTTCTTCAGTCTGAGATATTTTTTTATCAATATTAGCTTCCGATATTGTTCCTGAGTTTTCAGCCCAGAACCATAGAGGAATTCTAAGTCCTACTTCGAAACCATAATAACCGCTTTCACCGCCAAGTTTCTGATTGTAATATTTCAGAGAAAAATTCGGCAGCAGCAGAGATTTCGCAAGTGAAATATTATTTTCTGCTTTCTCTTTTTTTAATCTGCTTAAAACAATTTCAGGATTATTTTGCATTGCATTGCTAAGCAATTCGTCAAACTTTATCTCATTAAAAGATATTATTGAATCACTTTCAATTTTTACATCATTAATTTCGGCATTCACCAATAATCTCAGTTCTGAGTTTGATTTTCTAAATTCATTTTCAATATTTTTTAATTCATTTTCAGCCCGTGTCTTATTTACCTTAGCATTTAATACATCCAGTGATGTTACAAAGCCGGCATCGAGTTTTCTTTCAGCTGTTAAAAGAAATTCATCTGCAATTTTTACATTTTCCTTTGCTAACTGAACTAATGAACCGTTCAGCACAACTGCATAATATGCTTTTTTTATTTCAGCAGTAATTGAGTTTATTTTATTCTGAAGTTCTGCGTTTGCAATCTCTATCTGAACTGACTGAACATCAGAGCGCAGAAAATACGTTGAAGGAAATTCTAAGTCCTGAGATATCCCAATTTTCCTGCTTTCAAAATTTTCAAACCCGCCTTTCACACCTTCATATTCCAGAAACAATTGCGGCTTTGGAATATTCAATGATTTCTTTAATCCCGCTTCTTCTCTTTCAATATTGAGTCTGTACGTTTCAATCTCGCTGTTGTTTTTTATTCCCAGCTCAATATATTTCTCTATCTCATTAGTTTGCGCAGAAGATATAGCAGGCAATAAAAAGAAGAATAAAATTATTGTTGCTTTAATATGTGAATTCATTTTAAAATTGCTTTTTTTATTAAAGATAGAATATAAAAGCGGAAGCACTATAAGAGTAAGTAGTGTAGAAGAAATAAGTCCGCCGATAACAACTGTTGCAAGCGGCTTCTGAACCTCCGCCCCTGCCCCTGTAGAAATTGCCATAGGAATAAATCCAAGTGAAGCTACAAGGGCTGTCATCAGAATCGGTCTTAATCTTGCCGTGGTGCCTAAGATAATTCTTTCAGTAACATCTTTTACGCCTTCTTTCTCTAATTTATTAAAGTGTGCTATCATTACTATTCCGTTTAGTACCGCTACTCCGAACAAAGCAATGAAGCCAACTCCTGCCGAAATACTAAACGGAATATCTCTTATAACTAAAGCAAAGATACCACCGACAATTGCAAATGGAATTCCACTGAAAACAAGCAATCCTTGTTTGATAGAATTAAATGTTATAAATAGTAACACAAAAATAAAAAACAAAGAGACGGGAACAGCTATATAAAGCCTTTTCTTCGCGCTCTCCAGATTTTTAAATTGTCCCCCGTATTCTATAGAGTATCCCGGTGGCATTTTTAATCCTTCTTTAATTTTAGTCTGGAGTTCATTTACAAAACTTTCAATATCCCTTCCTCTTACATTGCATTGAGCAATTATTCTTCGCTTGCCGTTATCTCTTGTAATTTCTGCGGGACCTTCATCTATGATTACATCTGCCAGTTCACTCATTGGTATTTTCATTCCACCTGCAGAGTTCACCAATATATTTTTAATTCCTTCTATATCATTTCTTAACTCTTGTTTGTATTTAATAACGAGGTCAAATTTCTTATCTCCTTCAAACACAACTCCTGCTGTTTTACCTGCTAGTCCGGTTTCAATTATTTCATTTACATCGCTTACGTTAATGCCATATCTTGCAATCTTATCTCTTTTAATTTTTATCTGCAGCTGAGGCAAGCCTTCTAATTGCTGAACAGATACATCTTCAGCACCTTTTATTTCAGAAATAATTTTTGCCGCATTAGTTCCTGCTTTAGATAACTCTGATAAATCTTCTCCGAATATTTTCACGGCTATATCGCCTTTTGCTCCTGACATCAGTTCGTTAAATCTCAGTTCAATAGGCTGGGTAAAGGATAAACCTATACCCGGAACTGCTGATAATTCTTTATGCATCATTTCAACAAGCTCTTCTTTTGATATTCCTTTCCTCCATTCCTCTTTCGGTTTCAGCATTACAAGTACATCGCTGAACTCTACACCCATAGGGTCAGTGGCAATTTCAGCAGCACCTGTTTTAGTAACTACCGTTTTTACTTCGGGGAATTTTTTGACTAATATTTGCTCGCATATCGTACCGATTCTTTTGGATTCAGTAAGAGAGATCCCCGGCAGCCTTGCAATCTGATATGCAATATCACCTTCATCTAATTTCGGAATAAATTCACCGCCCAGTCTGAAAAATAAAATCAGGCTGAATACCAATGCTATCACAGCGGAAACAATTACCAGTGCTTTTCTTTTTAAAGCGAACTTTAATGAAGGAAGATATAAACCCTTTATAAAATTAATTATCTTATCTGCAATAGTTTCTTTTTCCTTCATATCTCTTTTCAGAATCAAATCACTCATCATGGGTACATAAGTAAGAGATAAAAGCAGCGCTCCTATCAATGCAAAGCCCACAGTAAATGCCATTGGCTTGAACATTTTTCCTTCTATGCCGCCTAAAGCAAATATCGGCAGGTATACAACAATGATTATCAGTATTCCAAAAATAGCCGACTTTATTATTCCCGTAGTAGACTTAAAAATCGTCTCCTGCATTTCATCTTTATGAAGCGGGCGTTTGTGCTTGTGAATTGCATGCGATATTGCCACTATAACGCTTTCGACAATTATCACAGCGCCGTCTACAATTAATCCGAAATCAATTGCTCCGAGTGACATTAAATTTCCTGAGACGCCGAATAAGTTCATCATTATAAGCGCAAAGAGCATAGATAAAGGAATTACAGATGCTACAATAAATCCTGCTCTTAAATTTCCAAGCAGAAGCACCAGAACGAATATTACAATGATAGCGCCTTCAATTAAATTTTTCTCAACGGTTGCAATTGCCCTATCTACCAGATCTTCCCTGTTATAAAATTCATCAACAGTAACACCTTCAGGCAATGTAGTTTTTATCTCTTCAATTTTTTTATGAACAGTATTTGCAACCTCTCTTGAATTTGCACCTTTCAGCATCATTACAATTCCAGCAACAACTTCGCCTTTGCCATCCTGAGTGACTGCGCCGTGGCGTATTCCACCGGCTTCTACAACATCTGCCAGTTGATTCAAATAAACAGGAACACCATGCTCACTTTTAATTACAATATTATTGATATCATCTTTACTCTCGATGATTCCAATACCTCTTATCGCATATTGATTTGAATTATGCTCAATGAATGAACCGCCTACGTTAGCATTGTTTTTATTCACAGCTTCAAACACTTCTCTTATTGAAAGATTATAAGAACGAAGCGCATCAGGATTTATTAATATCTGATATTGTTTTTCATATCCACCGAAGCTGTTTACTTCTGCGACACCTTCAGTTCCAAGAAGCTGCCTTTTTACAATCCAGTCCTGAATAGTTCTAAGTTCCGTATCGGAAAAAGTTGTATCGCCTTTTCTTTCAGGTCTTACAACGTATTGATAGATTTCTCCAAGCCCCGTACTTATTGGTGCCATCTCCGGACTTCCTAATCCTTCCGGAATATTTTCCTCTGCCTCTTTTAATTTTTGAAAAATTAAATTTCTTGCAAAATATATATCAACGTTATCATCAAAGACAGCTGTTACAACTGAAACTCCGAGCTTTGATATGGAACGAAGCTCAATTATTTTAGGAGTATTGGATAAAGAAATTTCTATTGGATAAGTGATGAAGCGTTCAATCTCAGTTGCGGAAAGAGTAGGGCTTGATGTAATTATCTGAACCTGATTATTTGTAATATCCGGAACGGCATCTATAGGTAAATTTATTGCAGAGGTTATACCAAATATAATCAGCAACAAGGTAAAAAAACCTATAACTATTTTTTGCTTTATTGAAAAAGCAATAAGTTTATCAATCATAATTTATTTTAAATAATAAACGACGAAGATTTTGAAATCAAAATCTCAATTAAGTAACACTATTAAAAAAATAAATTAAGCTTGGGGAGGACGGAACGGAGAATTTATAGTCCGGAATTCGTAATCAACCGAATGTGAGAAGTAAAATACTTCTGAATGATTATTGAAAATTATTAACGGTGTGTTTGTTTGGATAGTATTGTTTACAATTAAACAATGACTGCAATCATCATTTGAAGGCTTTGATTCATTGCAATCATCTGAATGGCATTCAGCATTTACAATTCCTTTACCGTCACATTTAACTATGATGTTAAATGAAAATGCAAAAAGGCTTAGTAAGATAGTTATATGTAAAAGTGTTTTTGACAATGGATGTGAATAAACATATAAAATCCCGCCTCTCATTTCAAGGGAATTTTACCAAAGAAAAAATTTGTACCCCCAAGAGGATTCGAACCTCTAATTATTAAAAGAAAACATCGGAAACCAAAAGCAAAGAAAACCTTTAATTATATAGCTTTTTTCAAGTTTTAGGGAATTTTTAGGTTTCATCTTTTCTCATTTTTTTATATATTTCGTTACTACACCGTTACTTTTAAATAGACTAATTTAATCATGAGTGTAAACTTAATATATAGAGATTTATCAGATGGGAAAAAGAGTATAATACTTGACGTAAGCTGGAACGGCAAACGAAAACAAGAACATCTAAAACTAAAGTTAACAGGAAATAGAGCACAAGATAAAGAAACTATGTTGTTAGCAGAAGCTATACGAGCAAAAAAACAGTTAGAACTGCAAGCATCTCAACTTGGAATTACTCCAGCTTTCAAAAAGAAATACAATTTCGTTGAGTACTTTTACAACTCAATGCCTGAAAATGATAGGCTATA
>JBHEKU010000079.1:0-9428 GCA_041859205.1 Ignavibacteria bacterium | reverse complement strand
AAAATTTATCTTTACTACTGATGAAACACTTACTCCCCCCGGGAGATTAAAAATCTGGAACATACAGGACTTATCTGATATACAGCTTGTGAATATATGGAATCCTTCTGATGTTTTTAAAAACGGAGTAATTCACAACGTGGAACTGTATGGCAATCAGCTTGCAATTGCTTATTACAGCGCAGGTGTAAAGCTGCTTGATGTTACAACACCCGGAAGCCCCGTAGAGCTTGGCTGGTACGATACCTATCCTGAATCAAACGCAAATGAATATACAGGATGCTGGGGAGTGTATAAATTTCCTTCAGGTAAAATAATTGCATCTGATAGAACACGCGGCTTGTTTGTATTGCGATACTCTCCGCCACAGAATGCTGCCCCAAAGGCAGATTGTATGACCGATAAAGTAAAATATTTCAGTGGAGATTCGGTTCAGTTTGTTGATGCTTCTTCCAATAATCCTACGAGTTATCAATGGACAATTACCGGACCTCAGAACTTTTCCTCAACTCTTGCAAACCCAAAACAAAAATTTACCGGGCTTGGAAATTATACAATAAAACTCAGAGTCAGCAATGCCTCCGGCTCAGATTCGATTACTAAAGTTAACTATTTCAAAATAAACGGTTCTCCATTGGCAGCTCCGTTTTTTTCCGAACCTTTTTTACAGACCATTATTACTAATAAATTTGATACTTCAAAAGTTAAATTTACCTGGACTAATGCTTCGCGGGGAGGAATTAATATTACTTATAAATTCAGAATTAAAAAGAATAGTCAGTCACAGGATGTTTATTATATCCCATCTGATAATAACGGCTCCGATACGGTAATTACTTTCAGAAGAAGCAGACTGGATAGCATTGCAAGAGAGCTGGGTTTCAGCGGAGACTCTGTCATAACTACATGCCGTCTTACTGCATATAACGGGTTGGATTCAATTGTCTCTGCAAATAATTTACTTGTTATCTTAAAATCAACATCTGTCGGTATTCAAAATATTTCATCGCAGATACCCGATAAATTCAAACTGGAAAATAATTTCCCTAATCCGTTCAACCCTGCGACAAATATAAAATTCCAGCTTCCTCAGAACTCATTCGCATCATTAATTATTTATGATATGCTGGGAAGGGAAGTAGTGACTTTACTCGGCGAAGAATTAACAGCCGGATATTACAATTATCAGTTCAATGCTGAAAACATAAACAGTGGAGTTTATTTTTATAAATTGCAAACTTCAAATTATTCTGAGACAAAAAGAATGCTACTGGTGAAATAGATCAATGATTACTCTGATTTATCTTGATTAAAATGATAAGCTTTAAGGTAATTAAAGCTTATCATAAAAGTCATTTCAAATCAGGGATTGATTCTCGTATCCATTAAAAAATGGATTTTTTCATTTTTCACTATCTCTTAGCTTAAAATTGAGTTTTAAAAACAAAATATAATTATACCTACTTTATTCGTTTTTTATTTTTAACATCTGATATACGAAGCAGCCTCCGCAATCTGTATTTTAGTTTTTGAAAGTTTTTCAAAAAATTATAATTTTTATAATAAAAAAACTTCCCCCAATGAAAACTTCGTTTACAAAAAATCTTAACTCCCTTATTCTTTTTTTTGTTTTTCTTTTTACTTTAAGTTTTACAAATAGCCCGGCGCAATGGGTACAGAAATCAAGCAGTATAGGTACATCCAGCATTGTTTATGCGCTAGCTTCTATCGGCACAACATTGTTTGCGGGAACGGCAGGAGGAGATGGTGTTTGGAAATCAACAAACAATGGGGATAACTGGTCTCAAACAACTCTTAACAATCAATCAATAAGTTCATTTTATGTCTCGGGAGGTACTATATATGCCTGTGGCAGCGGAATTTTTAAATCAACTAATTTAGGAACAAGCTGGACTCCTTTAACTTTAAGTCAGGGTGTCGGACCTATTACTTCAATTGGAGCATATCTTGTTGCAGGAACTGGCGCTAACGGATTATTTTACTCAAGTAACGATGGGGCAACATGGAGTCCGTCTTCAATTACAAGTGGAACTACCTGGGCTTTTACATTTACCGGCAGTAATCTTTTAGCAGGTATGCAATTCAGTGGAGTAAAACTAAGCACTAATCAGGGTGTAAACTGGTCTAATACAAGTCTTGGTTCTACTAATGTTCTCTCTTTATTAACTAACGGCTCAAATATTTACGCAGGTACTGAGTTCAACGGAATACATGTCTCCACTAATAATGGTTTGAACTGGACTCAGACGTCCTTTTTGGCTTTTGGTGTTAATTCAATCATTAGTCAGAGCAGTTATTTATTTGTCGGAGCATCGAATGTCGGGGCGCCGGATATTGGCGGTGTTTTTATCTCGTCAAATGGTGGAGGAACATGGCAGATGAGAAATCAGGGCTTCGGTGGGATTTATTCTATACATTCTCTTGTCTATCATAATGCTTATATGTTTGCAGGTACGTTTGGCGGTGGTGTCTGGAGAAGAGGCTATTCAGAGATAATTGCGCCTGTAGGAATAAGTAATACATATAATGTAATTCCTGATAAATTTTCTTTAGAGCAAAATTATCCAAACCCTTTCAACCCGAATACGCGGATAAATTACGAATTACCAGTTACAAATTACGTTTCATTAAAAGTTTATGATGCATTGGGTAATGAAGTTGAAACGTTAGTAAATGAAAATCAAAATGCAGGCAGCTACTCAATTGATTTTAATGCAGCAGCACTGCCGAGTGGTATATATTTTTATAAATTAGTAACGGAGAAATTTTCTGAGACAAAGAAGATGATTTTAGTGAAGTGATGTATTGACTATTTTTAAAAATAAATTGGTTTTAACTTTAATAAATAAAAATATTGCTATGAGAACAATATTTATTTTTATCTGCTTTATTTCACTTTACGCTGAAGCTTCATCTCAATGGGTTAAGCAAAATACCGGCCTGCCGAGAGGAAGTCAAATCAAAGATATACAATTTATAAATGAGAACACAGGGTTTGCTGTAGCTATAGCTCCTCGAATAAATAACACAGATTTTTATTCTTACTTTTTGAAAACTACCAATGGTGGAACAGGTTGGATGCGTGATTCATCAATGGGCGAAGTTTTTCATACAGTTTATTTCTTAAATGCATTTACAGGATTTGTTTCCACTTTTGATTGCCGAAAAACAACTGATGGAGGAATATCATGGATATCGTATCAAAGGCCGGGACCTCCACAAGTAAATAAAATGTTATTCACAAATGGGAATACAGGATTTCTTTTCACTCCTTTTTCAATACAAAGAACTACCAACACAGGTATGAATTGGGTTGAGACATGGCAAACTTTGGAGGGTGGTTTATATGACGCAGTGTTTCTTACTTCAAGCAAAGCCTTTACTGCAGGAGGAACTTCGGGGGTTTCAACTAACGGTGGTGTTAATTGGAGCCTTTTACTAAATTTAACTGGTCTAAGAGGAATTTCAAATTTTGATTCAAATAATGTAATAGCTTGCGGAACTCTTGATGCAGGAATTGTTAAAAGTACTAATGGGGGATTAAATTGGATAAAGGTTTATAATAGTAATCAAGCTGATACTATTTATAATTCAATAAAATATTTTGATATAAATAGTGCACTGGCGGCGGGTAACAAAGGAAGAATTATTAAGACAACAAACGGTGGGGTAAATTGGGGTCTCCAATATAGTGGAGTAAATACTCATTTGAAAAGAGTGTTTTTTATTAATTCTCAAACAGGTTGGATTTGTGGGGATAGCAGCGTTATACTAAAAACTACTAACGGTGGAGGAGATATTATTACAAATGTATCGACACATAACTCACTAACTACTGATAATTATTCTCTTTCACAAAATTATCCAAATCCTTTCAACCCGACTACGCGGATAAATTACGAATTACCAGTTACAAATTACGTTTCACTGAAAGTTTATGATGCATTGGGTAATGAAGTTGAAACGTTAGTGAATGAACATCAAAATGCAGGCAGCTACTCAATAGATTTCAATGCAGCAGCACTGCCGAGTGGTATATATTTTTATAAATTTGTAACGGAGAAATTTACAGAAACAAAGAAGATGGTATTAGTAAAGTAAGTAAACTTTTTCTAAAAAATAAACACTATAAAATTCTTATGTATAAAGTAATTCTCCCGGTTTTTATTTTCCTCTGTTTATTGACCGATGCTTTTTCGCAGCCAAGATGGGTTGCAATGAATTCATTGCCTGTTACAACTTCAAGATATGAAGATATGTATTTTCTAAATACAAAAACCGGCTATGTTGTACATGGAAACGGTACAATGTATAAAACATTAGACGGCGGAAGAACTTTCGAACGCAAAGACAGCAGCCATAGAGCATATTACAGAAGCATAGGTTTTTTTGATGAGAATACAGGGATAATCGGAACACTGGAAGATTCAATACCACTCATTCGCTCAACAAACAGCGGGAGCACCTGGGAGAAGGTTTCAAATATCACAGGTACTCTTCCGCTGAGTATATGCGGAATAAGTATAGTCAACTCTACTACCGGTTATGCCGTGGGAATGTACTCCTGTCCGCCGTTTTTTTTGAAAACTACAAATAAGGGAGAATCGTGGACATCGATAAATGTAAATCTCTCACAGATAACTTCGATAATAGATTGTTACTTCTGGTCAGCTGATTCAGGAATTGTAGTGGGAGGATATAGTCCCACACTCAATTTCGAAACCGGAAATTCAGTTGTACTCTTTACTACAAACGGAGGATTATCTTTTTCGACTGTCTTCAAATCAACAAGAACCGGTGAATGGTGCTGGAAGATAAGTTTTATAAACAGAACTACCGGTTTTGTTTCGGTTGAATCCTGGACACGGGCTGTAGTTTTGAAAACTACTAATGGAGGATTAAACTGGACAGACAGAGTATTTACTACAACCAGTGATCTGGAAGGAATAGGATTTATTAACGAAAATACCGGATGGATTGGCGGCTGGTCCGGACCTACATATATGACAACAAACAGCGGAAACAATTGGTCGCAGGTGCAATGGGGTTACAATCTAAACCGCTTCAGGATTATGAGCGATACGCTGGGGTTTGCATTAGGAAGGGGAATTTTTAAATATACCCGGGAAACTGTTGGAGTGCAGGAGATATTTTCAGAAATACCGGAGAGAGTTTACCTGCGGCAAAATTATCCAAATCCGTTCAATCCTGAAACAAGAATAAATTATGAAGTGAGGCTTGCCGGACTTATTACATTAAAAGTATATGATGCTCTTGGAAATGAAATTGCAACACTTGTGAATGAGAAAAAAGCTCCCGGTATATATACTGCCGACTTTTTCGGCTCTTCATTACCAAGCGGTGTTTATTATTATAAGATATCCTTAGCAGATTATTCGGACACCAGAAAAATGGTATTGGTGAAGTAAGAAATTTGAATCACTGATTACACTGATTTGAAATGATTATTATGATAAGACTTAAATCTTTCATTTTAATCTGAAAAAATCAGCGTAATCAGTGATTAATCTTCAAACAATCGCATATTTTTTTCCCGCCTAACATTCTACATTTCCCTTTTTTGTATTTATGCTCAATTTTGGTTAAAATTGTATAGAATTACTTTACAACCATTCTTTTATCTTCAGGAAATCAATTAACATATCAAAAAAACCTTCTTTGTCATAAATATAGGGAATAAATATTTTCATGTATTAGAATTCATTATAAAAACTATTTATGAAAAAAATGTTCTTTGTGTTAATTGTACTGCTTCTCTCGGCAGAATCATATTCGCAGCAATGGGTTAATAAATTTAATTATTCAGGCAGCAGTAAGTTAGAGTCAGCAAACATTGTTCTTACCGATGCCTCAGCAAATGTTTATCTGGTAGGCACCTCAGTAAACGGCAGCGCTAATGCTATTCCACTTGATAACGATATAGTCGTTTATAAATATAATTCCGCAGGAACTCAGCAGTGGGTTGTAACTTACGGTGGAGCTGCAAGTGCAAAGGATACTGTAAGAAAAGCAGTGCTTGATGCAAACGGAAACATTTATCTGACAGGATGCACAACAATAAATAATTCTGATAGTACTGAAATTTTAACAATGATGATAAATACTTCCGGTACGATTGTATGGAATAAAACATATCACATTCCCGGTGCAACATCTTATTATGATTGCGGAAATGATATCACTATTGATGCTGCCGGTAATGCTTTCGTAACAGGAGTTTCAAGCGGTATTTTTATTTTCCTTAAGTATAATTCTGCAGGTACATTATTGTTAACAAAAAATATAATAGGACAGAGCGCAGAAGGAAATTCTGTTTTTGTTGATGGAAGTGGAAATATTTACCTTTCAGCAACATATATCGACCTGGGTTGGGGAGGTGACGGCGTAGAAGTGATGAAATATAACTCAGCAGGAGTTCAGCTATGGATAAAAGGGGGATATACAGGCAATAGTGTTAAAACCCTAACAGATGCCTCCGGGAATGTATTTGTTGCTTATAATATTTCAAACGGGGATGGAAAGTTAGTTAAATATAGTTCGGCGGGCACAGAACTTTTTAACATTTCAACAGGTAGCAATTTTACTATTACAGATATGGAGTTGGACGGATTTGGCAATATTTATCTTTGCGGTAGTATTAGACCACCTGGATTTCTATATAGTATTGGTGTTGTAGAAGTTTTTTTAAACGGAGGTACTCTTATCTGGTCAGCAACTCAAACAGATATTACAGCATATATTCAGTTCAAATCTATGATTGTTGATGCTTCATTAAATGTTTTTGTTACGGGTTACTACGGCGCAAAAACTACTACGGTGAAGTATAATTCATCGGGTGTAAAGCAGTGGGGTGTAAGCTATACTTCTTCAGCAGGAAATGCTTCTGCAAATAGTATTGTAATTGATAATGCCGGAAATCCGTTAATTGCAGGAGACAATGATAACGGGGGGACGGGACAGGATTTTCTTGTTGTGAAATATACAAACATTGGAGGTAATCACTGGAACAGAAATATAAACAGACTGGTCAGTTTCAACGAAGTTGTCACTGCATCGAAACAGGATGCTTCGGGTAATTACATTCTCACAGGATATGTAAACTTAGGTAAGAATTTTTACGGAGTTGAAACAGGGTATGGAATTATAGAAAAGATAAATTCTTCGGGTACTATTGTTTGGTCATATATAGATACTTCATATACAAATGTAAGGTATAATGATTTAGACATAGATGATTCCGGAAATATTTTTGTTACAGGTACTGAAAATGAAAACTGGATTGTAATGAAGTTTAGCAGCGCAGGAAGTATTCTCCTCAATAAATCATTTAATGGTGCCGGTTCGGGATATGACGAAGGAAAATCAATAGCGTTGGATAGCAGCGGCAATATCTGCACATGCGGAAACGTATACAATGGCGCACTAAATAATTTAGATATGGTCACTACGAAATATAATTCTGCCGGGGTTATACAGTGGACTCAGTACTATGCTAACTCCGGTGGAAATGATGATGCAGTTAAGATTAGAGTTGACGCCTTTAATAACATTGTTGTAGGTTCTAATATTTACGTAGTGAACACACATAAAAATGATATCTATTTCAGTAAATATAATCCTGCAGGAGTAGAGCAGATAGGAATCTACTTCGTCGGCACAGCAGGTGAGGATGACCTGTTGTCTGATATTATAATAGATAACAATAACGATTTTTTTCTGACAGGAAGTATAAATAATAATATCTCCAATAATGATTTACTTTTAGTGAAGATATCAAACGCGGGAAATGTATTATGGAATGTTAATTACAATTCATCAGGCGCGAGTAATGAAAAGGGTTACTCTTTAACTACAGATAAGAACGGTAATGTATTTGTTTGCGGATATGTAAATTCATCGGGAACAAACCGGAATCTTCTGACAATGAAATATAATTCTGCAGGGGTTCAGCAATGGACTAAATCAATTGTTAATCCTGTAGGTGGTTTAAATTATTTAAACTCAGTTTCAGCGGATACTAACGGGAATATTTTTGTAACCGGTAGATATTTTGCTTCCGGTAATTATAATGTAATTGCCTTAAAATACAACAGCACAGGAAACGAACTTGTAAGATTATTCTATGACGGTGCCGGCAATGGCGACTGTGAAGGAGCTAAAGGATTTTTAAACAGCTCCGGAGATTTTATAATTGCAGCAAATGCGTTTGAAAGTCCTCAGAAGCAGAATATTGATTTAATAAATTTTAGCAGAGAGAGCTTTGCAATCACTATGAAGATTATCGTTGGAGTAGAAGGTTTGTGGAACGGAACTACACAGACGAGAGATTCACTGGAAGTGTATATCAGAAATTCATTTGCACCATATAGTAAAGTAGATTCCGCAATGGCATATCTGAATACTACATGCGATGACACAATTTCTTTTTACTCAGCGCCATCTGCTAATTATTTTGTTAGTGTTTCACACAGGAACTCTCTGGAAACCTGGAGCGCGGTAACGGTTCCGTTAGCTTTGGGTACATTTGTTATTCAGAATTTTACCGGAAATCAGTTTGATGCTTACGGAAGCAATTTAATTTTCTATAATAATAAGTGGTGTATATTTTCTGGAGATATTAACAAGGATGGATATATAAACGGAAATGATTTTACTACCTTCAGTACACAGTTCGGGCAAAACGGTTATCTGCACTCTGATTTAAATAACGATGGAGTTGTGAATGGAAATGATTTTACTTTTTATAGTACTTCGTTTGGAAAAACTTCTACGCATCCGTAAATCTATCTTATGATTATAAAATAAATTTGGTTAATAATACATTAAAATACTCCTTCCCCAATCCTGTTATTCCTGCAATTTCGGAAGGAGTATTTTAAAATCCGCCGATAAACACTCTTTAATGGTCGGTATGAATTGTTGATTATATTAAATAAAGGTGATTTTTAGTTATTTGTTAGTCATAGAGAATTATTTCACATAATTTTTCTTCTCTTATTATTTAAGTATTTCAACAAGAGTATTATTATCGCTAAAGATACTGCTATTATGATAAAAATATAAAAAGAACTTAAATTATTTTTTTCATCTACTTTTTTTTTAGAGAGATTCCGAACATATTGTTTGTTTTAAAATACATTCTTTGATTCTTGTAATCTACAATTGTATTAAGTTGTTTCAAAATACTTATACCTACAATACCTGCATATTTTAACTGAAACATATTTTTCCCTCCAATATTTATTGGCGCATCTGAAATTTCAATATCTCCAAGTTTTATCTTCGGAGCTAATACTATATCTACTTCCTGATAATCGCTTTCTGTCGAGGCAATTCTTCCTGTCCCGATTTTTTTCATACCGTCTTTTATTAAATTTTTGCTTTCA
>JBHEKU010000321.1:0-3266 GCA_041859205.1 Ignavibacteria bacterium | reverse complement strand
ATAGACACAGATATGAAGTGAACAATGAATTCAAAGAAATACTCTCTCAAAAAGGATTGATATTCTCAGGAGTTTCCCCTGACGGAAAACTTGTGGAAATAATTGAGCTGCCGCATAAAGTACATCCGTTTTTCATCGGCTGCCAGTTTCACCCGGAGTTAAAGTCCCGTGTTGTGATTCCGCATCCTATATTCAGAGAGTTTGTTAAAGCCTGTATCAATCATAAATGAACTAACTAAATATTGACAATTTGACTTACAAAGGATTAACGAATGCAGAGGTTCAGGATAGAATAGCAAAAGGTCTTGTAAACAAATCTTCCAAGCACAAAACAAAAACAATAAGTGAAATTTTTATTGAGAATGTTTTTTCAGTTTTCAATTTAATCATTTTTTCAGTTGTTGTTTTTCTTTTCATCTACTACCTCAAAACAGGCAATGTTGAATTAATAAAAGATACAATAGGTGTTTCAACCGCCGCTATTCTGAATCTGCTCATTGCAATTATTCAGGAGATAAAAGCTAAGCGGGCTCTCGATAAAGTAAATCTTCTTTTAGTTAAGGAAGTTACAGTAATCCGTGATAGTAAGAAGGAAACAATTCCGCAGGAAGAAGTTGTTAAGGATGATTTTATTTGGGTGGAACGGGGTGACCAGATTATTGTAGATGGTAAAATGATAGAGGCAAGTAATATTGAAATAGATGAATCTCTTCTTACAGGCGAATCGCTTCCCATAAGAAAAAAAGAAAATGACGAAGTTCTATCAGGCAGCTTTTGCATAGCCGGTAACGGAATTTATCAGGCAGAAAAAATAGGTGATGAAAGTTATGCGATGAGCATAACAGGAATGGCTAAAAAATATAAATTCACATTAACTCCGCTACAGCAAAGAATTAACTTTATTGTAAAGTGCCTTTTCGGTATTGCTCTTGTTCTTGTATGTATAGAACTTTCAGTTCATTGGGATTTAATGGCATCAGCTAATATTGATTTCATCCGAAAGCTATCCACCATAGTAATGTCTCTTGTTCCTCAGGGGCTTGTTCTGCTATCCTCAGTTTCTTTCGCATTAGGTGTTTACAGAATAAGCAGGATAGGAGCTATTATTCAGAAACTGAATGCAATAGAATCATTTTCAAACGTGCAGATTGTCTGCATGGATAAAACCGGTACACTTACACAAAATAAACTTTCGGTAAATAGAATTTCTCTTGCTGAAGATTTGAATGAAGACGAGATTAAGAAACTTCTCGGCACTTATGCGCTGCATTCTTCTGATAAAAATGCAACATTAAGGGCAATTGATATTTTTACAAGTTACCCTGAAGCAAAGTTTGTTGATGAAATTCCTTTCAGCTCTGAAACAAAGAAAAGCTTGTTGGAGCTTGAGATAGATAGTAAGAGAAGAGTGTTTATACTCGGAGGATATGACATGCTTTCAGAGAAGATTAATGGAGAGAGTAAAAAATATTTCTCGGATATATTTGAAAAAGATAAGCTTAAAATTTACAGAAATCTGTTGTTCGGTGAAGTAAAAAATGTCACTTCGCTCAGTGAAATAAAAGAGAATGTTGAAAGTATAAGCATTGAACCGTTTGCAATAATATCTATAAGTGATCAGATTCGTGATGATGTAATGGATGCAATCAGTTTGTTTTTAAAGAATGGAATTACATTCAAAATTCTTTCAGGAGATGCTCCTGATTCCGTTCAGGCAATTGTTCGTGAGATAGGCTGGGATATATCTGATGACAAGCTTGTGACAGGCAGCCAGCTGGAAAAGATTACTGATGAAGAAGAGTTTACAAATCTGGTTTTAGAAAAATCAATTTTCGCCCGGTTAAAGCCCGAACACAAGCTCCGCATTATAAAAGCCTTGAAGAAAAGAAATATTTATACTGCAATGATAGGAGACGGGGTAAACGACCTTCCCGCAATTAAAGAATCGGACATGGGTATTGCAATGGAAGAAGGAAGCAAAATAACAAAAGAGATTGCAGACATAGTTCTTCTTAAAAATAAATTTTCATTGCTGCCTGATATTTTTATTGAAGGCAATAAAATTGTTAATTCGGTAAATTCCGTTGCAAAGCTGTTTTTAACTAAAAATTTTCTTGTAATATTTATTACTATTCTTTCTCTGGTATTTCTTCTTGATTTCCCGATAACGCCGAGAAGAATCGCCTTGCTTAATATTTTTGCAATCGGTCTTCCTTCGTTTATGATTACGTTGAAAAATTCGAATTCGGAAAAATCCGAACATTTTCTGAAAGATCTGTTTTCTTTTGTCTCAATTTCATCCGTGCTTATAGTTGCAGTTGGTTATCTTGGAAAATTCATTATGCAGAGTATTTATAGTCTGCAGGATGAATCACAGATTCAGATGGTAATGATTGCAATAATTATTATAACTGCTATTTCCAATTTTCTTTGCATAGTTCTTACAAGAAAAGAGCCGTTCAAAAAACTTTACATAGGATATGCATTAACACTTCTCATTGTATTTCTTTTTTTTACATTTACAAATTTCGATATTGGTATTGTAAATATTCTTAAAGATTTTTATGAGATAAAGTTCCTTGAGCTTATATATCTGCCTGCCATATTATTAATTGGTTTTGCAAGTTCTGCCCTGCTTTTCTTCGTTCAGAAAATGAGAAAGTACTTAATATTCGGAATAAAATAATTTTAAATCATTTCTAATTTATCTATTATGGCAAAGCGAAAATTCCCTAAAATTCAGCTTCACACTCAGATAGTAATCGGATTAATCCTCGGTGCATTATTCGGTTCGTTTTTTAATATCGACCAGAATAAAGTCCAGATAAATTCAAAATCGGGAATTGTTGAAATCGGCAATTGGCAGGGTTTTCAGTTTCTGAAAAAAGATTCCGTTATTAAATCCTTCGATGCTGCCGACCAGCTTGTAATAATAAAGTACTTCAACAATTTAAAGGATAAAAAAGATTTAAAGTTAAGAATAAAAAAAT
This sequence comes from Ignavibacteria bacterium, assembly GCA_041859205.1. Taxonomy (GTDB): domain Bacteria; phylum Bacteroidota; class Ignavibacteria; order Tepidaquicellales; family Tepidaquicellaceae; genus JAFDZO01. Next base: position 276 of record JBHEKU010000321.1, on the reverse strand, counting down.
CGGAAACTGATGTTCAGATTTTTGAAGATGTAAAAGAAGTTGCAAAAGTAAGAACTATCGGCGTTATGTTAAAACCAGTCGGCGATATTTTTATCCGCCTGCTTAATATGATTGCAGTTCCGCTTGTGCTCGCATCACTGATTGTTGGAGCGGCTTCACTTTCTGATTTAAAACACATAGCAAAAATCGGCGGCAAGACTTTAGGTTTTTATGCTCTAACCGCTGTCCTTGCAATCGGTATAGGTCTTGCATTTGCAAATATAATCCAACCCGGGC
>JBHEKU010000142.1:0-21884 GCA_041859205.1 Ignavibacteria bacterium | reverse complement strand
TAAAATAATTCTTACAGGAAAAAAAGACGTTCTTGAAAAAGAATTAGCCAAGCAAGGTGGAAGTTCAAACATTGAAATAGTTCATGCAGATGAAGTTGTTACAATGGATGATTCTCCCACTGAAGTTTATAAGTCAAAGCCTAATTCATCAATTAATATAGGGCTCGCTCTTTTAAAAGATAAGAAAGCAGATGCATTCATAAGCGCGGGTAATACCGGCGCAGTGATGGCAGCAAGCACGTTAAAGCTTGGCAGAATAAAAGGCGTAGGCAGACCGACTATCGGCTCTATCTTCCCTTCGAATGATACGAAGACAATGGTGTTTGATGTTGGCGCATCAGTTGACTGCAAACCGATTCATCTGAAAGAGTTTGCAATCATGGGAAAGATTTACATGGAAAGAATTTATAATGTTAAAAATCCTACAGTAGGACTTTTAAGTGTTGGTGAAGAAAAAACAAAGGGCAACGAAGTTACATTCGAAGCAGCTGAGCTGCTTGAAAAAGCCGATGTAAATTTTGTAGGTAATGTAGAAGGAAGAGATATCCTTAACGGTAAAGTTGATATAGTAGTGTGCGATGGTTTTGTTGGTAATATAATTCTGAAATTTGCCGAGGGAGTTTTAGATCTGCTTAAAGCAAAGTTCAGAAGTTATGCGGATAAAAGCCTGATGAACAAGCTGAAGATGGGAATGATACAGGGAACGATGCGAAGCATTTTAAAAGATTTTGATTATCAGGAGTATGGCGGAGTTCCGCTGCTGGGTGTTGATGGAGTATCGATTATCGGTCATGGCAAATCCTCACCGCTTGCAATTCGAAACATGATTTACAGGGCAGAGGAAGTTGTGAGAAAAGATGTCTGCGGAAAGATAAGAGAAGAGATTAATAAATAGTTTTCAGTTGCAAGTTGTCAGGTCTTTGAAAAAGATTTTGAGCTTTCTTTCCTCTTTAATGGAAACAATGTACTTTTTGTAACAAGAAACTAAACTCCTCCCTTGAGGGAGGTGGCTCGCGAAGCGAGACGGTGGGTGTTCGTTCAAACACCCCTCCCGACCTTCGGTCGTACTCCCCTCAAGGGGAGAATTAGTAAATATGGGAGTAAAGATTATAAATGATTATCTGACTTTAAAATACAAGTTTAAAATTTTATATTAACAACTACTAATAAACAACAATGGCAAAAGTACAATCATTTGCTGATAAAGCAAACAAAAAGAAACAAGGCGACTTAATTGTTATGTGCCCGGACACAGGCAAAGAAACAAAGATCGTAAACGTAAGACTTGTTGATGCTATTCCGAACGGAAAAGGCTCATTCAGATTCTTGGACAGAAATCAGAGAGTTTACGAATCAACTTATAAACCATATAAAGGATAAGGAGCGAAAAATGTCAAAAGTATGCGCAGTAACAGGCAAAAAGCCGTTATCAGGGAACAATGTTTCTCACGCTAACAATAAATCCAAAAGAAGACAACTTCCGAATTTACAGGTTAAAAGAATCTGGGACGAAGAAGGAAAAAAATGGGTTAAGATGAGAATTTCTGCAAGAGGCATCAGAACTCTTGATAAAGCCGGCATTAAAGTCGCTTAAGAAAAGCTCTTTGAACAATACGATTTTTTAATGGTGAAGGCAAGCGTAATTATCCCAGCCCTAAATGAGGAAAAACTGATTTCAGATGTACTGGGACAGTTTACCGAAGAGGACATAAAGAAGTACAATCTTGAACTTATAGTCAGCGACGGGGGCAGCACAGATAAAACACTTGAAAAAGTGAAGAACTACGCCTGCAATGTAATCGAGCATAAAGAGAAAGTTAAACAGAACATCTCTCAGGGAAGAAATAATGGTGCATCCATTTCCCGGGGAGATGTTCTTATTTTTTTTAATGCCGATACAAGGATATCAGATAAAAAAAAGTTCTTTGAAAGAATATTTGAAGTTCTGAAGGATGATAAAATAGCAGCTATAGCCTGCCCTATTTTTGTTTTCCCTGAGGAAGAAAAATTATTCGACAAGGTTTTCCATACCTTCTATAATAATTATGTTATAATGCTTAACAAATTTTTTATGGGTATGGGAAGAGGCGAGTGCCATATTGTAAGGCGAGAGCTTTATGAGAAGGTCGCCGGATACGATGAAAAGCTTTTTGCCGGAGAGGATTTTGATTTATACAAACGCCTCCGCAAGCACGGCAAGATTCATTTTATGAAGGATATTCCGATATACGAATCTCCTAGACGATACAGAAAATTTGGCTATATAAGAGTTGTTTATGACTGGCTGAAGAATTCAATCTGGGTTACTCTTTTTCATAAGAGCTCAAGCAGTGAATGGGAAGCGGTGCGCTGAAGTAGAATAAGGTTTGAAAGTTTGTAAGGTTTATAAAGTATATTTTAGTTTAAAAGTTTTTAAAGTTCATAAAGTTAAAAGTTCTAAGGGATAAATTTAATAACACGATGAAAAATATTTCGATCAAATTTGTTTTTACTTTACAAACTTTACAAACCTTTAACTTTTAACTAAAGCGTTGTTTAAATTTCTTTATAAGTCAGAAGAAAAAGGATGCAAGGGAAGGCTTGGTGTGATAAACACCGACCATAGCGAAATCGAAACGCCTGTATTTATGCCTGTCGGAACTTTAGGCACAGTAAAGGCAATCGAGCAGCGTGAGCTGACTGAAATGGATGCGCGAATCATTCTCGGAAACACATATCATTTGTATATGCGTCCCGGAATGGAAGTGATGGATGGAGCAAAAGGATTGCATAAGTTTATGAACTGGAACCGAAGTCTGCTTACAGATAGCGGCGGGTTTCAGGTCTTCAGCTTATCAAAGATGAATAAGATTAGCGAGGACGGAGTACAGTTCTCATCTCACTTGGACGGTTCGAAACACATGTTCACTCCCGAGAAAGTTATTGAGATACAAAGAACAATCGGCTCGGATATAATGATGCCTTTAGATGAATGTATGCCTTATCCCGTTGAGAGAAGCAGAGCTGAGAAATCAATTGAGCTTACTCTACGTTGGGAAAAAAGATGTTTTGATGCGTATAAAAATTCAGAAGACAGATACGGCCATAGACAGTTTTTGTTCTCGATTAACCAGGGCGGTACATATAAGGATTTACGAAAGAGAACGATTGAAGAACTTGACAGTATAGATTTTGCAGGTAATGCCATCGGCGGACTTGCAGTCGGTGAAGAGAATGAAATAATGTATGAAATCACTGACTACTGTACTGATATAATGAGTGAGCACAAACCAAGATATTTAATGGGAGTCGGAACCCCGATAGATTTACTTGAAAGTGTTGAAAGAGGTGTTGATATGTTTGACTGCGTAATGCCAACACGCAATGCAAGACACGGAAGAATTTTTACAACAACAGGAGAGATAAATATAAAAGGCGCTAAGTATAAAAATGACCATAGCTGTATTGATGAAGAGTGCAAAACATATACATCTGAAAATTTTTCATATGCCTACTTAAGGCATTTGTTTATTGCAGGTGAAATTTTAGGTTCGCAGTTAGCGTCGATTCATAACATAGGATTTTATCTTAACCTGATGCGAAACATAAGAACGGCAATTAAAGAAAAAAGATTTTTAGATTTTAAAAAAGAGTTTTTAGAGAAGTATTTACAAAATAAAAAATAAATTTTAAATCAATTTATAAAAATAAATGAATCATTTAGTATTATTACAGGCAGCCCCCGGCGGCGATATGGGTTCGATAGTGTCATCACTTCTCCCATTCGTTTTAATTATAGTTATATTTTACTTTTTAATTTTAAGACCACAGCAAAAGAAACAAAAAGAAAGACTAGCATTATTGCAGTCACTTAAAAAAGGTGATAAAGTTGTAACAAGCTCAGGCATTCACGGAACAGTTGAAGGTCTTGAAGAAGCAACTGTACTTGTAAAAGTTGCAGAAAATATGAAACTGAAAATGGATAGAAGCGCAATTGCAACTATCGTTGGTGTTACAGATGTTGTACCTGCTAAAAAATAATTATAGCATAAAGGTTACACAAAAATGAAATTACTCAAGAATACAAAAAATAATAAATACAAAGTCAGCACTATTGAAGCAGCGTTGAAAGATTACGCTGAAGGTAAAATTATTATAGTAACTGATGATGAAGACAGGGAAAATGAAGGCGATATGATTTTCTCCGCGGAGAAATCTACGCCTGACCATGTAAATTTTCTTGCAAAGTACGGGCGCGGATTAGTTTGCGTTCCTATGGAAGAAGAAAGACTTGATGATTTGAATTTGAAAATGATGACTAACAACAACACATCGCTTCATGCTACACCATTTACAATTAGCGTTGATTACAGAATCGGAACTACAACAGGAATTTCTACTTCAGATAGAGATAAAACCATCAAAGCATTAATCGACCCTGAAACAAATCCCGATGATTTAGGAAGACCCGGGCATATTTTCCCGCTGAAGGCAACTAAAGGCGGAGTACTTCGCAGAGCGGGACATACAGAAGCTGTTGTTGATATGAGCAAGCTTGCAGGACATTATCCTGCCGGAGTTTTATGCGAAGTGATGAAAGATAACGGTGAGATGGCAAGAATGAACGACCTGTTTGAAATTGCGGAAAAGCATAATTTAAAAATAATCACGATACGTGACCTTATTAAATACCGATTGAAAAGAGAAGTACTAGTTGAAAGAATGGTAGACTCACATCTGCCATCGAGGTTTGGGGATTTTCAGATTATACTTTACAGAAGTTGCGTGGATAATAAAGAGCACGTTGCTTTAGTTAAAGGAGAAATAGATAGTAATAAACCTGTTCTTGTAAGAGTTCATTCAGAGTGTCTGACCGGTGATATTTTCGGCTCGCTCAGATGCGATTGCAGGGACCAGCTTACACAGTCATTAAAAATTATTGAAGAGCACGGCAACGGAGTTTTGCTTTATATGAGACAGGAAGGCAGAGGAATCGGTCTGCTTAATAAATTGAAAGCTTATAACCTTCAGGAGCAGGGTAGAGATACAGTAGAAGCGAACGAAGAGCTCGGCTTTAAACCTGACTTAAGAGATTACGGAATCGGCGCGCAGATATTGAGAGATTTAGGAGTAAGAAAAATAAATCTTCTTACAAATAATCCTAAAAAAGTTGTGGGACTAAATGCTTATGGATTAGATATAGTTGAAAGGACTCCAATTGAAATAAAAGCAAATAAGACTAACGTAAATTATCTTAGAACAAAAAGAGATAAGATGGGACATCTCATTTTAGTTGAACCAAAAGTAAAAAAAGTAAGAAAGAAAGTAACATAACCTTCGGGAAAATTTTAAAAATATTTTATAAGTAAAATTTTATGCAAAAATAACAATGAAATCTGAAATTATTTATCTGACAAGAAGCAGATTAGTGGAACTCGAAAACGAACTTAGAGAGTTAAAGACTCATGCAAGGAAAAGAATGGCTGAAAAGATTGCCGAAGCACGCTCACACGGTGACCTAAGTGAAAACGCTGAATATGATGCAGCTAAAGAAGAACAAGGTCATCTTGAAATGAAAATTTCAAAGCTTGAAGAAATGCTTTCTAGAGCAAAAATTGTTATTCCTGAAGAACTTGCCACTGGAGAGGTTACAATTCTTTCAAGTGTGAAAGTTAAAGATAAATCAATTAACGAAGTTATAACGTATGTTTTAGTTTCTCCGGAAGAAGCAGATTTTGAGCTGGATAAAATTTCAGTTACATCTCCCGTTGGAAGATCGTTGATGGGCAAAAAAGTCGGCGATAAATTTGAAGTTGAAGTACCTGTTGGAAAAGTAAAATATGAAATCTTAGAAATTTCTAAACCTGTTTAAAAATGGCGCAAAGCAATTATGCCGGAGCTAAAGTCGGCATTTTCGTATCGGTAGCAGTAATAATTACAATGGCAACGTTGTTCTGGGCCAAAGGCTCGTGGTTCGGTGAGCCGGAAAGAGAAATGTCTGCATACTTTTCGAAAGTTGATGTTATACTCGAAGGTGACCCGCTGAATGTAAGCGGTGTTAAAAAAGGAATGGTGAAAAAGGTTGAACTGGTAGGAGATTCAGTTCGTATAGATTTCACTGTTGCTCAAACCGTTAAGATAAAAGAAGACTATAAAATTGAAGTTTCTATCCTTGCTCTTATGGGCGGAAATCAGCTGGCTCTTACTCCCGGCAAATCGTCGAAAGAAGTTGATTACTCAAAGCCGCTCAGTGGTTCTGAAGGCGGAAGCATCGGCGGTATGATAAGCCAGTTTCAAGTAATAACTGATACTGTGCAGACTCTTATGAGTAAGTTCGGCGGCTCTGTAAATAAAGTGAATATTATTATGGATGACTTGCATGAAATTACGGGTGACCAGGGTTTGAAAAGCAATCTTAGAACTACTATGAGTAACGTTGAAATGGCAACAAGAAATCTTAATGCGCTCATTACTGAAAACAGAGGCTCATTAAGAGGACTAACAAGTAAAGTTGATAACACTATCGGAAATGTAGATAGTGTGATTATAAAAAACAGCGGTGAGCTAAACGGAACTATAAAAAATATAAGAGCTATTACTGAGAAAGTTGACAGCTTGGTTTATAATCTTGGCTTGCTTGTATCAGATACACAGCAGCAGAAGAACGGTATTGGTAAATTTATGTATGATGATAAATTTTACCAGAATATAAACTCCACTGTAAAAGAGCTTGAAGCACTAATGAAGAAGATAAGAAAAGACGGTGTGAAGATTAATTTGTTCTAAGCGATTTAAAATAAAATTTTTAATCAATCCTCATTCTTGCAAAAGGATGGGGATTTTTTATTTGTGATTGGATGTAAGGATTCTAAATAAGTGGACTTACCACTAAATCTCTAAACCACTAAAGTTCACTAAAATAATTATAAGATTTTAAATTTTCTAAAATATTTCATAATCAAATTAAATATAGATTTGGTGAAATTTTGTGTTTTAGAGTTTTTGTGGTGAAACAATAATTTTAATAAGATTATTTAATCAAAATCATTTTCTGTGATGATGTGTAAGAAGATTTTCCATCAGAAGCAGTCATTGAATAAATGTATATTCCGCTTGAAAGATTTAATTCTCCTGCATTAAAATTCACTTCGTAGCTTCCTGAATTCAAATTTTCATTAACTAATTTTGTTATAAATTTTCCGTTCATATCATATACGGATAACTCCACAAAACTATTCAGTTTAATATTAAATTTGATATTTGTTGAGGGGTTAAAGGGATTAGGATAATTTTGAAATAGTTTGAAGTTATCAGGTGCGGTAGTAGAAATATTATTAATACCGATTACATCTCTGTTCTCATAATAATATATCCCGCCTTTTAAATTGCCGATAAATAAATCTGCATCTGTATCCGTATCGATATCAACAAATACAGGACATGCGCCGCCGAAAACATTTATGTTTTTATAATTCTGAGTTTGTAAAGTGAAAACAGGATTCGTAGCACTACCTGTATTTATATATTGCCACACAGTACCTGAACGTGTGCCAATAAATAAATCGAGGTCTCCGTCACCATCTATATCTGTGAATCGCGGAGTGCTGTCATCGCCAACATCAATGCTCTGGTAAAAATCAGATATCAAAGTATAATTCGGAGAGGTAACTGTGCCGTTATTTTTATAATAATAAACCCTGCCGTTTGAGCTTCCTAAAAATAAATCTTTATCACCATCGTTATCTATATCAACAAAAGTCGGTGTACTTGCCTGGCCGAGTGTAGCTAAGCCCAATGTTGCTGCACCTGTACCCATGTATTGAAAATTAAAATCAGTTGCAGTCCCAATATTTTTAAAGTAGAAAACAGAGTCCTTATAATAAGTGCCCTGCAGTAAATCCTGTGTTCCGTTCCCGTCCAAATCTGCAAAGGCAGGTGAGCAGTTATAAAATCCTTCAGAGCGGATTGGAAGTGAATCAGTCATAAGTGTAAAAGCAGGCGCAGAAGTTGTTCCTGTGTTTTTATAGTATTCAATTAATCCTAAATCGCTTCCGATAAATAAATCTTTTTTGCCGTCATTATTTATATCTGTGAATGTAATGCTTGAGTTACTGCCTGCATCAACATTGTTAAGAAAATTATTCGACATTCTCTGGTAAGCCGGTACAGTTGGTGTTCCAATATTTTTATAGTAAGTGAAATTATCTTTTGTCTGTGAAAGATAAAGCACCGATACAAATAAATCTTTCTTTCCGTCATTATCTACATCTGCAAATCGCTGTGAGTTATATCCAAGAGAATAATATGAATCCGGATGCGGATAAGTGGAATCGGCTATTACCATATCCGGTGATGAAACGGTTCCATTATTCTGAATTCTGTAAATCCCGTGCGAGTATAAATCGCCCCAGAATAAATCGAAAATTCCGTTGCCTTTGAGCGCAGCAAATTCAATAGAACTTGCTCCGTGCATTGGAGAAAGTGCCGGAGAAATAATTAAAAGATTCTGCCAGAAATCAGTTATGTACTGAAAATTAAAATTTGCAGATGTACCTATGTTCTTGTAAAAGGTTATTTGTCCTACTGATGTGCCTGAGAAAAAATCCTTCGTACCGTTATTATCTATATCACAGAATGTTGGCACGCAGTTAGATTCTGAAAAAACTATCTCACCTGTATTTGTATGAAGCTCGTTAATTTCAAGAATAAAATTTGGAGCGTTTGGAGTTCCAATATTTCGGAAAAATTTTACAGTCTGTGCATCACCGCCTGCAAATAAGTCAAAGTCGCTATCGTTATCGATATCTACAAGGCTGTACCAGTTTTTGAAATATAAATTCTGAAAAACTTTTGTAATTAATTTAAAATATGGAGCTGATGAAGTGCCGGTGTTGTAATAATAATAAAGAGTGGTATCTCTATCGAACATAAACAAATCCTGTCTGCCGTCGTTATCAATATCAACAAACTGAATCCGTCCGTTATCTTGTCCGCCGTTGAAAGGAACCATAGATGTTCCTGTCCCTACGTTAAAAGGAATACCGTCAAATTTTTGCACGAGGTCCTGAGCAAATACTGAAGTGAGGGATAGAGCAAAAATTATTAGTACAAATTTTATTTTCAAGATTTTAATTTAAGCCGGTTCCGAATTTAAATTCATTTGTAATTGTAACAGGAAGTTTTCCTTTGAAGTTTATCTCTCCAAGCAATGCTTTTATCCCTGCGCGGATAGAGCTTTCGCTATCACCGTAAGCGCAAACATAAGAATTAATTCCTGTAAATCCCTGAATGAGATACGGATTGCCGAATGAAACAACGATTACTTTTTTACCTTTAGCAACAAGTGTGTTTATCAGATCGAGCTGAGACTGCGGCAAACCGACTGTTCCCGTCATAATTTTTACTTTGGCGTAAACAGGGATAAGGATAGTTTCATAATTATTATTAACAGCATTATTTATAATTGAGTCGCCGTAATTAAAATCTCCCATTACATCATATACCGTCAGGCTGCCGAAATGTTCTTTTGAATGATTATAGAATTCACTTGAAAAAAAATCTGAGTTAGCTTTGTCGTTTCCGTTATTCATTGAAACAACCATCAGCTTTTCTGTTTTATTTTCTTTCTTGAACGGAAGCAGTTTATTGTCATTTTTTACAAGAGTGATAGATTCATCTGCAATCTGCTGTGATAAGCTTTGCGCTTCAGAATTATTTACAACCTGAGAAACTTTTGAAACATCAACAAGTTTATTATCAAAAAGCTTCAGCCAGTTTTTTGCATTAAGAATTTTTGTAACTGAAGCGTCAATTCTTTCCACAGAAATTGCTCCGCTGTTAACAGCATTTTCTATAGTAGAAATTGTAAGCTCTTCGCCTTGCGGCATAAGTATTAAATCTATCCCTGCATTAACGCACATCAATGCAACCTGTTCTGTGGAAAAATGTTTTGTGATTCCCTGCATATTTAAAGCATCTGTTACAATCAGACCTTTAAAGCCAAGCTGATTTATCAATACTCCGTCGACAACACTTTTTGAAAGTGAAGCTGGTACAGTAACGTCTTTTTCAATTTCAGGAAATGCTAAATGAGCAATCATCACTGACATCACTCCTGAATTAACAGCGCTCTTGAACGGAACAAGCTCTGTCTTTTCAAGTCTGTCTTTTCCGAAATTTATCACCGGTAAATCATTATGCGAATCTATATCTGTATCTCCGTGTCCCGGAAAATGTTTTGCTGTTGCGATAATATTTCCGTCCTGCAATCCTTTAATCATAGCATCTCCCATTGTAGAAACTAGCTCCGGGTCTTCACCGAATGCGCGAACGTTTATAATAGGATTCAACGGATTATTATTTACATCCATTACAGGTGAGTAATTCTGATGGATACCCATTGCCTTACATTCTTTTGCAATCTGCAATCCCATTTTATAAGCGAGGTCAGGATTTCTTGTTGCGCCGATTCCCATATTGCTCGGGAAAAGACTGCCGTCATCAAGACGCATTTTTGTGCCGCGTTCAAAGTCGGCAGAGATAAGCAGGGGAGTCTGTGACAGCGATTGCAAATCATTTATCAGCTCAGCTTCTTCAATTGAATTTCCTTTGAAGAAAATCACACCACCGACTTTTTTATTTACAATTAAATCCTGTAATCTTTTATACTCTTTATCACTTTTATCAAGTCTAAGCCCGAATGAATTTGTTACAATCATCTGCGCAATTTTTTCACGCAAAGTCATTTCGCTTAGTTTTGTTCTCACCCATTCAGAGCTTTCAGTAAGGACAGGATTTTCATTTTTCACAGCAACATTTTCAACAGGCTTTTCGCTCTTTAAAAATGTAAATGAAAACAAAGATAGTACAAGCAGTATAGAAGATTTTACTAATAGCATTCGACTTTAAAAATTTAGTTTAAAAAATTATTTAGAGCTTCTGGAATCGTTATTTCTTGGGTCTTTATCGAGATCACGTTCCATTTTTTCATTCATATTAGTGAAATATTTCATAATTTCTATAGGTAAAGGCAGTATCAGAGTTGAAGTTTTTTCAGCGGCAATCTCTGTCATTACCTGTAAGTATCTCAACTGTAATGCAAAAGGATTGCTTCCTAAAATTCCTGCTGCTTCAGATAACTTTGCTGCTGACTGGAACTCACCTTCACTATTAATAATCTTTGCTCTTTTATCTCTTTCAGCTTCTGCCTGTCTGGACATTGCGCGAATCATTTCCTGCGGAAGGTCAACATTCTTCAGCTCAACGTTCATAACTTTTACGCCCCATGGTTCTGTTTCATGGTCGATAAGTTCTTTCAGCTTTGCGTTAATGGTATCTCTGTGTGAAAGCAGCTCATCCATTTCGCTTTGACCGAGAACACTTCTTAAAGTAGTCTGCGCAACAAGCGATGAAGCATACATAAAATCTTCAACCTGAATAATTGCTCTGTTCGGGTCAGTTACGCGTAGATAAACAACTGCATTCACTTTTACCGATACGTTATCTCTTGTAATAATATCCTGTGAAGGCACATCAAGAGCGATTGTTCGCAAGCTTACGCGAATCATTTTATCCAGTAACGGTATTAAAATAATAAGCCCCGGTCCTTTAACAGCGGAGAATTTTCCGAGACGGAAAATAACTGCGCGCTCGTATTCGTTCAATACTCGGAATGAACGTACAATAATTATAAAAAATATAAATCCAATGAATCCTACAAAAACCGTAAATACACTAAGTGCTGCGCTTCCCATTTTAGTCTCCTTTTTTGGGTTTGATTGTTATGTTGGATATAGAAAAAACTTGCTGTTGATTAGAACTTGTCTGGTCGTACAATTTTATTTTTTCTGAAATCTTTCTCTCTTCGTTTAAATCAATTCTCTCAATCAAAGGAATAAACTTTTCTTCTGAATTTTTTTTCTGAATTATCCAGTCTTTAAGACGGAATTTATAATCGTTCAGAATATCTTTTTCTGTTGTAAGATATGTTTCGTATTTGAAATCAGGAATTCTTGTATTCGTAACGCTGCTCATTTCATCCTTCTTGTCAATATGCATATATTTCAATGAAGCTTCTATGTAGTCATCTATGGCTGCGCTCATAATTTCAAATCGTCTTCAGTTACGTTGAGCTTTTCAAAAACAAAATCTTTTACTTCGACTGCTGTCTTATAAAATTTTTTAGCTTCATTATCAGAGGAAAAATATAATTCTTCCTCTGAAGTTATTTTATCTTTTAACTTAGATAGATTTCCCAAATCAAAATTGTTAAAGTGAGAATCAAATTGTGAACAAATTTTTTGTAAATCATTTAATGTGTATATTGGACGGAAATCTATATTTTTGGATATTAAAAATGATTGCAAGCATCTATCAATACACATATGCGAATTTATACAAATTCCATCATTTAAATTTTCTTTTGAATTAGAAAGTATTTGAATTGCTTTGTAGTAATTGTTTGCTTTTAATAAACATATTTTAAAATAATCATCAATCATTTAGTTCTAATAAAATTTTGTTTGCCAAATGAAGCACATATATTATTCCGTTAATAACATTTGCTCTTCTCTGAAGGCAACTAATTTTTTTTCAATCGGTTCAAACTCTTCAAAGCCCATTAAGTCCATTCTTAACTTACTTACATCTTTTATATTTCTAAGGTAGCCTGAGTAATGTTTTCTGAATTCACGCGTTCCTAATCTCTCTCCTTTTAAATCCACTGCTAAACGTAAGTGCTCGATGCAGATATTTACTTTTTCTTCTACTGTAGGTTCATCGGGAAGAACTCCATACTTCATATAATAATGTGACTGATTGAATATCCACGGATTTGTTATTGCTGCCTGTCCTATCATTACTGCATCACATTCATAAGTATCAAAAACAAATTTTACATCTTCGGGAGTTTTTATATTTCCGTTTAAAATAATTGGCATCTGAACACCTGCATCTTTTATTCTTTTCACCCAAGCCCAGTCTGCTTCACCTTTATTTCCCTGATTTCGCAGCCTGCAGTGAACTGTTAATGCCTGTATTCCGATATCTTCAAGCATCTTTGCAACGTCAACTATTACAATTGAGTCCTTATCCCATCCTAATCTTGTTTTCAATGTAACAGGAATGCTAACATTTTTTGAAACGTTCTCTGCAATCTGTTTCATCTTTGGTAAGTCTTTCAACAGACCTGCTCCTGCTCCGCGAAGCGCAACATCTTTTACCCAGCAGCCGCAGTTTATATCTATAAAATCGGGATTAACACTTTCTGAAATCTTCGCTGCCTCTATTAATGCTTCATCTCTTCCGCCGAATATCTGGATAGAAAGCGGTCTCTCTTCTTCGTAAAAAAATAATTTATTGCGCGCCTTTACTGCATCACGAATCAAACCTTCAGCAGAAATAAATTCTGTGTAAACTATATCTGCTCCGAGCCGTTTGCATATTAAACGGAATGGCGGCTCGCTTACATCTTCCATGGGAGCAAGCGCAATTTTTCCTTTAAAACTTTTCTGAAATTCGTTCATATCAAGCGTAAATTAATTATTGTTTGGCTAATTAGAAATTGAATTATTTATAACAATCAGAACCAAAAAAGTCCATTAAAAGTGCAGTTTTTTACGAGAGTTATTTTGATATTTTCTTAAATGCTTTATATTAAAAAATCAACGCTGCCAAAATGCGGACTCGGATTATTTTCCAGTGAAGATATTGAAAAAGGGGAATATGTTGCCGAATACAAAGGCGATATCTACACATGGAAAAAATGTATAGAGCGCGCTGCCGAAGAAGATAAAGCAGGATATGTTTTTTATGTTAACAGAAACTACTGCATAGATGCATACGACTTTCCGCTTGAACTTGCAAGATATGCGAACGATGCTAAAGGACTCAGAAGAAAAAAAGATGTTTCAAATAATTGTGAGTACTTAATAAAAGGAAAGCGGGTTTATATTGTTGCCAAGAAAAAACTCAAAGCTCATACGGAAATATTAGCTCCGTACGGGAAAGATTACTGGGATGAATTTGAAGAGTGCGATGATGATAATTGAAAAATAAACTTAAAACAAAAAGGGAGCCATGAGCTCCCTTTTTGTTTATATAATAAATTTATTTCCTTAATCTTTTCCCTTCTTTGGCGAATCCTGAGGAGGATTTTGCTTAGGCGGATCCTGCTTTGGCGGGTTCTGCTTTGGCGGATCTTGTCTCGGCGGATCCTGCTTAGGCGGATCCTGTCTTGGCGGATCCTGCTTTGGAGGAGGCGGAGGATTATACACCGGCGGATCATACTTTGGTTCATACTTTGGCGGAGGATTCTGCTTCGGCGGATCTTGTTTCTTCGGCTCCTGCTTCGGCGGATCTTGTTTTTTCGGCTCCTGTTTCTTTGGTTCTTGTTTTACCGGTTCCTGTTTAGGCGGATTCTGCTTTGGTGTTTCACTCTTTGGAGTTGTTGTACTCTTCGGAGTTGTTACTGTCTTTGCAGGTGGTTCTGTCTTAGTTTTATCGGTCGTCTTTATAGGATTTACCGAAGGGTCTGCAATTTTTATCGGATTTGTTGTTGTAGTCTTTGTTTTAGGATTTACCGGATTAGTCGTAATATTCGGGTCACTCGTTCCGTTCGGATTTGATACGTTTGTCTTTCTTATCTTTTCTATTAAATCATTTCCGTTTATAGTAGTCGTAGTGTTTTTTGTAGTTTTTACTTTTGCAACAGGGTCGCTTACAACCGTTTGTTTTGTACCGGCAGAATTTTTTTCATTCTTCGGGTCAACCGGTATCTCAATATATTTCGGGGTTATAGTTGATTTGGTTACCTGACTTATTTCGTTAACATTAGGTCCGCTGTATTTTACTTTTCTGTCATCAATAGCTAAAGTATTTACTCTTACTTTGCCTGAGTTGTTTAATATTACGCTGTTCTTTTCAGGATGTACTTTTGTTATATTTGTAATTTTACTTGTCAGATCTTTTTGATTTACAACTGTCCAGCGAATCGGATTTGAAGTAAAGTGGCTGTTGCAAACAACTAAGTGGCTCTGATAATTTGTCCAGTATAATACAGGACATGTAGGGTACCATCCGATATAACTATTGCCGTTATAATTGCCGCAATGGCGCCATGTTACCCAGTTTGGTGCCCATCTTCCGCCCGGCATCCATACCCATCCGTAAAAGCTTGTCCATACCCATCTTCCGTAATTGTAGCAATGTCTGCCCCATCTGTAATCCGATGCCCATACCCATCCTGCGTAAGTGAATTCCCATCGTCCGTTTGAGTAAGGATTCCATGAGCGTTCATTGCAATCGTTCGGCTGCCATATATAAACTATTTTTTCCTGTATTATTGTTTTAGTTTCAGTCTGCTGAACGTTTTCCGAAGACACATTCGATGACACGTTTGTTTTAACTTCTTCCTGCACAGGTTCCGTGTATTCAGCCGGCGCAATATTTCTGGCGACTGAAGTATTCTCATTAATTGGCGTTTCATTATTTACATTCTGAACTACAGGCGGTTCTTCATCAGAAGGAGGTGAAGTTAACTCACGGATTAAATCAGATGATTTTACAGGAATCCATTTTCCCTGAGAATTCAAATCTTCTGCAAATTTTTCTTTATAAACTGCATTTGAATCTAAAAGATTTTCCGAATAATCGATGCTGTCAACGATGGATTCTAAATTCGGGTTTGATGTTAATGTAGGTAGTTCCGGATTTTTTGTAAAAATTTTATACGCTGCAACTGTTACAACTGAGGTGAGTAGAACAGCAGATAAAATTATTGCAAAAAGTTTTTTGTTGGACATTGTTTTTATCCTCTTTTTAGGGTTTACAACTTATTACACTCTGCAAATTAAAATTTGTTCCATTTTTTTGCTATTTATTAGACAATGGATATTGGAATTAGTTTAATAAATATAGCAGAAATAACAACATAAAAATTACCAATTTGATTAAAAGAGGAAAGTCGTTAATTTTTGACACATTTAGTAAAAATAGGGGGCTGGGGAAAGAAAAAGGGCTGAAAGTCCGCCTAGGCGGAAGGGTTTGACCAGCAAAATTAAAATTGTAGCCCCAGCTTGTTAAGTTAACTATTGACTGGATATATCCGTGGTCTGATTCCTCCCTTGAGGGAGGTGTCGAGCCAAAGGCGAGACGGTGGGTGTTCGTTCAAACACTCCTCCCTCCGCTCCGCGGAGTACTCCCCTCAAAGGGAGAATTATTATGAGTTGTTTAACTAATTTCTCTTCCACAAAAAAAAGGGAGCCTATAGCTCCCTTTCTTGAAAAACATTACAACATATATTTAAAAATTTTACTTCATCAATATCATCTTTCTTGTCTCAGAAACAATTCAATCACAGATTTCTCTGATTAGTTCTGATTTAAATGAATTACATTCTGCTCAAATTCATCAATCAATTTAATCATTTAAAATCTGTGTAATCAGTGATTCTATTTCACCAACACCATCTTTTTTGTCTCAGAAAAATTTTCTGTTTCAAGCTTATAAAAATAAATTCCGCTTGGTAATAAGGAAGCGTTGAAATCATACTTAAATTTGATAAGGATTTACTTCTCTTCATATAAATATTTAATTGCGGAGTATTCGTTTTGCCTTATACAAATAATATCTTGAACCGATTGACCAGGCACAATAAAAAACATTATCCTTCATATTTGAAAAATAGGCAATATAAGAGTAGGTGCTTGATAAGAACGGCTGATAGCTTTGTTCAATAAATTTTTCGCCATTCCAAAGAATATTTTTAATATTGAAATTTCCTGTGTGCTCGGATGCAACCATATAAAGATAACTTCCGTTTTCACCAATTATTTTATAATAATCTCTTGAGGGACCTGAAAATATACTGCGCAAGCCGCTTAAAGTATAAAGATTGAGGTTTGTAGTTCCTGCACCTTCATAAAGTTTTGCTAAATTGTTCCCTAAAAAAAATCTTTGCCCCGGTGGTTCGTTTTCTAAGAAATAACCATAATTATCTCTTATGCTGAAAATATAATTTTCTGAATTATTATTAGAGTAGGCAAGGGCGCATAATACTGTATCTACAATAAAAAATTTTCCCACTGAAATTTCATTATGATATGGCGAACGGAGCGCAGTTTGGCTAAACGCGCCGTTTTGATAATGATAACATACGGAATCCATTCCAAATACAAATTTATCTTTTCCAATAATAATTACATCCGTGCATTCGTATCCCTGAGGCATACCTGCAGGGGAAGTAATAATATTATCTTTGATTATTTTGATCTCTTGATATAAAGTAGATCGTGAGCGCCCCTGAAAAATGATGTAAGATGAATTGTATGCAAAAACTCTAGTAGGATAAAAATCATTATCATTAAAATTAATCTGAGTTGTAACTCCATTCTCAATTTTATAGCCGGAATTATTTCTGATTATATATAAAATATTCTCTTCAGCAAGGGCAAGCTGCTCTACAAGTCCGCTTGCAGTTGAATCAATATAAGTCCATTCAGTTAAATCTGTATAATCTACTTGAACAACAGGATTATCTGAACACGAAGAAAGAATAATAATAAAAGAAAAAAGCAGCAGGATATATATTGTTTTCATAGGATTTTTAATTGATAATTTCACAGATGAAACTATGTTCTTTCAAATTAGTTAAACCTGTTTTTTACTTCACCAGCACCATTTTTCTTGTCTCAGAAAAATTATCCGTTTCTAATTTATAAAAATAAATTCCGCTTGGTAATGAAGATGCGTTGAAATCATATTTATAACTTCCTGCGGATAAATTTTCATTTACTAGATTTGCGACTTCTCTTCCGAGCAAATCAAATACTTTTAACTTTACAAACCCGGCAGCCGGTAACTGAAAACTGATAACTGTGTTCGGATTGAACGGATTAGGATAATTTTGCTCAAGATAAAATTTATCGGGGACAGTTGTGCTTATCTGCTGAATGCCGATAGTACCGCCGGTAGTGGTTTTAATTATAACTTCATTATTACCGCATATCCATCCTGTGTTTTCATTAATGAAGAAAACTGAATTTAACTGAAGGTTATCAGTGTTTGCTGATTGCTTCCAGGTTTCTCCGCGGTCAGTTGTTTTTAATAAAACTCCCAGCCCGCCGTACCCGCTGGCAGCCCATCCTGTCATATCATTAATGAACTGAAATGACTCAATTCGTGTGGAAGGCGCAAGATATATTTTCCGTGCAAAGCTTTGGCCTGCATTGGTTGTTTTATATATGCCTGAATCAGAGCTGACAAAGCCTGTGTTTTCATTAATGAAATTAAGATTGTAGATTGGTGAATCCCAAAATTGATACAAAAATTGCCATGTTGCTCCACCATCAAATGAGCGGTGTACAGCTGCGCCATAACCTGAAAATACTAAACGGGAATTTATGAAATGAAGCTTACCGTCTAACTGATACGCAGTACTATGTGATATCCAGTTAGTTCCGCCGTTCGTTGAGCGAATTAAATTGCGTCCGAATTGTGATTCCTGCAGTATTATACAAGCTGTATCATTTTTAAAGTAAGGGAAATCCCAATAGAAGTTATCGAACGGAACTGTAATCCAGTTTGCTCCTCCATTAGAGGTTCTTTTTATCGAGCCCGTTCCTGCTGCAATGCCTGTGTTGGCATTTGTAAACTTTATTTTGTCAGCAGTGCCTCCTATCACCTCGCGTACCCAGTTTGTTCCTCCGTTAGTTGTTTTGTAAGCTCCGTTACTCCATGTTGCACACCATCCTGTATTTTCATTTAAGAAAAATATGTCTTCAAAGTTATCGGGGTATGAAAAAAGATATGGAGTAATTGAAGTCCGTTTATTTACCCAATTAGCTCCTGCATTGGAAGTTGTAAGAAGCCTTCCGTATTTGCCGACGGCAATTCCGTTTAAATTATTGGATGCAAGGGCAAAGCCAAGGTGGTCCTGCTGATCAAGTATTTCTTGCCAGTTCATTCCACCGTTAGTAGTTTTATATACGTAACTGCCGTAAGCGTAACCTGTAAGCTCGTTTATAAAAAAAAGATTTCCATTGTTAAATGAAAATCCTACTGAAGTCCAGTTTGCTCCTCCGTTAGTAGTTTTGTAAGAGCCGGGGTATAATCCGGAAAGCCATCCTGTGTTTTCATTTATAAAAAATGAATGCGACCAATGCTCAAATGTCTGCATTGTAGGGATAGAGATTGTGCCTGTTGCCCAGCTAATGCTGCCGTTGGTAGTCTTATAAAAATTTTTATCTCTAAGGCTGCCTATCCATCCTGTGTTTTCATTCAGGAAAAAGAAATTTGTCAGTGAATCATTTCCGTTGATTGATAATCTTGACCATGCTCCTCCTGCATTTGTTGTTTTATACACTTCAGGGTTTTGTTCAGTTTTGCCCTTGAGGAAACCTGTATTGGCATTAATAAATTTTACAGAGAATGAATTTAAATAATTCATCTGAGGAACTGCTGTTACGCTCCACGTTTCGCCTGCATCAGTGCTTTTCAAAATTTTATTTTTATATGAATCGTATGTTACCAAATTTATTGAGGAATGCATTACAAGTACTGTGGTAGGGTTTATAACGTTTATTGAATGCAGTTCACAAATATGATTTATCTCAAGCGGTACAGCATTTTTTACTTTCCACGTTGCGCCTTTATCGGTTGATCTCAATATCGAATTGCCGCGTGTAGTCGCAATAGCGATGTTAGCATCTAAAAATTTTACTTCGATAATATTTTCGCCTTGAGGAGTCGGGTTCTGCCAGAACCATCCTGTCTGTGCAAAACTTATTTTGAATGTAAGAAGAAGTATAACTAAAATTATTTTTTTCATAGCCTCAATTATATAAGAAATTATATGAAATACAGTAACTTATATATATAAAAATATTTCTCTATTCCCTGATAGTATTTAATGCGGAGCTTCTACAAAAAAAAAGGGAGCCATAAGCTCCCTTTCTTGAAAAACATTACAACTTATATTTTAAACTTCTTACTTCATCAATATCATCTTTCTTGTCTCGGAGAATGAACCTGCTTCTATTTTGTAGAAGTACATTCCGCTGGCAAGCGAGCTTCCGTCAAATTCAAATGAATAATTTCCTTCTGTCTTTAATTCACCGTTCATCAATAATGCTACTAACTGTCCTTTCAAATCATAAACTTTCAATGTTACATTTGATAATTTAGGAATTGTAAAGTTTATCATCGTTGTCGGGTTGAACGGATTCGGATAATTCTGCGATAAGCTGAATGTAAGCGGTGCAGTTGTGTTATTACCGATTCCCGTAGCTGTTGACATAGTAAAGTTTGTATTTGATATATCGAAGAATATATTTCCTACAGCTTTTACTTTTATTCTTGCTGTTGTTGAGTTCACATTAGGAAGAGTAACCTGCTGGCTGCCGTCATTTGCTGTACCGCTAACCAATACTGTAGGGAATGTATTCCCGCCGTCTGTTGATAAAAGAATATCTACTGTAGCGCAGTTAACTGTAGCTGCATTTGTATTTGCAACGTTCCAAGTTACTGTCTGCGGATAAGGTGTATTCCATGTTACGTTTGTATTCGGCGCTGTAACTAAAAACGGACCCGCTGTTGCATCTACGCCGAAAGCAATTGTTCCTGTTCCTCTTCCGCCGCCGCCGACTCTGTTATCCCTTGCCGTCAGTCTGAACGTCATACTTCTGTCATACGTTGGGAGAAGCTCGCCGATTGTTGTTGTATTATTTAATAAATTTGAAAGCTTCGGAAATACTCTGTAGCCTGTTGGAACCGGATTGAATGACCTGAATATCGGCGCATTATTTACAGGTGAACCCGGAGCTCCGCCCGGACCTAAATCATACTGCTCCCAGCAATACGAGAGCACATCTAAATCCTGGTCTGTTGCCGTTCCTGTCAGTTCAAACGGTGTTGATCTCGGAATCGCAAATCCGTCCGGCGGCATTGTTACTACAGGGTTATGATTTCCTGTGTTTGTTGTTACAGGACATGAATTTCCCCCTGCAAGACTTGTATAGTTTATAATTTCATCAAGGCTTTTTGTATGGAAGTAAGGGTCGCTGTTCGGCTGTAGATCTGTTGAGCCGCAGATACCTGCATAAGCCATTATAGTAGAACCGCTGCCCGGCTCGTAAGCTGTATTGTTATTTCTGTTACCGCCGCCGCATGAAGATGTTGTGCTATTGAATGTATGATTGCCGCCGAACTGATGTCCCATTTCGTGAGCAACGTAATCTATATCATAAGGGTCTCCGACAGGTGCGCCTGAACCGGTTACGCCCTTTGCCTTGCTTCCTGCAACGCATACGCAGCCTAAGTTAGCTACGCCGTCGCCGCCTGTTGAAAATACGTGACCGATATCATAATTAGCTGCACCGATTTGCTGGTCGCATGTTGTCTGATTCTGATTCAGCATCGTGCTTCCGTTTGCATTTGTATACGGGTCACTTGATGAATTTGTATATACAACTAAAATATTATTTGCCACAAGTACCATTCTGACTGATGCTTCTTTTTCGTAAACACCGTTTACTCTGTTTAAAGAAACAACTATAGCTGCAAGCGCAGCAGCCTGCGTTCCGCCGAAGTAAGCAGCGTATTCGCCTGTGCATGCAATTACAGTTCTGTATGTTCTTAGCTCTCCTTCAGCAAGCATATCGGGGCTGTAAGGAGCGTGATTTTTTTCCATGTGTCCGTCATCAATAAGCTCGCATGTCATTTGTTTGTCTGTGCGGAAATCTGTTTTGAAGTAACTGATGTAGTTAAAGTTATCTCCTTTAGCATACGGGTCAATAAATACTGTTCCGCGCTCTGAAAAAATCATTGCGTGGAAACCAAGCGGAGTTATATCGAATCTTACTGATGAATACGGGTCATCGATACCTTGTCCCATATAGGTTTTTATTTCA
>JBHEKU010000230.1:0-32813 GCA_041859205.1 Ignavibacteria bacterium | reverse complement strand
CAACCCTTCAACAAACATAAATTACAATATTGCCGAAGAAGGATTTGTAAACATTGTATTGTATGATGTATTAGGAAAGGAAGTAATGAATATTGTAAACGAGTATAAACCTGCCGGAAGCTATCTGATAGGATTTAATGCATCAGGCTTGCCGGGAGGAACATATTTTTACAGGATGAACGTAAACGGATTTACCGATGTAAAGAAAATGATACTCATGAAGTAATAAATCATTTGTTGTTGGTTAACTCTCCTAAAAAATCCGGGCAGCGCGGCAGCTGTCCGGATTTATTTTTTATATTCATTTTGTTTCATTTCTTAAGTAACTTTCCAAAATAATTTTTTGAGTATGGAACAAATGTCAATGGGGCTTGACTATCTTACCAATGCAATAAAAAATTTTCACGATATAAAAAAAGCCGGCGATAAAGCCATGGCACAGATAAAAGATGAAGATTTTTTCTTTGAACCAAACGAGCAATCCAATAGCATCGCCACAATCATAAAACATTTATCGGGCAATATGCTTTCACGCTGGACTGACTTCCTTACAACTGACGGAGAAAAAGAGTGGCGCCACAGGGATTCTGAATTCGAAAGAATTTTTTACACAGATACCGATGACATAAAGGAACGATGGGAAAAAGGATGGGAATGTCTTTTCAACTCTCTCAATTCTCTAACTGAAAACGATCTGTCAAAAGTTGTAACAATAAGAAAAGAACCGCACACAGTAATACAGGCTATCAACAGACAAATCTATCATTACGGATATCACATCGGACAGATAGTTTACCTTGCAAGATTTCTTGCCAAGGATAACTGGAACACGCTTACAATCCCCAGAGGTAAAAGCAATGAGTTTAATGAGAAGATGATGGGGAAGTAAAATTTCAATCACTGATTACATTGATTTGAAATGATTAAAAATGATAATCTTTAGGATGCAAATTATTAATCATGAAAATCAAAATTAATCAGTGTAATCAGTGATTAAAATTTTCACAATAAATATTTCACTGCAAGAATTACAAGCTCTACAATAATAATTCCTGAAAATATTTTTACATTATACTTCGCCAGCCATTCCGGAAGGTAAATATCAAAATTACTTTTTCTGTCTTCAGTATATTTTTCTGCTATAGGAGTTATAGGGCATCGCCAATTATTGAAAAGTATAATAAATATTTCAGAGACAATCAGCAGGCAGGGAATCCAAAACCACGCATCAAACCTTCCAATGAAAGCAAAATAAAAAGCCATGAAGTTGCTGCATGTCATTATTACCCAGATAACTGTATGCACAGCTTTAATAAATCGCAGCATTATTAGCTTATTTAAATCAACAATGTTTTGTAATCCTGCTGAAAGCATTCCATCCTTTAAAACAGTTTACGATTTATTTTTAACAAAGTTAATACGGAAGTATGCACAAAAGAAAATTATGGATTAAATTTCTATACCCATCAGTGCATCTTTCAATTTATTATTCGGAAGGCGGTAGAATGGTATGCCGAGTATTTCTAACTTCTCATAGCTAATGTCATAAGTAAAGGTCTTAATAGTATCGGATTTCTCCGCTTCGATGGTAATCAAAAGAAATTCCGACAGCTTCTTTGCATCTTCCTTACCGTAGTTAAAACCAACAAGCCTTACATTAAATTTTTGAGACGATGCAACAGGATTTGACGATGTAAAAGCAAGAGCAAGGTTTTTCATTTTCTCCAGCTCGCATGTGAATGCCGGAATATAAAATTTTATCGTACCTGAAGTTTGTTCTTTTGAGCCGCCAAAGAGATTAGATAAAAATCCCCCTGAAGATTCCCTCCCATGAATATTTACATTCGCAGTCACTAACCAGAACGGTTTATATATCATTTCACCGTCTCCGCGAATGGCAGCCGAAGCAAAATTTATTTCAATCGGCTTGGTTTCTCCGTCAATAATTTCCCACCCGCTGCCGCAGCTCTGGCAATAAGTAATATTATCATTAAGCGAAACAACAAGTCCGCTGTCACATGTTTTACATTTTATTGCTACTAATTTAAAATCTGACATAATTCAGTTTCAAGTTACAAGTTTCAAATTACAAATTTTTTATTACTACATCTATATCTTCTTGTTCTGTTCTTCTTACTTTACTCTAATTTCGTTCCTATCTTCTCTTTGTTACCTTCTCATCTGCCGGAACACTGCATTCATCACACTTCCTATAGCAACGGAAGTTACAACATCCTTAGCTATATCAAATCCCTGACCTGATGTAATAGAGTTTGATTGTGGCTGCACTTTCTTAACATCAGCATCGGCAACAATTCCTGTTCCTTCTTCTATCTCTCCGCCATATCTGAATTTTTTATATCCCCATTTGATTAAAAATATTCCTGCTATTAATGCAATTACGTAAACTGCTAATGCGCCTTTTCCTGATTCACTTCCTATAGCAAATGCGCCGAATAATGTTGCAAGGTACATTCCTGCGCCAACGCCTAAAATTCCCATCACTGCTCTGAATAAATTGTTTCCCGGGGCTTTGCCGTAACAAATTGTCCCATCCTGACCGTCAACAACTACCTGATAAGTCCTGTTCTGAAAAACATATCTCACAACCCACAGGGGATAGTATACAACATTCACATCTTCTCTTACTAAATCGTAATGCTCAAAAGTAACTTTATCAACATTGGCAGAATATCTTGCCGAGGAAGCAAAATTATCTTTAGCATAATCGTGAATTTCTTTTTCTGATGATACTATATTAAACATCATTCCATCCTGCTGTAAGGTTTCGACTTCGACAGGAAATAATTCATCACCGGTGAGATTTACCTGTTTGACACCAAGCTCGGCTACATCACATGCAGGGAAAGTTCTATCGAATGACTGCTGAATTTTTTTCTCTACGTCAACGTAATATGTTTCCGTTCTGTTATTAACTGTTCTTGTTCTTCTTTCCTGACCGAATACCCAGCCCACTACATCGGCTCTTACTCTCCAGTAAGGAATGTAAACTAAGAATGCATCGTCAACTTTAGAGCCTGCTCTTAATCCTTTAGCTTTGGAAATTCCCTTCTCCAGCCAGTTGAAAGTCCTGTTTATAGCATCATCTTTTTTGATTGTCTTCGGTACGTAATACTTTGCAGGACCGCTTTCACCTTTTACAGCGAGAAGTGTTCCGCAATATTTGCAGTTGAAAGTTTTTATACCTTCTTTTAAATCAAGCTCGCCGTTACATGCAGGGCATGTAATTCCTTTTATTACTTTTTCCTTTTTTACCGGAGCTGTTACTGTTGTATCCATTAAATCTTAATTAAACTTTTTTAGCTATAAAGTACGCAATTATTATTAAAGGTATTGCTGCAAGTATATACAGAGGGACTTTTATCATTTCTCCTGAAACCAAAGCCACCTCAGCCCTTCTTTCAATCATAAAACCGATTACAAAAGATATAAGACTCATCAATAAGAAAACAAAAATACCGACACCAAACATTACTCTAAAAGGAGCTTCTGATTTTGCAGGCCATACATTCGCATATACCTTTCCTGAAGATGCTTCTACCAATGCAGTATATTGTTGTCCTTTGAAGTTATAATAGAATTGATAAAAGGGAATGTGCACTAAATCAGATTCGGCTACTGTATCAAGATTTACACCTGACTGCTGCAGCCAGCTTTGCGCTGCATCATACATTACATCAGGAACAATAAATTCCGATGCATTATATTCTTTTTCCTTGTAAACCTTTAAGCTACCTGCAGGAATATTTATCTTTTTTATTTCGGAAACCGATGTTGATGTTGCAGGCTCAAGATAAATTTTTTCAGAAGCAGTATCTTTAGATTTAAAATACCACATAGGGAAATAATAAAAATTCACTTGTGATATCTGAGCAAGTTTATCTAAATCCTTAACATGGAAATTCCCTGCCATCCATCTTCTTAAATTCCCTTCGGCAGTCTGCTTAGTAAAATTACATGCAACTACTAAATGAGTTACAACTTTTCTTTTATCAACATAGATAGCCGAACCGCAGTAAGCGCATTCAAGAAATTTTTCATCAATTGGTACGTCATTCTCTGCTCCGCATTGCGGGCATTTAACTTTATCGATACTTTGAATCACTGATTACACTGATTTAAAATGATTATAATGAATTGTGATTTGGTTCTCAAGATATATACTTATTAAATATTATTTATTAACCTTTTGAATTTTAAACTTTCTTCACCGAAGTTAATTACTAGAGCAATCTCTTTTCTGAAAGCCTTTAGATAATTTAAAGTCTGAGCAAGTTCTCTATTGGATATCTCTGAAACCGCTTTTAATTCTACTACTATTTTATCTTCCACTAAAAAATCCACTCTTCTAAATCCAACTTCGATTTTTTCATATAAAATTGGTATTTCATATTCTCTAAAAAACTGTATTTTTTCTTTTTCAAATTCAACTTGCAGTGACCTTTGATAAATATTTTCGGTAAATCCGAAACCCAAAGTATTATGAACTTTAAAAGCACAGCCAATAATCTTTTCAGTTATGTCAGAATATTTAAATTTATTGTCAACTGCCATTCAATGAATGTGTTACATTCCTTAGAAAAAGATAAATCAGTTCAATCAGAATTAATCAGCGAAATCAGTGATTCAAGATCACATTTTAGCAAGCAGTTCTTTCTTCTTTCCATCAAACTCTTCATCAGTAATAAGCTTTGCATCTCTCATCTTTCCTAATTTTTCAATTGCGCTCATTATTTCATCAACAGACATTTTCTGTTCCTGTTGTTGATTTTGTTGATTGTTCTGCTGGTTCTGATTGTTTTGATTATTCTGATTCATACTTTGTCCCATCATATTCGCCATAGTCATTCCGGCGCCCATGCCTGCGCCCAGACCTGCCATACCGCCTGCGCCTTCGTTCTCAGCAGCCTTTTCAATTGCAGTTGCAGTTTTGAATTTCATATATGCATCAAGATTTCCAATCGCGCCCATCGAACTTCTTTCATTGATTTTTTCCTGAACTTCATCCGGTGGAACGATACCAACGATAATTAAATCAGTAAGCTCAATTCCCATTGCATTGAAGAAGTCAGCAACTTCTGCTTTCACACCTGATTCGATCTGCGCAAAATATTGTCCGAGCTCAAATACTGTTTTAAGATTTTTACCAAGAACTGTATTCAATCTTGATACGATTGCATCTCTTAAATAATCTTCAATGTCATTCGTTGTAAATAATCCTTGCGTAGAAACTATCTCAAGCATGAACTGTCTCGGATTTGTAATTCTTATTGAGAATTTTCCGGATGCTCTTAACTGAACATAGGTTAACTCACTGTCTCTGAAATTTATAGGTGACTTTGTGCCCCATTTCAAATCAATGAATTTTTTCATTGAAAGGAAATATACCTGTGCCTGGAACGGCGATGTACCGCCGAACGGAAGACTTATTAGTTTTGTGAGTAATGGAATATTTTCAGTTGTAAGTGTATGTCTTCCTGATTTGAATTCATCTAGTACTTTGCCATCACGATAGAATAAAGCCGACTGCGAATCCTGCACAATTAATTGCGAACCTAATCTTATTGCTGATGAGCCGTCCTGAGGCTCGCGATGAACCATTGTCTTACCGGTTTCATCGAAATATTGTATTACGTCTAAAAGTGCCATATTATTAAATTTATTTTATTTTCTTTTTAATTTGTATTATTTAAATGCACGCAGAAGATTTTCTCTCTCCTGGAATTTTCTCAGCAGCTCGTCTAAAGTACCGGAAACTTTTGCGATATCCGGAGTAACATCTAAATTAGCGGCAGCATTACTTTCCATTGACGAAAACTGTGCATTAATATTTTCAACATCTGCTAAAAGAGCATTATCAAAT
Source organism: Ignavibacteria bacterium (assembly GCA_041859205.1). Lineage (GTDB taxonomy): Bacteria > Bacteroidota > Ignavibacteria > Tepidaquicellales > Tepidaquicellaceae > JAFDZO01. Next base: position 26,929 of record JBHEKU010000230.1, on the reverse strand, counting down.
TCGTAAAGTCTGTTCAGCTTATCTTCTTTTATTTTTACAACATCAAATACACCGCTATAGCCGCGCGCAGCAGATTTAAACTGAGCTATGCAGTTCTCATTCTTTTTATCAATTTTATCTATATCTCCTGTTTCAAAAAGTCTTCCGTTTTTTGAAAGGCTTGAAACAGTATTTTTTATTCTTGTTTTATTTCCTTCAAGATTAGCAGCAAGCTGATTTCTTACTATTGTATCAAGCTCTCTTGCATTATCTTTATTTACATATCCATCATAGCCCGGAATATATCTTTTTATTTTCTCAAGCCATGACTCGTTTGCTTTGACTGTATTTAGTTGTGATTGTAAGTCGCTCATAAGTGATTTTTATTTAATATATCAAAATTGCTTTAAATAGTAAATTATGTTTAAAACTCGAATTCTGAGTATTTATTGATATTGTACCGTAAAAAATCACAATAGTTTCAATAAATCATTTTTTTAAGATGTGACTTATTTTCTGCAAAATCCATTTTTTATTTATTAATCCGAATTCCGAAATTTCGCTGATTTCCTTTTTAAGGTAATCAAGTTCTTTCATTTTCTTTTTCTCCCTCAAATCTACAAGCTTTATAACATATTTAGTAAAATTAGTTGATTGAACTTTAGCATGTTTTGAGAGAGAAGGAGTGTTTTTTACAAAATGTTTTAGTGCATCGACTGAAGAATAAATGTTTTCAATGTAATCCAGCTCATAAAATAATTTTATACTCAGTGTTTTTATTTCGAGCTTTAAAGAAGTAAAATGAGGGTTAATTTTATTAATATGCTTGAGTGAATTATCGAACTCTTTTGAAGCAAAATAATATAATGCAAAACTTACATTCGAAATTTCTTTTCTGGCTTCAGGGCTGATTTTATTTTTATATTCAAAAATAAAATTTAGCACCCATTTTTTGTTTTCAAGATATAAACCGCACTTTACAATATTAAGGAACAACAAAGGAAGTATGTATTTGTTGTGCTCAAAAAACAATCCCTGCTCAAGGGCAAATTTGTAAAGTTCAAAGGATTTTTCGTAATACTTGTAAACTCCCTGTGAAATTTTAAGCATACAGTAGTTGATGAGTGCCAGGTGATTTGATGCCCGCTCGAATGTGGAAATTTTTTCATAGCACTCTAAAAATAAGCTTTCGGATTTTTCATAGTATTCTTCTTTTTCCATATCCTCAATACACATGAAACTGTAATACTTTAGCAAAAGCGAGGGGTTATCACTGAAGTCTTTAGTTTCTATAATTTTTTTTGCTTCATCAATAAGAAGATATTTTGGTGTATAGTTTATTTTTATTTTTCGAGTGAGCATTTGATAATTTATATCCATTAATTCATGAAGCATAAAGTTTTCAAAATTATCTGCTATACCTTCCAGGAGCTCAGTTTCCTTAGCAATATTTTTTATACCTAAAGGATGAGAGTAGAAGAATTCAAAATCTGCGAGGTAATTTGTCAGATAAAACTCTCTTTCATGGAATAGCTTTTCCTGTGTTTGGGTTTTTGCCTTACTGTATTCGTATTCAAGGAGAGGCTGCTGCGCACGTTTCTGAAGCTGAGTAAGTAAAAAAACGTTTGAATCATAAAATCTTTTTTCAAGCTCAAGTTGAACTAAATATTTTTTAGCTAGTTTCATCAAACCCGAGATAAGGGTTCTCATAGCCTCATCATTATATTTTTTCTTACCGAATAATTTTACGTGAAGATTTTGTTTTGTAAGCTCATCACTTTCAAAATCAGGGAAATATTTTTTAATCTCAGTAAACAGTTTTATAAGCTGTTCATTCTTATTGAAAAATTTTGAAGAAATTAAATCTTGCAGCCCGAGAAGTTCTTTTTCTTTAAAAGTCCTTAACAGCTCTATTAATCTTGTATTTTGCATTTCAAACTAAAATTATTTTATTGTTTCATCTATTTTTTCAGTTATCCATCTGGCAATGATCATCCCTAAGTCATTATTTTCATTAATTTGCTTTCTAAAGTAGCCAAGCTCTTTCTTGTCATTTTTTTCTTTCAGGTCCGTTAGTTTTTTAATTGCTTTTGCAAAAGCATGTCCCTGCTCAATAATGGCAGGATGAAGCAGTTTGTTACTTTTAAAAAAGTGTTTTATCGAATCGATGGATGAATAAACACTTTCTACATAATCCAATTCAAAAAGAATTTTTATAGTTAAGATTTTAATTTCCAGCTTGAGAAGTGAGCTTGATGCATTTATTTTATTAATATGCTTCAATGCTGAATCGAAATCTTTCTTTTCAAAATAATATTTTGAGTATGCAACATTTACTGCTTCTTTTCTTTGCTCAGGTGCAAGTTTGTTTTTATATTCATAAATAAATTTAAACAGCCAGTTCAACTCTTTTAAAAAACATGAGCACTTTATAATTCCGTTAAAAAGTGAAGTGAGAAGATATTTGTTTTCGTAGAAATACATTCCTTCTTCCAATCCGACTTTGTAAAGTTCAAATACTTTTCGAAAATATTTTTCATCGCCAAGCCCCACTCTTAACCAGCAGTAATTTATCAGTCCGGTATTAATATAGGCTTTCTCATTGGGAGAAATGACATCAAGATTATTATAGAATATCTTTTCAGCTTTCTCATAGTACTCTTCCTGTAAAGGATTTTGAACGCACATAAAAATATAATACTTCAAAGGAATAATAGGGGTATCAGGAAAATCATTATTCTCAATTTTTGATTTTATTACATCGAAAAAAACAAATTCCGGATTGTAATTTAATTTACTTTTCCGTGTAAGCTTATTATAATTTATATCCAATGCATCCAGCAAAAAAAGCATTTCAAAATTATCCGAAACATTTTCAATTAAAGGCTGCTGCAGATAAGTATCTTTTATTGCCGTAGGGTCGCTGAAATACAGCTCAAGCTCCATATAATACTTTATAAAATAATAATCGCGTTCTTTAAAATTATATTGGTCAAGAGAGATTTTCAGTTTGTTGTATTCATAATCAAATAAAGTTTTTTGCCCGCGCTCTTTCAGCTGTGAAAGAAGATGCAGATTCATATGCTGAGATTTACTCTCAATGTTTAGCTGAATCAAATACTTTTTGCAGAGTTTCATAAGATTAGAAATCAATGTTCTCATTTTTTCATCTTCGTATTTCTTTTTCCCGAAAATTTTAGCGTAGATATTTTCTTTTGCAAGTTCATCGCTGTCAAAATCCGGTGAGTTTTTCTTCAGTATCTCAAAAAGCTTTATGATTTTTTCATTTTGATTGAAGTACTTTGATGAAACAAAATCGCCAAAGCCGCCCAGCTCCTTTTCCGTAAATGTTTTTAAAAGCTCTATTATTTTTGTGTTTTTCATACGTAATTGCAGAAAATACTAAAAAAAACCACACATATCTTTACACATTTCAATACGATTTCTTCAATTTTAAGCTAAAAATAGCCTTTTGTAAAATTTTCTTTTCACAGAGCCATAATAGTTTCTTTGTTTTACGCACTAAATTTAAGCTAATTTTAATCGTTTTAGAAAATGAAGTTCATTTTCAAACATAAAAAAGAAAACAAAATAAAATATTACCTCTATGAAAAACTCGCACAATCTTAAACAGCAAATCAGCACATCTTTCTCAGCAGAAAAAGCTCTGTTAATTACCATTTAAATTTTTCTATCTTCTCCCAAACTGCCAATAGTAAGCCCGTTCGGTTTTTTTCCGAAACGGGTTTTCTTTTCTAGTCATTAAATGAAAAGTATAAAAAGCCTAATATATTTTTTACGAACTATTGTTTTAAATAAATACAGATGAGTTCACTGCTTCAAAGCAGATGATACTGATAAAGTGATTCTATATACAGGTTGAAAGGAAAGTATTTTCCGAATGGAGAATTTTATAATTAAGATATTTTAATAAGGGGCACTCTAAAAATGCCCCTTTTTATTTTATATAAATTTTATCTTGTGTAAACTATTTCCATATCTTGTTTTTCTGAGCCGCCTTCAGTAGTGCTGTACATTGCCATAGTCATTTTATTATCACTGTCAATTTTCATTGTCTGTCTCATGGTGCAGTTTTTTCCTGCCATAGGGTCAAACATTGAACCATAGAAGGTAATCACTCCTGTTTTATCATCGCGTGTTCCTTCCAATGTCATTAGCCCTGTGCCCATGTTATCAATCCATGTAGTGAAATATTTTTTAGTAGCATTATTGTATCCTGTAAGAGCTGTACCTTCAAACGGCATTCCCATCATTGTCGAACTGACTTTTGACTGAAGATATCTATCGCCGTAAATCATTTCGAACTTAGCTGTACCTGTACCATCCATAGGAGGCTGTGAAGGATCCATCCACATTTTAGAAGTGAAATTCCAGTTTCCGGCTAATTTTGCCATTGCCTTATGAGCATCAGATGGAGTACTGTATTCCATCCAGCGCTTCATCATTTCCTGGTCCTGCGCTTTTAAGTTTGAAGCAGAAGCAGTAATAATAAGCAGCAATGAGCAGAGTAAAATTAATTTTTTCATTTTTTAAAATTAAGGTTTAATAAAACTGAAACAGTATTTATGTGCCTCGGGGATTTATTGAGTTTAATTTTTTGAATAAGTTATTTCCATTGTTTTATTTTCAACACCGTCTTTTGTATCATACATTTCCATAATCATTTTATCTCCGTCCCATCTTAAAGTTTGTCTTACTATCATATTTTTACTTGTCATTGGGTCAATCATTGAGCCTGTCATTGTTATTACACCTCCGCTAGCTGTTCCTGTAAGATACATCACGCTTGTGCCCATATTATCAATCCAGCTGCTTTGATACTGCTTTGCGGCATTATCATATCCGTTAATACTAATACCTTCAAAAGGCATACCCATCATGTTGCCGTTAACTTTCATCTGCATATATCTTCCGCCCAGTAACATTTCGCATTTAGCTGTGCCATTTGCTGTCATAGGCTCTTGTCCCGGTGCCATCCAGAATTTTGAAGTGTAATTCCAGTCACCGTTCATTTTAGCCATAGCCTTATGCTCTTCTCCGGGAGTCATGTAGTCCATCCATTTTTTCATGGCTTCCTGGTCCTGAGCTTTTAATCCTGATGATGTTAATGAAATTAACATCAGAACAGAAAAGATGTAAATTATTTTTTTCATAATATTTCTTAGATTTTTAATTAATGAAATGTTCTCAAAATTACTTAAAATATTTTTAAATAAAAATTAACAGCGTAAAATTTTATCTGTTGGTCGGAAAATTGTCGGATTTTGAAAACTAAGTATTGTTTTTTCAGCACAGGTATTTGAGAGAATTCGACTAATTAAAATAAAAATCCGACATTACAATTTTGCAAAAAGTATTTAAATCAATTATTGCTTTTTTATTAAATAATACTCTGTTGGTCGGAAAATTGTCGGATTTTGAAAACTAAGTGTTGTTTTTTCAATACAACACGTTTCATTTTTTCCGACATTCGTTAAATAAAATCCGACATAGGTTTTGTTTGAAATTTGTTTGAAATAAGTCGGCTTTCTGAACAAAATTCGGACTCCTATATCTGAATTCGTACAACCATCAATAAAATATAAATAATATTTTTATTAAAAAAGTACACGCTGCCTATTCCTACATATAGGGAGATTTTTTTTTATATATACGGAGCACTATTATAAGCCTTGTTAAAGGGCTTAAAAGTTAATAAATAAATATTATATCCATATCAAAAATTTTATTGCGTATTATGCATAAAAATTGATATATTTGTAATGTAACAACAATCAAAAGGGGGTTCTTAAAGCAGTGAATTCAATTTGTCCCCGATGTAAAGTGAACTCACGTTTTAGGAGAATGAAGTCTGACCGGTTTCTGGATAAAATGCTTGGCATTTTAAGAATTAAGATCTACGAATGTACAAGCTGCTATAGATTATTCTATTGCTTCGCCGGTAAAGTTCTCCGTAAAGTGAGTTGATTACCCGATAGTTCTTTCTTTAGTAAGTACGGTTTATTACTCTTATTAAACTTCTTTGCCTGGGCGGTAAAGAAGTTTAATAAGTTCATTTTTTTTGTAATAAATCTTGCTTACATTATTTTATTGATTTGTTTTAATTCACCCAAAATCCCAGAATGCTTACAAAACATCTAGGGTTACGTTTGCTTTACACGGCAGCCGGAGCTTTTGTTTTTATAGTTGCGCTTCCTCCTAAGTACAATTTAAATCACATAATTTTAGTACCTTTCATCATAATTCTTTTCAGCGTTATTCATGCAAGTTTTCTTGTGATACAATATCACACCGCTGTTAATCCAAAATCTACTTTTTACGAGTTTTATCTCGAAAAATATTCAAACTCATTCCGGTTTATGAAAAATTTTCCGGGAGACTTCATCCTGCGTTTTACTTTTATCAATCTGTTCTATTTTCTTATTTTCAGATATGTAGTAACATTGATAAATTTTATTACCAATCCCGTTTAAAAAAAACGTCATATTTAAATTACTCACTAATCATCCTATTAAACTGAGTCTTCCTGTATTTTTAATTCAATTTTATTAGATTTTTATTTATATTTAAGTAAATTAACCCTCGAATATGAGAAAAATCTGCCTGTTTGCTATCCTATTGTTGTGTTTACTTAATAAAACCTATTCACAGGATTTAAAACCTGAAGAACTTTTTGAAAAATATCAGGATGCTATAGTTGTAGTGTATTCCTATGATTTTGATAACAATCCTAAAGCTCAAGGAAGCGGAGTAATCATAAATGACAGAGGATGGGTGATAACTAACTTTCATATTTTTGAAGGCTGCCAGAGAATGGACCTGGTGCATAAAGGCGATACAATAAAATACACCGATATCATAGGCGTAGATATTGAAAAAGATTTAGTGATTATGAAAATCGAATCCGGCACCTTTCCCGATATAAAGCTCTCTGAAAAAGATCCTAAAGTAGGTCAAAAAGTATATGCAATCGGAAGCCCGATGGGACTTGAGAATTCTATGTCTGAAGGGATTGTAAGCGGTAACAGAACTGAAGTCGGAAAAAAGAAACAAAACTTTGTTCAGATAACTGCAAGCTTATCTCCGGGCAGCAGCGGAGGCGCAGTATTAAATTCCTACGGAGAGTTAATCGGCATCAGTTCAATGGGACTGAGAGAAGGGAATAATTTAAACTTCGCAATACCGGTTTCTGATATTTTAAAAGTAAAACTTGATTCATACAACGATAAGAAAAAGATTGAAGCGCTTAACTTTTTTTATCAGGGACAAAATTTATTTGAAGAAGGAAAGAACGAAGATGCTATAAAATATTATACAAAATTTTTAGAGATGTTCCCCAAAGATCACAAAGCATACAACTATAGAGGCATGGCTTACTATGCAAGAAAGCAATTTGAAAAAGCTATCAGTGATTACAATTCCGCTATAAAATTAGACCCGACTTTTTCAGCAGCGTATAATAACCGCGGTGAAGCTTATTTTAAAATGAAAGAATACGAGCTTTCAATAAAAGATTTTTCGTATGTAATTAAAAGCAATCCGACAAATATAGATGCTTACTTTGGTAGAGGTGTTGTATATATGAGTGATGAATCTTATGAAGACGCGCTTGATGATTTTAAAAGAGTAATCAAAGAAGAACCGCAGAATACTGCCGCACTTGTAAATATGGGAATTTGTGAATACTACAAAAAAAGATATGAGATGGCTATTGAATACTGGAAGACTGCAATAAAACACAAACCCGGACTTAAAGGTGAACTTCAGCCGCTGATAGACCAGGCAGATATATTATGGCAGTACAATATTAAGTAGTGTTTTATTCTTCGAACTCCCAAAGTTTTCTTCCTGTATTAAGGTCAAATGCCATTGCTCCTTCGGGTTTATATATAAACACAACAGTATTTCCTGAGCGCTGTACTGACATTTTATCTTTCGTAAAAAATATTACACTGAAGGCATCGCTTTCTTTTACTTTTATCTCGTCAAATAATTCCGATTGCGGAATTGTCCACAATTCTTTTCCGTCTTTGTTAACACAGGTTAACATTCTGTTTGCCGTCTTGCCGATATTATCCTGATGTATTACAACGGCTATTTCATCATCGAAGTATAGCAGTTCACTTTCAAGAAATGCTTTACCCGGAGCGATAAGTTCTGCCGTCATATCTTTGTAGCTGCTGCTTCCCTTATACTCAAAAATATTCTGTCCACGCGGACTGGAGAAATACAACTGTGATGCAGGTCCGGTAATGTAATATAAAACCTTTCTTGATGTTGAGTTTTTCTCTGCCTCAAGTGTAAATATGTTTACAGTTTTTTCGTGTTCTTTATAGTACTTTGTCAGTGCAGGGTAATCATCGAAGAACATCTCATCCGCAACTGAATAAATCACTTCTTTACCGTCTTTAGCGGTAAGCGTCATACGAACAGGCTTATTTCTTTCCACAAAAAGTTTTTCAAGCCCTGCAGATAATTCAGGATTTTGCGCGCAGAAGCTTTGAGTATTCATAATTTCTTCAAATGTATCAGGATTGTAAATATTTATAAATGGCGGAGCGTTTATGCTTGGCGTTATAACCCAGACCTTTCCGTTCATGAATAACATCTCAGGCGATGCAGGAAGGTATTCTAAATCAGTGTAATAACCTTTAAGAACTTTTTCAGAGACAGGGTCATAAACATACGAATAAGTTTTTTCGAAAAGCCCTTCCCGGCCTATTGAATAGCTGCCGCCTGACTTTCTTTCCAATATATAACTGAATGAACCATCCATCTGAATCCATAACTTATCTTTGCCTTCTTTCGAGGGAAATATTACGAGATTCTGAAAGCTTCCCCGTACCCATGTAGGGAACAAGGAAGGAAATAGAAGCTGGTAAGCTAAAAAATACCCCAGTATAAAAAGTAAAACGATGGGTATAAAGGAACATCCGCAGCCGACTTTTTTATTTATTGTTTTTTTTGTTTCGGCAGGCGTAATAGTGCGAGTGGAATAACTAAACTCATTATCCATACTTTGGGGTTATAATTAAAAAATTATTGAAAGTTTATGCTACTGAAAAATAATTTCAGCCTTCAAATTCCCATAGCTTCTTTCCGTCAGCAAGTTGAAAACCAATTGCTCCTACAGGCTTATAAATGAATATAACAACGTTTCCCGCTCTCTGCGCATCAAGCTGCGTTCTCAAAAAAGACATTTCAGTTCTTGAATCGTCATCCTTACCTTCAAGTTCATCAAACAAATCTTTCTGCTGCACTGTCCATAATTCTTTGCCTGATTTTTCAACACATGTCAGCATTCTGTTTGAAGTTTTTCCTACGTTATCCTGATGAACAATCACAGCAATTTCATCATCCGTAAACAAAACATTTCCCTCGATAAAAACTTTATCGGGAAGTATTTCTACAGGCTTCATACTTTTAAAAGCGCTCATATTTTGTTTTACAATTTCATCAGCCCAGGAAGTTGAAAAATATAAATCATATTTCGGACCCGTTATATAATAAAGTTTTTTTCTTTTATCAGAATTTTCCTCGTTAACTAAAGCAAATATTCCTGAAGCCGTACTGTCATTCTGTTTGTAATATTTTTCGAACTCTATTGTATTGGGAAAAAATTTGTCATCTGAAGGATTGTAAACTATTTCTTTTCCATCCTTTGTGGAAATCCGGAATCTTACAGGCTTTTGATTATCAACCGAAACACTTATAATTCCGGCAGCAAGTTCTTTGTTTTTTTCACAGAATGATTGAGTGTTTAATATCTGTTGATAATTTTCAGAATTGTATGCTTTGATTTCAGGAGGAACTCCTTCAGAGGAAGAATTGACTAACCAGATTTTTTCTTTTTCGTAAACTATATCGGATACAGGCGGTAAGTCATCGTAGCTTGTTTTAAATCCGTTAATTACTTTTTCATCAACAGGGTCATATACATACGAATACGTTCTGCAAAACCAGCCAACAGTTTTAAGACTGATTTGTCCCATGTTATTTGTCCTGCTTGTAAATCTTAATGTACCGTCATTTTGTATCCACAATTTATATTTGCCGTCCGACGAAGGAAACACCCGGATATTCTGCAGTTCACCGCGCAAAACATTTGGAAATATAGAGGGGAGAATACAATAATAAGAAGCAATATAACTGAGAACAAGCGCAGGGATGATTAAAGCTGTAAGGAATACCCGTTTTACTTTGCTTCCGCTTTTAGTTGGCATTCCGGGGACGTTATGCCTTAAATTGTTTTCCATAATCGTGGGGTTAATTAGAAAACTTTATTTTAAATCTTTCAGTTTTTTTAAGATGTTCAGTGCTTCAAGCGGTGTGAGATTATCGATATCAATTTCATCGAGCATAGTTAATGCTTCGTTTTCAATTTCAGTTCTGTTATCTATTTCAAAAAGACTGATTTGCAAATCATCCTTATGTCTTCTTCTGTAATTTTTATCTTCAAGAATTTTTAAAATTTCTTTTGCGCGCTTTGTGATTGAATCCGGCAGTCCTGCCATTTGCGCGACCTGTATTCCGTAGCTATGGTCAGCTGTACCTTCTGTAATTTTTCTGAGGAAGATAACTTTATCGTTATACTCTTTTACTTCTACTCTGTAATTTTTTATTCTCTTATATGTATCGGCAAGCGAGTTAAGTTCATGGTAGTGAGTTGCAAACAATGTCTTTGCTCTTACATTCGGATTCTCATGAAAAAATTCCGTCATTGCCCATGCAATAGATATTCCGTCGTACGTGCTTGTGCCTCTTCCGATTTCATCCAGTAGTATCAGACTCTTCGTCGTTGCGTTATTAGTAATGTTAGCAGCTTCGTGCATTTCAACAAGGAATGTACTCTCTCCCTTTGCAATATTATCCGATGCGCCGACTCGCGTAAAAATTTTATCTACTAATCCAATTTTAGCTGACTTCGCCGGAACGAAGCAGCCTATCTGCGCAAGAAGGACAATTAAGCCGACTTGTCTGAGATAACTTGACTTACCGCTCATGTTTGGACCCGTCAAAATCAATATCTGGTTTTCTGTCGTATCTACCGAAGTGTCATTGGAAATATATTTCTCGCCTGCAGGAAGAAGCCGCTCAATAACGGGATGTCTTCCTTCTACAATTTCAATAACTTCAGAATCGTTTATCTCCGGCTTCGTGTAATAGTACAGTTCGGAGACTTCTGCAAAACTTATAAGCGCATCAAGTGTAGCAATGATGCTTGCATTTTTTTGAATGTCATCTGAGAAACCGAGTATAAAATCTCTCAGCTCTAAAAATATTTTGCTCTCAATGCCTGAAATTTTTTCTTCAGCATTTAAAATTTTATCTTCGTATTCCTTCAGCTCCTCTGTAATATATCTCTCTGCGTTTACTAATGTCTGCTTGCGGGTGTAATTGGCGGGAGCTTTATCCATGTTTGCTTTCGTAATCATTATATAGTAGCCAAAGACTTTATTGAACTCGACCTTCAGCGAATTTATTCCCGTCCTTCTTCTCTCCTGGCTTTGATAATTTTCCATCCATGTTTTTCCGTTTATCAATATATCCTTAATCTCATCAAGCTCTTTATGATAGCCTTTATTTATTACTCCGTATGAATCATTTCCTGATATAAAATTATCGTTAATGCACGAATCTATTTTAGCAACAAGGTCCGGTATATCTACAATGTTCTCTTTTACTCTTTTAATCGCTTCGCTCGTAAATGCGCCTAACTTCTTTCTTATCTCCGAAATATTTTTCAAAGAAATTTTTAACTGAAGTATGTCGCGGGCTACGGCCCTGCCCGTAGAAATTTTTGAAAGCAGTCTTTCTAAATCAGCGACTGATTTCAACTGCTCGATTATAACTTTCCTATCTCCCTTATTATCACACAAATCCTGCACTGCATCTAATCTTGATTGAATCTGATTCCTGACTTTCAGCGGACGTGACACCCACTTCTTCAGCAGCCTTCCGCCCATGGCAGTCTGTGTCTTATCAAGAATGGAAATTAATGTTCCTTCCCTGCTGCCTTCATTCATAGAGGAAGTTATCTCAAGATTTCTTTTTGTGGAAGGGTCAAGAATTATGTAATCGGTAAAATTATAGTTAGATATTTTTTTAAGGTGTGGGAGATTATTCTTCTGTGTTTCGTTCAGATAATTCATTATGCATCCGGCAGCAATAACACCTTCCTTCATATCGGCAATACCGAACCCTTTAAGCGTAGCCGTTCCGAAATGATTTGTCAAAACTTCATTTGCATAGTCTGAGTTAAATACCCAGTCATCTACTTTTGTAAAAAGCCATCTTTTTTGCGATTCATTGAACGAAGCATCAGGGTCGTAGTTAAGAGCTTTAAAAACTTTTTCTTTTTCTCTTTTGGAAATTAAAATCTCGGATGGATTTATGCTGTCAATCTGTTCATATAAATTCTTGAGTAAAATTTCCGATGTGGCAAATTCTCCGGTGGAAATATCGCAGAATGCAAGTCCGCAGACGTTATCTTTTATATATATTGCAGCGAGAAAATTATTTGATTTATGGTCGAGAAGCTTCTCTGAGAAATTTGCGCCGGGAGTAACGACTTCAATCACATCTCTCTTTACAATTCCCTTTGCATACTTAGGGTCTTCAAGCTGCTCGCATACGGCAACTCGCTGACCTGCTCTAACAAGTTTTGGAAGATAATTATCCAGCGCATGGTGAGGGAATCCCGCAAGAGGAACTTCAGATGCTTTACCGTTAGAACGTTTCGTTAAAGTAATGCCAAGAATTTTAGAGGCAGTGATTGCATCTTTTTCGAATGTCTCATAAAAATCTCCCATGCGGAATAGCAGAATAGTATCAGGATACTTTTCCTTTATCTGCCTGTACTGACGCATTAATGGAGTTTCTTCTCTCATGTTATTTATTCGAAATGCTTTTAATTTTATGCCTTATGAAATTGCTTTTGCTATACTCTTTATAAATAATAACGGTGCCTGTAACATAATCATACGGTGTTTCGTTTTTATACAGGTAAATGAAACAAGGATATATTCTTAAGATCGAGAAAATTTTTAAGAAATACCGTGTGTAATTTCTTAGAGCACCAACTTTTTGAGTGTAATCGTTTCTATCTCTTAAAGCTATACCAAATATATTTTTACCGATTGTCCCACAGGTCGTACTTAATACTGGTTCATATGAAAAAAAAGTTATAAGATAAAAAGCTCCTATAACACCGGACATTCTTTCACTTTCAAAGAACAAATATAGTAAATAAAAAAAAATAAAAACGATTATTGTATCAAGCAGGAAAGAAAATATTCTTCTTGCAAGTGAAGGAAACTCCATAGGAGAGATTAATAATTTTTAATTTTGTCTTTCAGATATTTATTGAGGAGTTCTCTTCCTCTGAAGATATGGGCTTTCACTGTTCCCAGTGGGAGTTTTAATTCTTTTGCAATTTCCTCGTACTCTTTATCCATCTTATGCCTTAGCAATATCACTTCTTTATATTTCGGCGGCAATGATTCAATAGCTTCATCTAGAATTTTTTTTCTTTCGTCTTCTATTATTACACGGTCAGGTTTGTTTTCATTATCAGGAATCTCAAACTTAAAATCACTTTCTTCCGATTCAATTTCTCTATCTATAGAAAACGTATTTAATTTTTTCTTGCGGAGATAATCGATTGCATTGTTCGTAGCAATTTTAAACAGCCATGTTGAAAATGCAAACTGCCTGTCAAAATTATGAAGTGAGTTGAATGCTTTTATAAATGCTTCCTGAGTCAAATCCTCAACGTCTTCTTTCCGCGAAATCATACGGAAGATAAGATTATAAATAAGCTGATAATATTTTTTCATAAGCTTCTCGTAGGCAGCTTGATCACCTGCAAGAGCTTTATTAATCAAAATGTTATCGTCACTTTTTGTTTTAGATATATTTTCGGAAGTTCCGGGATTGCTCATCTATGAAAATACAGAAATTACCTCTATTATTAACGAATTTCAATTTACAAACGGATAATCTCAAACTAAAAACTTAACCACAGAGAACACAGATTTTGAGCACAGAGAACACAAAGTTTTTATGTTTTTATTAATTAATATTTCTTTTCTCTGTGCAATCTGTGAATACGCTCTGTGTTCTCTGTGGTTAAAGAAATAAAACAAAAAATCTTTGGGTAGTTTATGACGTTTAATATTTTTAATTTGAAAAAATGAACAAATCCGAGCGATATTTACTGTTTTTGATTATCTTTTTGATAGCCGGCAATCTGCTTTGGTATTTTCTTGGCCATCGGCCGCTGCATTGGGATTCCGCCGACCACCTTTCCTACAGCCTCGATACATACAAAACTCTTAATAATTCTCAGGGATTTTCTTCGTTATTAAAAAATTTGATAGATGTTTCGTGGTATTATCCACCGCTGGTTTACTGGGCAGCGATTCCATTTCATGCAATCTTCGGGCTAAATGACTTTGCAGGATTTTTAGAGATGACTTTTTTTCTTGTTCTTTTAATATGCTCCGTTTATCAAATAGGCAAAAGAATTTATAACCCCGATGCGGGAATTTTCGCTGCGTTTTGTATAGCAATGTTTCCGATTATCAGCGAGTACTCAAGGGATTATATGCTCGATCTCCCTCTTGCAGCAATGGTTGCAGCTGCAGTGTATTCGTTAATACGAACAAATGATTTTTCAAGCAGAAATAATTGCATAAAGTTTGGAATTATGTTTGGGTTGGGAATGCTGACAAAATGGACATTCATTTTGTTTGTAATTACTCCCATGATTTTTTTGCTTTGGGAAGGCTACTCTCTAGCTACAAAAAAATTCAGAATTATTGTAAATTTTTTCTTAAGTATAATCGTCGGGCTCATTATATCTCTCCCTTGGTATCTGCGTAATATAATTTCCATTCTTTCAACCAGATTAAACGAGCTTGAAAGAGGTGATTTATCTTTTATAGAAAACGTGTTTTATTATTTTAAAATAATTCCCGGACAGGTTTCTTTAATCATTGCTATATTATTTATTATAGGAATTTTTCTATTCTTCAAAAACAGTTTTTTCTTAAAAAGAAGGCTTCCGCTTTACTGGCTGCTCGGCAGTTATGTTTTAATAACACTTATAAATTTTAAGCTGCCACGATTTTCAATTGCTTTGTTAATTCCAATAAGTGTTTTATTTGCAGGAATGCTTTTTCATGGGGAAAATGAGCCGCAGAAAAGAAATCTATATGTAAAAATATTTACCGGTATTGCATTGGCAAATTTTATATTCTTCTCGTTTTTAAATCCCGGAATTAATTTAGCTCTGCCTGTTGTTGAAACACCTTTGCTAAACAACGTTACTCCCGATAAAACCAACCGGAAAAATGCCGAAGTTATAAAAATCATTTCAGATGATATGAAGGCAAAGGGAAAACAAAAGGCTAACCTTCGAATTCTTTCAGAGGAAGAAAATTTAAATTCATCAACTTTACGGTATTATGCAAAACTTAATAATGCGCAGATAAATATTTTAGGCGAAGAAGGTTTTCCTTTTTTCTCGGATTACGTTATTGAGATAAAGAAACAATTGAATGATAGCAATAGCTTTAAAACAAATACAGGGAGTTTAATTGAGAATAAATATTCACGCACTTTTGAAGAGTTCAAAAAATTTGATCTGAATAACGATGAACAGATTTTATTACATAGAATACGGCAGAAAATTGCTGAAGATATTACAATAGACTCGCTGAAAGATAAAATAGAGAAGTCGGCAGGGAAGTTTTTCAGGAAATATATAAAATCGGATAGTGTTCCCATTTGCAAAATCGTTTTTGAAGATTCAATCCGCGCTATTAACGGAAAAATTAAATCCCTAAAGATTATCTCGAAAAAATCTACAGTAAATAAAATAATTTTCCGCGGTTTTGATTACATGAATTCAAAAGATGAGAGTAGTATTGGAATACCTGCAGAGAACTTTGAGCTTGAGTTAGTTGATTTAGAATATTGCGTCAACAACTTAATGGCGGCAGATAAATTTGAAATTCTCACTCTTAAAAAAATTAAGCTTAATTCATTTGAGCTCCATCCTTCTGATTTAAAATCATACATCGAAGAATCATCCGGCAAAAAAATAACCGTATCCGATATTTCATTTAATGATTACAGGATAAAAATTACCGGACAAAACAAAAAAATCAATTCTGAATTTGAAATTGTTTTAAGTCTTCTTCAAAACCAAAACTCTAATCTTACATTCAACCTGGAAAAGTGCAAAATCGGAGGTATTGCAATTCCGGCTTCGATTGCTGATTATATGATTGAATCCTACAACCCTTTAATCAAGGGCACACAAACTGTTTTTGAATTCAAACTTGGCAAACTATTGATGAATGAAAACACCATCTCAATTAAACAATAAATATATTTAACCTAAAAATACAATAAGATTTTTTGAAAAATTGACTTAAGTCAATACATCCTAAAGTTATTTTTAATAATTTTATACTGATGCTTAAGAACAAATTTAATAAATTCGTCGATCTTACTTCTCCCCCTAAAAAATGGAAAGTCCCCGTCATCGTAATTTCCGGAGTGTTGACAGCTTTTTTACTATGGATTTTTTACATAGGAAATGCCGCTTCATATCTTTCCGATAATCCCGAAACATGTGTTAATTGTCACGTAATGTTTCCGCAGTATGCCTCGTGGCAGAACAGCTCGCATGCAAGAGTTACAAACTGCAACGATTGCCATGTCCCACATGATAATTTTATAAATCAATACATGTTCAAAGCAACCGACGGCTTACGTCACTCAACGATTTTCACTTTAAAATTAGAGGAAGAAGTGATAAAAATAAAGCAGGCGGGTAAAGACGTTGTTCAGGACAACTGTATAAGATGCCACTCAAGTTTGGTATCACAGACAAGTCTTCACAAAAATTATAAAGATGAATACTGCTGGAAATGCCACGAAGAAACTCCGCACGGAACTGTAAGCAGTTTAAGTTCATTCCCGAATGCAAGAGTCCCGAAATTATCGCCGCTTATTAAATAGATTTAGAAAGTAGAATCAAAAAGTTTAATCAAATAAAATTGTTATGAAAAAAATCTCCGAATTGGTAAAAGAAAGACCCTGGGTTGGATGGGCGCTTTACGTTGTTACTATACTTGTTGTCTTCGGACTTGGAGTCCTAGGCAGCAGCATAGTTGAAAGGAGACAGGAGTCCAATCAGATTATTCAGAATGTAAAACCCATTGCTGACTGGGAGCCTAACAATGAAAAGTGGGGAGAAAATTATCCCAGAGAATATGAAACGTATCTCTCAACTCTGGATACTTCGTTTGCAAGTAAACATGGCGGCTCAAAAAATATTGATATGCTTGAAAAATATCCTGACTTAGTTGTGCTGTGGGCAGGCTATGCCTTCTCAAGGGATTATAATCAGGGTAGAGGACATTATTATGCTATAAGAGATATCCGCAAAACATTACGAACTGACGTTCCGCAACCGGCTACCTGCTGGGCATGTAAAAGCACTGACGTTCCCCGAGTAATAAATCAAAAAGGAGCCGGCGAGTTTTATAAATCACAGTGGAAAGAGCTGGGCTCTGAGATTGTAAATCCTATAGGGTGCCAGGATTGTCATGACCCGAAGACAATGAACTTAAGAATCACACGTCCGGCTTTGATTGAGGCTTTTGAGAGACAAGGCAAAGATATAAAAAATTCAACTCATCAGGAAATGCGCTCGCTTGTTTGCGCGCAGTGCCACGTTGAATATTATTTTAAAGGGAAGACTGAAAAATATCTGACATTCCCATGGGATAAAGGATTTACAGTTGAAGATATGGAAAAATATTATGACGAAGTAGGACATGTTGATTTTGTTCATGCCCTAAGCAAAACTCCTATAGTAAAAGCACAGCACCCTGATTATGAATTATTCAAAATGGGTATTCATAATGAAAGAGGTGTTTCGTGCGCTGAGTGTCACATGCCTTACAAGAGTGACGGCGGAGTGAAATTCACTGACCATAAAATTCAGAGTCCGTTAAATAATATTTCAAACTCATGTCAGGTATGCCACAGGGAAAGCGAAGATAATTTAAGAAAAAATGTTTACGACAGACAGGATAAAGTACTTGAGCTTTCGGATTTGGCAACTAAATCACTGGTGAAGGTACATATAGAAGCAAAGACTGCGTGGGATAACGGAGCGACCGAAGAACAGATGAAACCCATATTAAAATTAATAAGAAATGCTCAGTGGAGATGGGACTTTGTTGCTGCAAGCCATGGCGGAAGCTTTCATGCGCCGCTTGAATGCGCAAGAATATTAGGTAACGCGGTTCAAAAATCTGAAGAAGCGAGAATGCTTCTTACAAGTGTTCTGATTAGTCTCGGAGTAAAAGTACCTGTTCAGATTCCGGATATTACAACTAAGGAAAAAGCTCAGATATATATCGGGCTTGATATGGAAGAGCTTAAAAGAAAAAAAGCTGAGTTCCTCACAAACGAAGTTCCTGTATGGGATAGAACTGCCGAAGAAAGAGGGAGCAAGGTCAATTACGATATGAAAAATAAATAGAGTTTACTTAAAAGAAATAAAATATAACCCCATGAAAAAAACATTTATAATAATCGCATTTTTACTATCAGCAATGAGTGCATATTCCCAGGATAAAGACTGGAAAATAGGCGGACAGATTCAATTAAGAACGGAACTTGACGGCAGGGATTTTTCAAACAAAACTTATCCTCATATATTTACAAGCTTACGCAGCAGATTATACGTTGAGAAAAATATCACCGATAAATTTAATTTTTATGTTGAGGTGCAGGACTCAAGAGTCTTTGGCGAAGAAGCATCTTTAACTGCCAACTCAAAAAATATAGATTTGCATCAGGGATATGTCTGGTTCAAGAATTTTGTTGATGCACCCATATCAGTTCAGGCAGGAAGATTTGAAATGAGTTACGGTACGGAAAGATTCATAGGAGCACTAGGATGGAATTATGTAGGGCGTTCATTCGATGGTGCCAGAGTAAGATTCGGGAAAGAAAACAAAACTGATATATTTGCAATAACAACAAAGAATTCTGTTCCATATATTACAAGCGGAAACGCAGCAAACTATCCTTATCCTTCAGGAGCGGATTCAAGCTCTTCATTGTACGGCTTGTGGTCAAATATAAAGTCAGGTGAGAAAAATACTTTTGATGTATTCGGATATTATGAAATCAACAGAAAAAAATCCGATGGAACGAACAATGATATTTCCAGAATGACACTCGGATTAAATCATAGAGGAAATTATGATTCGTTTTCGACAGTCTTTGAAGGAGCCTATCAGTTTGGAAAACTTTCGAGTACCGATGTAGCTGCATATTTGCTCTCGCTGCAAGTTAATTATGGAAGCAAAGTTTTTAAAGCCGGCCTGGGTGCAGATATTCTTTCGGGCAACTCAGTTACTGATTTTTCAAATAACAATACATTCGCCACACCGTTTGCAACTAATCATAAATTTTACGGATACATGGATTATTTTTTAAATATTCCGGGAGATACAAAAAATTTAGGATTGAATGATTTGTACATGAGTCTAAATTATTCCTCTGAGAAGATTCCACTGACAGCTTCATTGATGGGACATTATTTTATGTCAAATAAAAAGAATTCTGCCGATGAAAACAGCTTCGGTCAGGAGTTTGATTTAACTTTAAAGTATCAGTTCTTAAAAGAAGTTGCTCTTACCTGGGGGGGAAGTATTTTTCTCCCGGGAGATTTAATGAAAAGAAATTTTAACACTGCTAACGGTGCCAGAGAAGATGCGGCATTCTGGAGCTACATAATGATTACAACAAATTTGTAACGTACTCACAATATAAAAACACAAAAGCCCTTTCGGATGTTATCCGGAAGGGCTTTCTTTATTACGAAAATTTTATATTTAAATCTTATTTTTTCTTTAGAATAAATCTATCTGCTATAAGGAAAAGTGTTGCAATAATTACAATCGATAATGCCAAAATTACAGAGCTTGTACCGGTCAATCCGAAAATATTAAACAGCTTAAAGCTGTATACTTCCAGCCATGAATTCGTTTTTTCAGTGAGAGAATCTGCATTCTCGGTGTAATCAGGATTTTTGAACAAGTAATATGCTATCATCGCAATCGTTCCTATGAAAAAAGCAGATATTGATAGAATTATCTTAAGCGCAAACTTTTCTGTTTTTTTATCCTGCTTTGCAAATTCTTCCTCAAGAGAAATCTTCAGCATAAGATTTTTTGCAAAATCACTATGCGGCTTTTTCAGCAGCGATTCTCTCAGGGAGTTTTCAACAATATTATCGAGTTTATTTTCCATTTATATCTCTTTCAAAATAAATATTTTTGTATCAAATAAAAACATCTAAGCCAGATATCCTTCCAGCTCTTCTTCGTTGTAATGCTTTAAAATCATTTTCTTCAAAGCTTCCTTCGCACGGAATATCCTGTTCTTCACTGTTCCCAAAGGCAGATTAAGTGTTTTACTTATTTCATCATGGCTCATATCGTTAATAAAAAACATATTCAATATAATTGAGTACTGCTGAGGAATTGAATCAACAAACGCTCCTATTATATTCTGAATCTCATTTGCGTTCAGCTGCTTTGCCGTATCTGTTCCCATTCCTTCTGAATAAAGCTCCTTATCTATCTTGGATTCATATGTGGTATTAAACTCATCACCTTCTCTGAAATTATCGTCATTAACATCAATTGAAATAAGACTTAGTGTTTTTGATTTTATTTTTTTATAGTGGTCAATCGCTGTATTGTAAACTATGCTGTAAAAATAAGTAGAGAACTTTGAGCGCTCTTCAAACTGGTTTTGTTTTATCGATCTGAATAATTTTATAAACGCATCCTGCAGGAAATCTTCAGCATCATCTTCATTTTTCAAAATCTTTATAGCTAATGAAAAAGCTTTATCTTTATATCTGCTTACTAATTCTGCAAAAGAATTGGAATCGCCGTTTTGAATATTTCTGATAATATCTAAATCGGATTCCATCGAGAGGTTAATTTGGTTGTTTTGAATCTCGGCATACTCTGCCGGAACAGAGAGATTCAACAAACTCGAAAATTTCAGCTCAGATACCAGAGCTAAAACCTTCGAGTTTAAAACTAAATTACCTAAATTATTTTGCAATGTAAACATTTATTAAAAATGATTTGGATTAAATTTCAGTATCGTCATCACCGCTGCCGGTCAATCTTATGGAGCCGTTTGTAGTTTCAAGCTTAATTTTTGCATCACCGTTTCTCAAAGTTCCTTTGAAATATTTTTTATTTTTTTCTGCTGTCATGTCCTTAAAATTCAGTCCATCAGTTCTAACAGAGCCGTTCACAACATCTGCTTCAACAGAAGCCGATACATGATTGCTTAAATTAAGTTTTATCTCACCGTTCACTGTTTCAGCAGTAATTCCTTTTGTTGAATCAATGCTGCCTCTTATTGTACCATTAGTTGTTTCCAGCTCCATTTTACCGCTTACATTGTCAATTTTAATTGAGCCGTTAGTCGTACTCGCTTTTACATCGTTGCTTAATTTTAATAAATCAATTGAGCCGTTTGTATTATCAAGATTCACAAGAATCCCTTCAGGAACATAAATTTCATAATCAACTTTATTTGACTGATCATTTCCAAAATGTATTACATTTCTTTCGTTCTCAAAATCAGTTTCAATTTTAACATCTGTTCCTGCTGTATCTAAATTTAAAGTAATCTCACTTAAAGGACTTCCAAGGTCTTTCTTTCTTACGTAAGCTGTTTTTTCGTATTTGACAACAATGCTGGATTGGTCAGTCGTTCTGATTACTTTTATTTTTCCGTTTACATTATTCAGGGAAAATTTCTTCTTACCTGTAGCGCTTATGCTGTACTCGCCTTTCTCAACTTTTTCATATCTGGGTGCAAATAACGAGCAAGATGAAAAAACCATAGTGCTGACAATGAGCAGAACAACATATATTATTGATTTTTGCATGATTTTAAGTTTAAAATTTTTACGTTTCTTCAATCGATTATGAAGGATCTTTATCTGTCAGTTTATTTTTAATCAACACATAGTATAAAACAAATCCGACACCTGCAAAAATAAATACCAGCCCAGTTGTCATTCCGTCACTCATATTGAATTTATCTTCCAGCATATTTGCTATAAAAATTCCGAGTCCTAAAAATGTTATCAGTATTCCCCACTTCAAAGAACTGAAGGCATTCCTTGGCTTGCTGACTGAGTTGGAGCTTGCAAAATAGCTTTTAACTTCTTCAGGGGCTAAGCCTTTTTCGATTAGTCTCATTCTTTCTCTGTGTCTTGTATAAAGCCACCAGAATATTATTATTCCCGGAATTCCGAATGTGAAGATAATGGCTACTACAGGTATTATAGCTTCTAATGCATTATGCATATTAAATTCTCCTTAAATTAAAATTGTTGTTAAATTATTTTTTAATGTTTTTCTTTTACTCTTAAGACTTTTAGAAGCTTCTAAAGGTTTCAAATGACTAACTAATGACATTATTTTCTGATTCCTCTCATGAAAAGAACTCCGAAGGTTACAATTAATAATATTATTTCTATTGGTGTCATTTGCTTATTATGACGGCGGGAAGGAGTGTAAGGTTTCAGATAATCCCATAAAGAAAATCCATCAAGCCCGGACCTCAAGTGTTGTTTTTACAATACCACAAATTTTGCTTTACAAATTTTGACGGGTTTTTGACGGATTATTATGTAAAGTTGAAGAGGTTTTACTCAAATCCCATTCAATATAATGCATGTAATGTAGGTATAAAATGCATTCTTCCCTATTAGTAGGTATAGGGAGCATTTTTCGCCTTGCCGTTGTTGGTCTCCTGACCAACAACCACTTGCTATGCATTCATATTTGTAACAGAACGTCGCCGTTGTTAGGTTCACATCTTAACTTCTATTTTAATTTGGCATAATTATAAACGAATAATATGAACTTTTTCTTATGATTCTAAAACTGCAACTTTGAATAATGATATATTTATAAATATCATTTTAAAATGTTTCCGTTACAGAATTGCTACTATAAAGAAACATATACATAATTCTTTATATATTAATATGGATTTCATATCAAATGTTATTTATTATTATTATTTTAAAAATAATCATTAAATGGTAATATAATTCACTCTATAATGATTAGTTTATTAGATTTTGATGTTTTTAACAATTGGTGAAAACTTTCTATGTACACAAATACTCCTTTCAATATAGAAAAATTAAGAGAACCTAATGTAGCTTATGATAAAGTAGCATATCGTCTTTTTAATGGTACTGAAGACTACTTAGTTGAAAATTCAAAAAACTTTCCTCGTTCTCCGCTTCGTTATCCCGGAGGTAAAAACAGAGCAGTTAAAACGATTTTCTCTTATATCCCAAACGCTGAAACTAAATTATGCTCTCCATTTTTAGGTGGTGCATCCATAGAACTTGCGTGTTCAACTAAAATGCAAGTATATGGATATGATATTTTTTCACCCCTTATTGATTTTTGGAAAGTATTATTAAACGATAAGGAAAATTTAGTTAAAAGTGTACGTAAATATTTCCCACTTTCAAAACCTAAATTTTATAGTCTTCAAAAAATATATACTAAGTTAGAAAGCCCCCTTGAAAGAGCTGCTGCATTTTTTGTGTTAAATCGTGCCTCATTTTCAGGAACTACACTATCGGGGGGAATGTCTCCTGGACACCCTCGCTTTACCGAATCTGCTATAGAACGTTTGCAAAACTTTGAAGCCTCAAATTTTGAACCAGAATGTGCTGATTACAGAGAGATTATTCCTCAACATGACGATGCTTTTCTATATTTAGATCCACCTTATCTAAATGGTCAAGCTTTATATGGATTAAAAGGAAATACTCACAAAAGTTTTGATCATCAAGCTTTATCAGAATTAATTTTGAAAAGAGAAAAGTGGATAATGTCTTATAATGATTGCCCAGAAATTAGAGAATATTATAAGGATAATCCTATTATTCCTTTAGAGTGGGGGTATGGAATGTCAAAACATAAACAATCCAACGAAATTCTGATATTAAGCAGAGATTTAGCAGCATGAGTTTATCTCAAGTTATAAGTGGTCGTGCATTTGAATATGGAATAGCTCTTAGTTTTTCTGAGTACTTAAATGCAGCCATCTTAGATAATCCTCAAATACGTTTAGCAATATCCTCTTTTGAACTTTGCCCTGATAAGGAGCAAGACAAAATAATTAGAGCTGCAAAAGAAATATCTGCCTTCCTAATTGCATTTGACAATCGTTTAGTAGAAACACAATGTACTATTTCTCTACAGTCTGATCGGACCGGGCAAAAAGGTGATGTACGTGATATATTAATTCATAATAATATTCTCAATGAAGATATAGGTATATCCGCAAAAAATAGACACTTTGCTGTTAAACATTCTCGTTTATCAGATAAAATAGATTTCGGAAAAGAATGGTTTGGAGTGAACTGTTCGAAAACATATTTTGGCAAGGTAGTGCCTATTTTTAATGACTTAAGATTAAAGCAACACGAAGGATTACAATGGAAAAATATCACAAATAAAAAACAAATATATTATGACCCTATACTAGAAGCTTTTCAAGAAGAAATGTTAGAACTGTTTAGCAATAATACTAATGTAGTGGCGGAGGGATTATTAAGATATCTTTTGGGGCGATATGATTTTTACAAAGTTATAAAAGAAAATGGTAATGTTTCTGCAATCTCATTTAATTTAAACAATACTCTAAAATGGGGAAGTCGTTTGCCTTTACCAACCCGGATTATTGAAATTTCTAGAAAACCAACTTCAAAAACTACCCTTATCATGACTTTTGATAATGGATGGCAACTTTCATTTCGTATTCATAATGCCAGTACACTTGTTGAACCTTCGCTAAAGTTTGATATTAATATTATAGGTTTACCAAGTTCAGTTTCTCGAAATGTTATTAAGTATTAATTAATAATTTTAGACACAAACAAAAAACCCTCTTAATCTTTCGACTAAGAGGGCTTATTAAATAAATTATTTTGGTTGTTGGTCAGGAGACCAACAACGGCTGTTTTCTAACTCACCTGATTATTCAGCACAGGCAGTTTTACTTTTCTTACGTAAGTTCGTTTCTGCTTTTCCTGTCTCTCTTCAATGTTTTTCTTCAGCGTCTTCATATTCTCTTCAACTTTAGGATTTACCTTCTCTTCCTTCACATCAGGATATTCATAAACGTTGTATTTGAAATTTCTCAATACAATTTTATCTTCATCCTGCGAGACTACATAATTTGGAAGAATCGGAATTTTTCCGCCGCCGCCCGGAGCATCGATAACGAAATGCGGAACTGCAAGTCCTGAAATATGGCCGCGTAAGTTATCCATTATTTCAATTCCCTTGCTGATTGGTGTTCTGAAATGATTTGCTCCTTTTGTAAGGTCAGCCATGTATATATAATAAGGGCGGACTCTCATTGCAAGCAAGCCTTTCATAAGCTGACGCATTGTTTCAGGGTCATCATTAACACCTTTCATCAACACACATTGATTACCAACAGGAATACCTGCATCGGCAAGCATACCGCATGCGCGTTTGCTTTCCTCAGTTATTTCCCACGGATGATTAAAGTGAGTATTGCAATAAATCGGATGATATTTTTTAAGCATATTGCAAAGCTTCTCCGTTATTCTGTGCGGAAGCACGCAGGGCATTTTACTTCCGAGACGGATAACCTGAATATGTTTTATTGTACGAAGTCTTATAAGAATTTTTTCAAGCATTTCATCTGTAAGCATCAAAGGATCGCCGCCGGATAAAATGACATCGGAAATTTCTGTATGTTCTTCAAGATATTTGAAAGC
The DNA here is from genome assembly GCA_041859205.1 of Ignavibacteria bacterium. Lineage (GTDB taxonomy): Bacteria > Bacteroidota > Ignavibacteria > Tepidaquicellales > Tepidaquicellaceae > JAFDZO01. Next base: position 1,011 of record JBHEKU010000230.1, on the reverse strand, counting down.
AGCTTCAAGTCCCTTCATGGAAATTTTACTTGAGTCGCCGACTTTTCTTTTTCTTGTACAGAATCTGCAGTATAAACCGCATTGAGAATTTACAAGAAATAGCGCTCTATCAGGATATCTGTGTGTGATATTAGGCACGGGACTCATGCCGTCTTCACCTAGCGGGTCTTCCGGAGCATCGATATCATTCAGCTCCACTTCATCAGGGACACACTGCAGCCATATAGGGTCGCCGGGATATCTTATCAATGATAGATAGTAAGGATTGATTCTTGCTTGAAAAAAATCATCCAAACGTTCTGCTACTTCTTTTTTTATTCCGAATTTCTCAACGAGCTGATCCGGGGTATGAACACTCTGTCTTATCATTTGCTGCCAGAGTTCCATTTGTTCTCCTTTTTTGGTTTCTTATTCACGGTTGTACTGCCGTGACTGAAGAGCTAATCATTTATTTAAATTAATTAGCTGTCTTCCTATAAAACTTTTTCCTCTAATCGAGGTACTTTGAATAAATTACAAGCGAGTCGTTTTTTTTGTAAAAATGTTCAAGCTCGACTGCCTTCTTGTAATTATTCTTCTCGTAAAACTTTCTTTCTTTCTCGTATGAAGGCTTGCCTGATGTTTCTATCAGAACTAAATAGCCGCCTTTAGACTTAATGTGACTTTCAATGTAAAGAACAAGTTTGCTGCCCACGCCTCTTGACTGGATTTTAGGATTCACAGCAATCCAGTATAAATCATACGTTCCTTCTGTTAACGGTCTGGGACCAATACAGACATATCCGTTAAGTTCATTCGTGTTTTCATCATTTACATCAACAAATATTTCATAATCTTTCTGGTCTTCGTTATTGAGCGCAACATCTAAAAGTTCAAGCGCGATACTTACTTCATCATCGGAAAAATTATTCGTATCTATTAAAATATTTTTTATCTTCTCACGGTCATCTTGTATTAATTCTCTTATCATAGTACACTGTGCAATTACTTTTCTGAGTAATTAATTCCCCA
>JBHEKU010000120.1:0-3071 GCA_041859205.1 Ignavibacteria bacterium | reverse complement strand
CCTTTTGCTCACAGATTCGGACTTGCAAACGTAAAAGCAGAACTTGAGGATTTATCATTCAAATATTTAGACAGACCGGCTTACGATGAGCTTGCAAAAAAATTAAATGAAAAGAAAAGAGAGCGTGATAAATTAATAAACAGATTCATAGACCCTATCCGACAGAAACTCGCCACGGAAGGATATAAATTTGAAATCTACGGAAGAGCAAAACACTTATACAGCATTTATAAAAAAATAAAAGCACGCAATAAAAGTTTTGACGAGCTTTATGATTTATTCGCAGTCAGAATTGTACTCGATACACAAGATAAAAACGACTGCTTCTCAGCTTATGGAATTTGCTCAAGCATTTACATTCCTAATCCTGACAGATTCAAAGATTATATTTCACTTCCTAAACAAAACGGATATCAATCCATTCATACTACGCTTGTAAGTAAAGAAGGTAAGATGGTTGAGGTTCAGATAAGAACTAAAGACATGCATGAAGTTGCTGAGAAAGGTGTTGCTGCCCACTGGAAATATAAAGAGAATACGAACATTAACGACGAGAATCTTGAGAACTGGATGAAGTCAGTAAGAGAGTCGCTGGAGAATGCTACAAAGGATGAGTCATCCTCGGCAATAATGGACAGCTTTAAACTCAATCTTTATCAGGATGAAATTTATTGTTTTACTCCAAAAGGAGAGTTAAAAGTTTTACCCGCCGGAGCTACGGCTGTAGACTTTGCTTTTGATATTCATACTGAAGTCGGATACAAATGTATAGGAGCAAAGATAAACGGAAAGATTGTAACGCTTGATACAAAATTAAAAAGCGGTGACCAGATAGAAATTATAACATCTAAAAGTCAGACACCCAAAAGAGATTGGGAGAAATTTGTTGTTACTCACAAAGCAAAATCTGATATACGAAAATATTTCAATACGGAAAAAAGAATTCTTTCAGGTAAAGGAAAAGAAATCTGGGAAAAGAAAGTGAAGAAGAATAAACTTCATTTCAGCGAAGAACTATTTTTAAAAGTTATACACAAGTTAAAACACAAAGAACTTTCTCAGTTCTACCTGGAAGTTGCAGGAGATGAAAAGAAAGCTGATGAAGCGATTGAAATTTTATCCGATGTAAATAAAATTCAGAATCTCGATAAAAGTCCACAGCTTACTGAAAAAATTGCTAAGTCAACAGACCCGGCTGCCTCATTTGATAAATTCGTTAGCGATGCAAGATCAAATCAAAGTAAAATTTCCATAGGAGATTCCTCTCTTGCAGACCTGCAATATTCATTTGCAAAGTGCTGTCACCCTATACCGGGAGATGAAGTAATAGGTTTTATTACAAAGACTGAAGGTGTTAAAATCCACAGAAAGAATTGCAAAAATCTTGTTCACTTATTCTTACAGGATCCTCACCGCGTAGTTGATATAAACTGGAGTGATAGCGGTACAGGAGACTTTACGGCAGGAATTAAAATTATAGGCGAAGACCGCGCAGGTATTTTAAATGACATTACGAACACAATTTCAAAAAACTACAAAGTTAATATTAAAAGTGTCAACGTAGTTACTAAGGCTTCAATGTTCGAAGGCAATTTTATTCTGCAAATTTCAAATCTCAAGCAGCTTAACGACATAATAGAAAAAATAAATCAACAGGAAGGTGTTTTCAGCGCTTCCCGCTTTGATGAATAATTTATAAAATTAATAATTCCCTTTTATGAAAAAATTTATCCCTGTATTTCTCGTTGCAATAGTTTGCATTTATCTTTTCACAGGAAGTAAGAACATATCTGTTACAAATACTTCTGACGATACTTTATATTATGAAGGCGAAAAACATTTTAAGAATATTCAACAATTAACTTTCGGCGGTGAAAATGCCGAAGCATATTTTTCGTTAGACGGAAAAAAGCTTTCCTTCCAGACAACGAGAGAAGGACATGAATGTGACCAGATCTATAAAATGAACGTTGACGGCTCTGACCAAACCTTAGTAAGCACGGGTAAGGGAAGAACTACATGCGCATACTATATGCCTGATAACAAACATATACTTTTTGCATCTACACATTTAGTAAGTGATCTGTGTCCGCCTAAGCCTGATTTAAGAAAGGGCTATGTATGGGCATTGTATGATTCATACGATATTTTTGTTGCAACTGAAAGCGGGGAAATTGTAAAACAGCTTACAAATGAAAAAGCTTATGATGCCGAAGCAACAATTTCTCCTATGGGAGACAGGATAGTATTTACATCTACACGTAACGGTGATATTGATTTATACAGCATGAATTTAGATGGCACCGATATAAAACAACTGACTGATGAATTAGGATATGACGGCGGAGCATTCTATTCTGCTGACGGAAAAAAAATTGTATACAGAAGAACAAGGTTTGAAAATGAAGAGTCTAAAGAAAAATATAAAGAACTTTTAGGGCAGGGATTAATTAGACCTACACTTTTAGATATCTATGTAATGGATGCAGACGGCAGTAATAAAACACGAATAACACATAATACTTCAGCAAACTTTGCTCCTTACTTTTTTCCTGACGGGAAAAGAATTTTATTCTGTTCCAACATAGAAGATCCGCAGGGAAGAAATTTTGATATTTATGCAATCAATATTGACGGAACAAATCTTGAGAAGATAACTAACTGTCCTGAGTTTGACGGCTTCCCGATGTTTTCTCCGGATGGAAAAAAATTAGTGTTCTGCTCAAATAGAAACGACAGAATAAAAGGTGAGACAAATGTTTTTATTTGTGACTGGGTGGATTAGTTACACGTATTCACACGTAACCGCAGCGCAGGCATATTCTTCTGTATGAGAGATGCTAACGTGATAAATTAGTTTTGAATATTCGTTATCTGCAATATGATGAATGTATGGCTTACCTCTTTTATCATTCAAGATTTCAATATCTTTCCACTTAAAATCTTTACCAATACCTGTACCAATAGATTTTGAATAAGCTTCTTTCGCAGCGAATCTTCCTGCGAAATGAAGCTCCGGTTTTGAATAAGTTTTACAATAAGTGATTTCCGTATCTGTAAGTATACGTTGA
>JBHEKU010000067.1:0-17442 GCA_041859205.1 Ignavibacteria bacterium | reverse complement strand
CTTTCCACGCAAATGACATCCCCACTATATTACAAGTCATACAATCTTTTGCGTCAGTTTCAGTATCGAAAGAAATCAGTACTTCGTTCTTCAGCTTCTTTAGAAAGTCCGCAAATTCTTTTTCATTCTTTATTGTATAATAATTGCGCTCAACATCCTTGATTGTCTTTATTACCTTTGGCTTCTCTTCTATGTTTACAACTATGCTGTCGTAATTTTCAATCAGCTTGTTGCCTTTCTCCTGTGATTTACCTTCTGCTTTATCTTCACCATGTGTTTCTTTTACCTGCGTTAATATATCTGCTCCTGTACCGGGCAGCTTATCTTTTACAATTTTTTTCGGCAGAGTTTTAAATTCAAGCTCAGCCATCAGCTCAACAACTTTATCTACATCAACATCTTTCTTATTAAGATTATGGAAGTTTACATTCAGCGGAACATTTGTATTAATAGTAACAAGCTCCTTTGAAAGCAAAGCCATCTCTTTATGAAGCAGCAAATTTTCCTTCAGCTTAGGCTTTGATATATCATCAATGTGCGCATACATATTTTCTATTGAACCAAACTGCTGTATCAATGCAGTTGCAGTTTTTTCTCCTACGCCTTTTACGCCGGGAATATTATCCGCTGTATCTCCCATAAGTCCTAACACATCAATAACTTTTTCAGGATGAACGCCAAATTTTTTTTCAACACCTTCTATGCCTACAATCTCTTTATCTGCAATTTTATTTCCGTAAACATTTCTTGCAGGCTTGTAAACAAAAATTTTAGAGGTGACAAGCTGCATGTAATCTTTATCAGGAGTAACCATGTACGTCTCAGCTTTTTCCTTCTCTGCCTGTCTTGCAAGTGTACCTATAATATCATCGGCTTCGTAGCCGTCGCATTCTATCATCGGGATATTCATCGCAACAACAACTTTTTTGCACATGTCAATCTGCCATGGCATGTCGTCAGGTATCTGCGCGCGCTGAGCTTTGTATTGGGGAAAAGCTATATGCCTGAATGTAGGCTTTGCTGTATCACAGCATACTGCAATATGTTCAGGCTTCTCTTCTTCAAGAATTTTTACAAGCGAACCGAGAAATCCCGAGACAGCAGAAACATTTTTTCCTTTGGAATTGATAAGAGGATTTGATATCAGTGCAAAGTAGGCGCGGTATATCATCGCCATTGCATCGATGAGATAAAGTTTTTCAGGCATATATAGTTATAAACTTTCTGTTTTATTTTTGAAGTGCCAGCAACGGAATATCTGTATGGCAGGCAAGTTTTTTTGAAACACTCTTATGAAAAAGATTTTCAAGAAAATCCCTTTTCTTTTTTGATACTACAAGCAAGTCTGCCTTTAAAGTATGAATCATCTTTTCAAGACAGTCCGATACATTCACACATTTCGCAAATTCAAATTTATAGCTTACGTCTTTAAGCTTATCCTTTATTTCGTCAAAGCATTTCTTTTCATCATCGGTCAGATCTTCTTCAAGCTCGCCGCTTAAATGAAGGAACGTGAGGTCTTTTTTATTCAAGTCAACCAATCCCTGTAATTCATTGACAGCGGAAACTTCGGAGCACGTCAAATCGACTGCATACAAAATATTATTCAATCCGTTATATTCAGATTTATCAGGAACAACTAAAACCGGAACTTTAGATTTTGAAAGGACTGAGTAAGCATTGCTGCCAATCAGAACTTCTTCAATTCCGCTGGCTCCTTTTGTGCCCATTATAATTAAATCGTATTTTCCTTCAGAAGCAGTTTTTTCAATAGCTTCAATTGTGTTTCCTTCAGCAACGATTTTATCAACAAGATAATTTTTGAAATCCGGATATGTCTTTTCAAAATCCTTTATTAAAAGGTCAAGCCCTTCCGTCGAATTTTCTGATGACTGCTTTATCACATCAGATAAAATTTCAGGCGGCATGTTCGGATCGTATACTGCGAAATTGTAAACATTTAAAAGAGAAAATTTACAATTGTTTTCCTTTGCAAATAAATATGCAAACTTTACAGCATTTGCAGCATCGGAAGAAAAGTCTGTCGGAACCAATATTTTTTTCATAGCCGTATTATTTGGTTACCTGAATTTAAGTATATACTGTCAATTAAAAATGAAATTAGGTGTCCGAGGGCAATTTCAGGCTTTTAAAAAATCTTTTCTGCAAAATAAAATTCATAGTTTATATACTATTTTTTTTCAATTATATCTCTTAACTTTGCTTATTAATTATTGAGTATAACGTATTGTAATATAACACAGGTATATTTGACAGATTTTACAATATTTTGATTTCTTTATATATGTATTAAAATATAAAATTCTCTTATATTCAATAAATTTCACTAGCGGGGAAATTTTAAAATTCTAACTAAAAAACGATAAATGAAAAACCTCTTCATTTTTTTGAGCAAAACAGTTCTTTCGGTTTTGATCACAGGAATAATAGTACTCTCTTCTGCATCATCTGCATTTTCGGGTACCCCACGAACATACGATATTCAGATGTTCGAGACAGATCAGTACAACAGAGGGCCTGTAAGCTCAGCGGTTTTCTTTTTCGATTCGAAACCATACGTTGAAGATTACACCAATATTACACTTGAAGTCATATACTCAAATGCAGAGATCATCTTACCTCGCGTAAGCTTTCTGACAATTGCCGTAAATAATATACCTCTTGCCAGCCGTGAGGTTAACTCAAGAAACCCTGATACTGCTTCTTTCAAAATTACAGTACCGAAAGATAAGCTCCTTCCTGGTTTTAATGAGATAAAAATCGTTTCAATATTAAGAACATCCGATGACCCTTGTAAAGATATCTATAATAACGCTTGCTGGCTCAGAATTTTAAAAAGCTCAACAATGCACGTTGAGGCAGTTGTGAATAACAACTATCCGCTTTATTATTATCCGTATCCTTATATAGATACATACATGAAGAATCCGATCCAGGCATCGGTATTTCTTCCACAAAAACCTTCTACAAACGAAATTGAGAACGTATTAAAATTAATCAGCGACTGGGGTATCGGTTCACCGTTCGGTAACTTCAATTTCAGAGTAAGCACAGATGCAACAGGTGTTCCAGGAAGACAAATTAAAGTCGGTGATATTACAAAACTTGGTACAGACGGAATGGGTGTAAGCGAAGGCAACGGTCTTGTAAAAAGAGACGGCGGACCTGACAGAGACCCTGTTTTATTCGTATCCGGTAAAGGAACAGAAGGCTTAAATAAATCAGTTTCAGCTTTAACCAATACAGGAATGGTAAACCAGATGGATTCTACTTATTCCATTATTACTAAATTCCCGAACGTAACCAATACAAATAAAAAATCAACAAAAGCAGGCTTATTTACTTTAAATCAGCTTGGCTTTCCGCAAATAGTTTTAGCAGGTATTTTCAACCAGAGAAAAGCATTCATTTTCAGAAGACCTTTGAATTATGATATCAGCAACGATTCCTATATTAAAGTTAATTTCTACCACTCAGATGTAATGAACCCAAGAATGTCAATTCTTGTAATCTACATCAACGGCGTACCTGTTGGTTCTGCCGCATTAAACGAAACAAATGCAAAGGGCGGTTCATTTACGGTTAAAATTCCTGACAGCGAACTTGATAAAAACGAATGGTCAGTTGAATTCTCAGCATATCATGAAATCGGCGGTATCAAAGATATCAATTGCGACCACTGGTATGACGATTTAGTATGGACAGTAGTAGAAGGCACAAGCGAACTTTACCTTTCACCGGGTAACTACAGCGCAGCACCTTCTTTAAAAAATATTCCATTTGCAATTACAGATAACGGATTATCATCTGACCCGATAGTATTCTGGCTTCCATCAAAGATGAATGATTCTCATCTTACATTAGCAGGTTTAATTGCCGCTAAATCAGGTCAGGCAAATAAACAATTAACAGGATACAGAGTAGTTGTAGGCGATGATATTGATGACAGCTTGAAAAAATCTTCAACAATCGTAATGCTTGCATATCAGAATGAAGGCGCAAGATGGTCAAAATTAAAAGACAAACTTCCTGTAACTCCGCAAGGGCAGGGATATGCAGTAGATAAGAATTTCAATACAATCAATAATGAATTAACAACATCGTCAGCTATTTTACAGGCATGCGTAAACCCATGGAACTCAAAGGGCGTTGTTTATTCTATTATGGTTGATAACGATAATACAGTAAATACCATCAATAATATTTTAACAAACAGAGAGTCATTCATGAAACTGAACGGGCCGCTCTGCCTTGTTAAAAAAGACGGAAGAATAGTAGAAGTAAGCCCTGCGAAGAGCATGTTCAAGAACGTTGAGAAAACAACAAACGTAAAACTTTGGTACTTCTTAGTCGGAGCGGTGTTAATATTAGCTCTCCTCTTGATAATATTCAGAAGAAAGATTTTCAAACAAAAATAGAACTTTAATCTGTATATAAATATTGACAGCAGGCAAAAAGGTATTATTCGTAGAAGACAACAAGCTTGAACAGCAGGTCTTTCTGCAATACATGAAATTCCATAAACTCCCTTATGAATTTTCTGTAGCAGGTTCAGTAGCTGAAGCAAAGGAAATTCTCAGTAAGGAACGTTTCGAAGTTGCCATTACTGACTATTTCTTAGGCGATGGCATTGCTTTGGATTTATTCGAAGCATTAGCCGCCACACCTATAATCGTAATTACAGGTGCAGGTGATGAAGAAACGGCTATAAAGGCGATGAAAGCTGGAGCTTACGATTACTTCGTAAAAAGCTCCAATAAAAATCACCTTAAACTTCTTCCTGTTACGATTGAAAATGCCATCAGCAAAAAAGAGAATGAAGGTAAAATTAAAATTCTCTCCAATGCTTTAATGAGCATTAATGATGCTGTTTTTATTACGAACCTTAATGACCAGATAATCTACGTTAATAATTCATTCACAAAAATATACGGTTATACATTTGCCGAAGTGATGGGCAAAGGCTCAGGCATGATATGGAAAGATGATGAATACACAGCTTATAAAAATTTGCTAAAAGCAGAAAAGAATAATAAAAAATTCGAAGGCGAATTCACTAACTGCAGAAAAGACGGAACTACTTTCCCGATTTCCTTGTCGGTATCTCATATAGTGGATAACTTCTCCAGCCAGATAATTGCATACGTTTGTATTGCAAGAGATATTACTGAAAACAAGAAAATCCGAGAAGAGCTTAAAAAATATTCAGAAGAACTAAAAAAATATTCACAGGGTCTTGAAGTAAAAGTTGATGAACAAAGCAGGAAGCTTGAAGAGGCAAAAAGATTTGCCGCTATTGGCGAAACTGCTACAATGGTCGGACACGATTTAAGAAATCCTTTACAGGTTCTGGTTAACACAATCTTCCTTGCGAAGATGAAGCTTAGCCCTAAGTTCCTTGAAAAAAATAAAAATTCAGTTTCAGAAACTACAACCCATACGCTCAATGTATTTCAGGAGCAGGTTGACTACATGAATAAAATTGTTTCGGACCTACAGGACATTGCCCGAAACATTGTTGTTGACTGGAGAGACGTAAACTTCAAGCCGTATATTGAAGAGATAATGACTTCAATTGCGCACCCCTATGATATCAAGCTCCACTTAAAATTAAATCCGAATCTTCCTGTATTAAAGTTCGACCAGGGATTAATGAAGAGAGTTCTTACTAATCTCCTCACGAACGCAGTTCAGGCAATGGAAAAGATCTCCGGAGATATAATGCTTACAGCCGATATCGAAGGACAAAATTTCGTTGTAAGAATATCAGATGAAGGAACGGGAATTCCCGATAACGTCCAGGCTAAATTATTCCAGCCTTTAGTAACATCTAAAGCAAAAGGAATGGGCATGGGCTTATCAGTATGCAAAAGAATTGTAGAAGCGCATCAGGGAAACCTTTCACTGGAGAACAACAGGAAAAAAGGAGCTACAGCAATTATAAAAATACCTTTAAAATAGGAGAACAATTTAATGGAAAACGTAAGAATAATTATTGTCGATGATGATGTAAGCATCGTTCAGACAATCAAGGAAATCCTTGAGCTGACCGGTTATGACACTGATACAGCCGATACTGCAAAAGAAGGGCTGGATAAAATCAGAAGAAACGATTACAATCTCGCATTGTTCGACATAATGCTCCCTGATATGCTCGGTACAGAGCTGCTGGCAGAAGCGCATAAAGAAAAACCCAAGATGAAAAAAATCATGGTAACGGGTTTTGCAAGTTTAGAGAATGCAGTGCTTGCACTGAACTCAGGCGCCGATGCATATATAATGAAGCCTGTTAATCCTGAAAATCTTTTAAAGGTTATCGAGGAAAAACTTATCGAACAGGAAAAAGAAGACAGAATGAACGAAGACAAAGTAAGCGACTGGATTGAAGACAGACTCAATAACTTAGATACGTAATTCAATACTTAGTGCAGCACTTAATTTGTACAACTAAAAAACCCTGAATGTACACAGAAGAAACCAGAGGAATACTCGCAAAATACCTTAAAGACCTGCTTAAAAAGTACGGGATTGATGAAAAATATATAGGTACTGCTTCTAACGAGCAGAACTATATCAATATCTTACGCGATAAAAAAGTTCTTCTGGATGATGAATTCTTCAGACATCTTGCCAAAGATTTAAACCTTGAGTACATAGAAAAAGAAGCCCTGAGAAGTAAAAGCAATCTTGCAATGGGGCTGCCGTTCAATGTTATTAAAAAGAATTTAATCTTCATTCTAAATATATCCGCTAAAAAAGTTAAGATAGCAACAGCTAATCCTTTTAACTTTAAGCTCTTTAAAGAGCTGGGCAGGATCTTCAAACGCGATATTGAAATTTGTGTCGCTACAATCGATGCAATTGAAGAAGCATTAGATTACGGCTACAGGGAAATTCATACCTATAAAGCTCTCGGCGAACTTCGCGATAGAGCTCCTGAAGAATCAGCCTTTACAGTTTTGTACAAATGGCAGAAGATATTTATTATCTGCTGCGCAATTTTTCTGGCAATATGTTTAGTCCTTGCTCCGACAGGTACAACGTTTATATTATTCCTTGCAGTTAACCTGCTTTACTTCTTCTTAAATCCATTCAAGCTTTATATATCGCTTCGCGGATTTGAAAACTCGGGTAAAGGTATTACAGTTACCGAGGCAGAAGTAAGAAATCTTAATGAAGATAACCTTCCACTTTACACAGTGCTTATTCCTGTTTATAAAGAAGCGGAAGTTCTTTCAGATATTATCATCAACATGAACAGAATGGATTATCCTAAGGATAAGCTCGATATCAAAGTTCTTGTTGAAGAAAAAGATGACATTACATTAAACGAAGCAAAACGCCTGGGACTTATCGGCGGTAAACCTGAAGTTATGCTTGGCAATATGTCTGCTGAAGAATATCAGGAATACACAAAAATTTTCGAAATACTTATTGTACCCGATGCCGATATTAAAACAAAACCCCGCGCATGTAATTACGGCTTATACAGAGCCCGCGGTGAGTATGTCTGCATCTACGACGCTGAAGATGAACCGGATATTGACCAGCTGAAAAAAGCTATCGTTGCTTTCAGTAAGGTTGATGACTCATACATTTGTTTACAAGGGCACTTGAATTTTTACAATCCTAAAGAAAATCTTCTTGCAAGATGGTTCTCGCTTGAGTATTCTTTCTGGTTCGATTACTGGCTGCAGGGACTTGACTTCGTTGATGCTCCCCTTCCGCTCGGCGGCACAAGCAATCACTTTAAAACAAAGACATTAAAACAGCTCGGAGGCTGGGACCCGTACAACGTAACTGAAGATGCCGATTTAGGAATCCGTATCTCAATCAGAAATTATAATACAGCTATGTTGAATTCCTACACTCTTGAAGAAGCAAATCTTGAAGTGTGGAACTGGATTCGTCAGCGCTCACGCTGGTTCAAAGGATATATGCAGACCTTCTTAGTACATATGAGATTTCCTCTCAGATTTGTACGCGGATTAGGCTGGAAAAAATTTGCATTCTTTATGTTTACATTCGGAGGTAACATTTTACTTCCTTTGATTAATCCTTTGCTTTGGATTGTAACATTACTGACTTTATTTTTCCCGGAAGCATCGAATTATCTTTTTCCGCCGGAGCTTCAGACAATATGCGAATTCAATTTAATTCTCGGTAACTTAATTTATATCGTTCTTCATATCGGACCGTATTTATTAAAACGAAACTACGGATCTATTCCCGTTGCGCTTACAATCCCTATTTACTGGATTATGATCAGCATCGGTGCATGGAAAGGTTTTGCGCAGCTTATTACAAAGCCGTTCTATTGGGAAAAGACAACACACGGACTCAGTTCGTTCAGTAAAAAGTCTGCATTCGTTTCAGTACCGCAGACACAGCCGTAAAATTTTTATAGTTTGTACTCGTTACGAAGCTCCAGCTTCGTAACGGATTAATGTTTTTCAAAGCCCTTCTGAGATTTTCTTAAGGGCTTTTTTATTTCATCATCGTAGATAGTTTGTTTTTCTTTTCTTAATCATCTTCAGGAAGCCATCCCTCATTAATCTTTATAATTAATTCTTGCAAATCACCCTTCACATTTTTATCAGTAAAATCCACGCACACTACTTTTTCTATATCTCCACATTCTGAATAAGCTGTCGTTGCCGCAAACCAAAAGCCTTCATCAAAATCTTCGTGCGAAGTAGTCATTACAAAATAAATTGATAAATCCTCAAGTTTATCATAATCACCATTTTTTTTTAAACGATTTATATCAACTTGGTCGAATGTATCATGAATAAGTTGACATTCTTTTCCCGCCGTACAAGCAAACAAAACTTTTCTATCAATACAAATTTTAGCTAATTTCAGATATTCTGTTTCCAATTTGTCATTACCTATAACAAAGACTAACCAATTTTGAGTTGGTAATTCACTGAGAGATTTATTCATTTCCTCACAATGGATATATAAAATGTCTTTGTCATTAATTTTTCCTAAGCGTTCCATAGTGTTACAAACTAATTTTTTTAATTCAATAAATCAATTCCTCAGTGCTTATTAGTAGGGATAGAAAAAATTGCCACGCCTTTTAAGGCGTGGCAATTAATTCATCCCAATAATTGAATTTTTTCTTTCATTTTTCTGTTTCATTTTAAGACAATGAAAATTCTTCTCGGATTATTATTAGCAATTTTTATCGTATCCCTGAACGATGAATTAGCTGCGCAAAATATCAAACTTCTTCCGCCTCCGGGCGATGGTATTTACCATGGCACAATGGCAGGCTGGGGCATAAACGGCGATTCCATAAATGCGGCCCGTGTTAAAAATTTTACCCGCACTGCAGGTAAAGATGTTGCCGTTGTTTATTTCGGTCAGAACTGGTTTGACGGAATAAAATTCCCTGCCAAAGAAGTTCAGGATATTTATTCCTTAGGCAGTATTCCATTCGTCAGCCTTCTACCCCGTTCGAGCTACAGGCAGTATCATATGGATTCAATTTTTTCCATGCAGCGGATATTAGACGGTGACTTTGATAAAGAACTGACTCAATGGGCTCTGGATGCAAAGAACTCCGGCGTTCCGCTGATGCTTGACTTCGCCCCGGAGATGAACGGCAACTGGTTTCCATGGAGCGGTCAGTTTAATTTTTACAGCGGAGATATCAAAACTGCCGGAAGAATGTACAGAGATACTTACAGGCATGTAGTAAATATCTTCCGAAGTGTTGACGCTACAAATATTACATGGGCATTTCATCCTAACGGCGGCTCAAGTAATCAGGCTGAATGGAATAACATGAAACGCTACTATCCCGGCGATGACTATGTTGACTGGATAGGTGTAAGCATATACGGCTCGCAGAGAATCGGTGACAGATGGCTTGAAATTATTGATACGTTCGATGATATCTACGATGATATGGCGCATATCTCTGCGACTAAACCATTGGCAATTTTTGAATTCGGAGTAACTGAAGACAAAGCTAAAGGAGATAAAAGCCAGTGGATACAGGATGTTTTCAGATTCGTTACCGATTCAAAATACGACCGCATAAAAATGATTTCATACTGGAACCAGAACTTCCCTATTTATGACAGCCATGGAAAAATTATTAACCATTCGGTAATGCAAATTGATTCATCTCCGGAGGTACTTTATGTATACCGTGAAAATATCAATAAAAATATTTTCATTTCAAAACCCATTCTAAGCCGTTAAATTACAAAGGCGGCATTTTCTGCTGCTGAACATCTTACGTATATTCTATAATTAAACACTACTCCTATGTCTGAAATTTTCAAAAAAATTATTCTGCTCGGCCGACCTGCATCAGGAAAATCCGAAACAATGGCTTATTTAAAGAATACATCACCTGAAGAACGCATACAAAGATTTCACGTCGGTAAAATATTAGAGCTTGACGACTTCCCTATCCTATGGGAATGGTTCGAGCAAGACCATTTACTCGAAAAAAAATTAGGCAAGCCGCGAATGATGTCAACACCCGATAACGATTTTATTCATGAACATCAGTGGCATTTATTGATTGAAAAAATTTCAATGAACTATGATAAGCTTTTAAGAGATAATCCTAATCTTCACGATGATACAACTGTGCTGATAGAATTCTCACGCGGTACACAGCACGGCGGATATACAGAAGCATTCAAACACTTATCGGAAAATATTTTAAAAGATGCAGTGCTTGTTTACATTAACGTGCCTTACGAAGAATCATTAAGAAAGAACAGAAAAAGATTTAACCCCGATAAACCTGACAGCATTCTGGAGCACGGACTTCCCGATGCAAAACTTGAAAAGCTTTATAAAATTGTTGACTGGGAAGAAGTCTCAAAAGGATTTACGACTCACATAAAAATTAACAACGTCGATGTTCCGTTCATGGTATTTGAAAACATGCCTTCTAAAACAGACGACAGAGAATTATTAGGACCTGAGCTTGATAGAATCTTCAGTGAGCTTTGGAAAGAATACAAGAAATAATTTATAGAAGGTAATTTTTACTGTAGAATCAGAGAAAATCTGATTCAGAAAATAATTCGAGAAATCCACGGGAGTTGAATAATATTTCGTATTCAACTCCCCCTCTTCGTCACACACTTGAACGATACTTACAAATCGTTATTATATGAACATTTCATTTAACTATTTCAATAGTTTATTTTTATATTGATTAATTTTTGAACCCTTGGAAAATAAATCAACATCTGCAATATCAAATTTATTAGAACAGCTTGAAAATTCTTCAGGAACCGATAAAATTGATTTACTTAATAAACTAGCCGTAAGTCATTTCAATATAGATACTATCAAATCAGTCAAATATTCTTTTGACGCAAAATCACTATCTGAGGAGCTGAATGATAAAGAACGACTCGCAAAGAGTTTACTGGTACTTGGCAAAGGCTATTATAGAATTCCTGACTTTCTCTCTGCAATTGAACACCTATCCGCATCTGCTCTTATATTCGAAGAGCTTGAAAATATACCCGCACAAATCGATGCATTAACATCTATGGGAATGTCCCAGAATTTTGCAGGTGATTTTTCCCGCGCATTGGATTCACACTACAAAGCGCTTAACCTCAGCATTCAGACAGGCAACAAAAGCGGCGAGAGTGAATCTCTGATGCAGATTGGTCTTTCCTATCTTGGCAATAAAGAAGATGATACAGCTCTGGAATATCTTAACAAAGCTCTTGAAATAAGACTTAAATCAGGTACTAAACTTGAACTCGCTTCCGTGCTTGGCAATCTTGGCAATATACACATCAATCTTCAAAAACATGAAAAAGCAATGGAGTACTTTGAGCAATGCAAAACACTGTTTGAAGAGCTCGGCAACAAATTGCAAACCGGCAGAGCTTACTTGAATATAGGCATAAACCTGGGTGCTCTTGGCAAATATAAAGAAGCCGTGAACTACGTAAACACCGGGCTAAAAGAATTTTTGCTTGTAAGCGATAAAGAACCTGTCTGCAAATGCATTTACACTCTGGGGTATATTTATGCAAAGCAAGAAAATTATGAGAAAGCAATTCAGTATTATAATGAAGCAATTATCATAGGAGAAGAATACAAATTGGTTCATACGCTTGAACATATCTACGGCGCTAAATCCGAAGCAGCAGCAAAAATAAACGATTACAAAACCGCTTACGAATATTACATAAAAAGCCATAGCATGGTTGAAGACAGACTGAAGAAGACATCTGATTTTAAAACGCGTTATCTGAACGTTGCTCATAAAGTCGATAAGCTGCAGGAAGAATCTGCAATCCTTTCCGAAAGCAACGCTAAGCTTAAAGAACTAAACGACAGACTTACATTGCTTAACAATGAGAAAAGTGAATTCCTTGGCATCGCTGCCCATGATTTAAAAAATCCTTTAAGCTCAATTTCTTTATCGGCATCGACACTAAAAAAATATCTGGAAACTATGCCCCATGAAAAAATTCTGAGCCATCTGGAACGCATAGAGAACACATCTACTAAGATGAAAAACATTGTTACAAATCTTATAAACATCAACATTATAGAGACGGGCGAATATATTATAAAGAAGGTAGAGCTGAATTTATCTGCTCTTATAAAATATATTATAGAAGATTTTTATCACCGGGCTTCTCAAAAAAATATCGAATTAATCTACAAAGAGACAAAAGACGTAAAAGTTATTACCGATGAAAATGCCGTATACAGCATTCTTGATAATCTTATTTCTAATGCAATCAAATATTCTCATCAGAACTCTTCCGTAACAATTGAATTAATTAAGAGCGATAAAATTACAGTCAAAATAATAGATAACGGCCTTGGCATTCAGGATAACGAAAAAGAAAAAGTTTTCCAGAAATTTTCACGGATGTCGAATAAGCCGACAGGCGGAGAAAATTCCACCGGGCTGGGCTTATCCATAGTAAAAAAGCTGACCGATTTAATCGGCGGCAAAATTACTTTCGAATCTGAATATGGAAAAGGCACTACGTTCACGCTTGAACTTCCGGTATAGTTACTTCTTCTCTATAAAGTAACATTATTGTCACATTTTTATTTTAAGTATACCTATCCACTGTCTTTTTCTATTCAGACAACAGCTTTAGTGAGATAGGAAGACAGCTCACCCTAATCAAGTGTGGAATAAACGGTAGGTGTTCCGTTCGAACACCCCTCCCCGACTTCGTCGGGACTCCCCTCAAGGGGAGAATTTATGTTTGTGCTAACCGGTATTTAATTCCCTTATAATGAATAGGTAGATTCAGTGCTCATATATTTTTATTCTTCGAGACGAATCACATTTTTTTTACTTCCTCATCCCCTTCTTTTCTTTTTCTTAAAACACGTTACATCGGCTTTTTTCATTGTCACATTTTTGTCACATTTTTCTGTTTTATAGTTTCCCTCGTTCGATTTTCTTCTGAGTGTATTGTTAAATACTTCCTGAAGCTCGGCTGTTTTTTCCGAAGTGTCCTGAACTGAGTGCGGATGCGAATTAATAAATCCAAGATTTTCCTCTTTTCTTTTTTTAATATCTTCGACATACTTATCAATATCTTCGTCTGAAAGATTTAGTGTTTCTTCATCAGGCTCGTATCTGTTGAATTTTTCTTTATCAGTAACCAGCACTGTCTCATCAGGATTTATATCATCTTCGGAAAGACCGTAAAGAAGGTCTTCATCATTCTGCATATTTGTTTCTGCGCTTTTCGCGGAAGTTTCAAGCATAAGGAGTTTCGTCAGTTTTGTTATTCTGTCAATCACCATATCAGGGTCAAGCTCTTTATCTGTTTCATTCATCTCGAAAATATTATAATAAACAGTCAGCATTTTTGAAATTTTTTCAATGCGGTTTATTCTCATGCAGCTGTTCTCAAAAAGAACTTCATCTATTACATCCTGCCTTGCAATAAGTATATAGGGAGCAAGTTCCCTGTTCCATCTCATAATAGTTGCGCGGTGCACGCCAAGCTCGTTGGCAATTTTATACATCGGCATACCTGCTGCTTTTAGTTCAATGAATTTTGTTTTTACTTCCATGTTAAACATAATTTTTCCTTTTAATTTGTTAAAAAATTTTGAGAGAAATTATAAAAAGCAATAACAGGAAAAAACACACTGCTGCCTATTACTACTAATAGGGAGAAATTTATTTTTTGGTATTGACAGGAGTTTTGAATTATGAGATGTGAGATATGAATTACAAATAAAAAATATTATACTTATAATACAGGTTGTTAATTTATGGAAAAATTAGAAAATCAAATTCAAAGGCTTACCGTATTTATTCGTCAATTTTTCAATCTAAAAAATGGGATTAGGGATGAAACCGTTACGAATACATTAGCTTTCAAATTTTATTGTGAATTTTTAGATGAATTAATAGACTATCTAAAAAGAAATTTCACTGTTAATAATTATGGAGGATTAGAAGAGGCATTAGAGAATGAATTTAGAGGCATAATGCTCAAAAAATATGTTAATGATGACAGGCATGAAGAGATCTATTTAGAAACTATAAATGAAAGAATTGATTCCCATATAGACACATTAAATAAATTTATTGATGAATTAAGAGTAAAACAACAATTAAAAAGGAGTCCAATTCCAAATAAAAAAGATAAGGACGTAAATATGGATTATATTGAAAATGAGAATATTATTCTAATAAATGATTTTGTAAAACGCTTAGAAAAGAAAAAAGAGACCGTAGTGTATAGCCCTTATGAAGATACAAGATATGATCGCGAGTACAAAAAATTAACAAGCGATATGCAATATTTTGTGAAAGACAAGTATGGAAAAGAAATATATGAAAAGATATTTGAGTCTGCTGTTGGTTTTTTTGTAGGAGGTGATATAGACTACAATGCTGAACTAAAAGATTATAAAGAACACTTGGAAACTTATATAGCTGAACTTGAATCCCTAAAATTTAAAGAAGAAAGATTAGGCAAAATATTTAAGCCTCAAATTACTATAAATAAAATGGTCGATACTCAAATAAATTCAAAAAAAATTTTTATTGTCCATGGACATAATCTTGCCATGAGAGAAAGTATAGCAAGATTTTTGGAGGGAAAGGCAGTTAAATTAGAGCCTATTATTTTAGATGAACAACCCTATACTGAAATTCAATCTATATTTGAGAAATTTGAAAAAAATTCTGATGTTTCTGTTGCAATTATTTTGTATTCTGCTGATGATAAAATAAAAGTTGGTGAAAATGAAAAATTAACGGCAAGACATAATGTAATATTTGAAATGGGATATTTTATTGGTAAGTTAGGAAAAAATAGAGTAATTTTTATTAGAGATGATAATGCAAGTATAGAACAGTTTTCAGATATAAAAGGAATTGAATATATATCTTATGATAACAAAGGTGCTTGGAAGTTTAATTTAGGAAAAGCTCTAAGGACTATGAATTTTGAAATAGATCTAAATAAAATCTAAACAAAAAAGCCGTTCCGAAAATTAATCCGAAACGGCTTTGGTAATTTTAGTCAAAACTTTTTTTTATCTTGCTGATATTCCTTTTGAGTTTGCGTTATAAGTCTTTACAAGCTTATCGCCTACATAAAGATAGCCCGTTACATCAAACTCGCCCCAGTTCTCTTTTGTAGAGGAGTAATAATCTTTCACACATGCCTTTGCAACGTTATCCAGGTCCCTTGTAATTGTTTGCCCGTAGATGTAAACGGAATTATTTTCCGGCTTTACTGTAATTATATTTTTGCTGCGAGAACGGCTTCTTTCAATATAGTCTTCCTGCCATGCTTCGTATTGTTTTCTTGAATCAATAATATCAGGAGTTTCAATCGGAGCAGATGTTGTTACGCTGTGGTCAGTTACTACGCTGTCCTTTTTTTCACCGAAGAAATAAAAATATGCGCCGCCGCAAAGAAGTAAAATAGTAATAAACATTAGGAATGGACCGATGCTTGTTCTTTCCTGATTAAGCGCGAGGGCTTTTACGCCGGGCTTTTCGGTTTTCTTAATGTATTTATTTTCAACTTCGCGAAATACCTGATGATAATACTCAGGATTGTAGCGTGAATAAAACTCAGCTAACTGATTGTATTTTTCGCGATTGCTTACAATGTACGTTTCGAGTTCTTCTCTGGTCGGTTTGGCCATACCGTCAAAATTATTTACTAAATTTTTAAAATTAAATGCTAATATTTCAAAAGTTGTATATCCGGGTAAACTTAGGTTTTCGGGGTTTTGCATTTTATTTTTTTTTAATCGTTTGACAGGTATTAATTCAATTCCTGTGCCGAAACGCTCGGAAAAAAAACTGCAAATGTTTCTAAATTTTTACTGATTTAAAAACACAATCCGTTACCTAAAAATTAACTGGAGAAGATGAAAAATTATAATTTAGCTTTAAAATCGCTGTTTTTTGGTGAAACAAACCGAGGGAAAAAAGTTTATTAATTAACTTCCAAAAAATTACAAAATACTTTTGATACCGCCCCCTCAGTCCCCCTCCTTATAAATGAGGGGGAAGCTGGTGGTGAACTTATGTATATTTTAGATGTTAACTATAAATTTTAAATACATAATTCATAACTCATAATTCATAATTCATAATTCATAATTCATAATTCATAATTCATAATTCTGAAATCTGAACTCTGAAATCTGAAATAAAATTACGCGTTTCCTTCTGCCTTCAGTTTATCGTACTCGGCTACAATTTTTACTTCAACTTCTTTAGGAACGTCTTCATAATGCGAGAATTTTCTTCTGTATGTTCCGCGACCTTGTGTGAGTGAACGGAGCTTTGATGAATACCCGCCCATTTCTGAGAGAGGTATCTGGCACTTCAATAACTGCATGTGACCTTCTGCCTCCATGCCGCCGATTCTGCCTCTGCGTGAAGAAATATCGCCGGAAACTGCGCCCATGAATTCTTCAGGGAATACAATTTCAACATCGTAAATCGGCTCGAGCAATACAGGCTTAGCATCTTTAAATCCTTTTCTGAATGCCTGTGCGCCTGCAATTTTAAATGACATATCTGATGAATCAACATCGTGATAAGAACCGAAGTGCAGTGCGACTTTCACATCTACAACAGGATAGCCGGCAATAACGCCTTCGGGCAGAACTTCCAGAATTCCTTTTTCAACAGCAGGAATAAATTTGCCGGGAATAACTCCGCCGACGATTTCATTTACAAATTCAAATCCACTGCCTCTTTCATTCGGCTCTAAGCGGATGTGAACGTGTCCGTACTGACCGTGACCACCTGATTGTTTTTTATATTTGAACTCGGAATCTTTAACTATTGAACGGATAGTTTCTCTGTAAGGAATCTTCGGCTCTTCGACTTCAACTTCAAGTCCGAACTTGGTTTTTATTCTGTTGATGATAACGTTAAGGTGCATTTCACCT
>JBHEKU010000319.1:0-5394 GCA_041859205.1 Ignavibacteria bacterium | reverse complement strand
AAAAATCCGAACTATATGCTTTAACTCCCGGCACAGTAACATGGACAGATTTCTGGGATATAAGAGAACCTAACAATCTGGGTCAACGTACATTCGGCGTTCGTCCTGCAGTGATGTACAGTTCTTCATCGGAGTATTATTTAACGGCTCAGTCGCCTTATAATCCGGGTACATTTTTCGTTTTATATAAAATTACAAACCCTGTTACATCACCAAGTCTTACAGCAGTCAATGTTCCGGTTACTTCATACTCTTCACCCGGCGGAGCGAATCAGCTTGGAGGAAGTTCTCCTTTGCTTGAAACAGGCGGCAGCAATTTATCCAATGAACCGAAATTCCGCAACGGATTTTTGTGGCTTGTACACTCAGTAAGAAGCGGTACAGGCAATGCATACTCTGCAGTGCGTTACATAAAAATTAATACCGCTACAAACACAGCTGCAGAAGACGGTGCGATGGGTGTAGACGGCTACTGGTATATTTACCCGGCTATTGCAGTTGATAAAGATATGAACGTTGCAATAACGTATTCACGTTCAAGCAATACAGAATACGTCGGCGCATATTATACTTCCCGTTTATCTACCGATCCGCCGAATACGCTTATCGGCAGCAGAACATTACAGGAAGGCAAAGCAAACTATGTGAAGACATTCGGCTCGGGAAGAAACCGCTGGGGTGATTACATGGGCATGTGGCTTGACCCCGTTGACCAGAACAGCGTATGGATGGCAACTGAATACACTGAAACGCCTGCGCATACATGGGCAGTTATGATGGGGCAGGTGAGGCTGCTTCCTTATGCAACACCAAGAATTTTTACCTATGTGGATTCGCTTAACTTCGGAACAAAAGAAGTTACAACTGTGAGCGATACTATGAAGTTTAACATACATAATTTTGGTTCAGATACTTTAAGAATAACAAATCTTACTAATGGAAATTCGCAATTTCAATTAACATCTGCATTTACTTATCCGGTAAAAATAAAGTTCAATGATTCTTTAATCGTAAAATATGTTTATAAGCCTTCATCAGCCGGAAGCGCATTAGATACGGTCAAAATATCTTCTAACGACCCTACAAATTCTTTGAGAAATTTTTATCTTAAAGGAAGAGGCTACGTTATAAATCCTGCAGTTGCCGGAGTAATTTACGGAGTAACGGGTCCGCAGTCAGCAGGAGTTTTACTGAACATAAACAGAAACACTGCGTCATCATTCAGCATCGGCTCAACATCTTACTCAAGCCTTGAAGGGATTTCAATTAAGCCTTCCAATAAACAAATTTATGCTGTGGCATCTAACTCTTCACTTGTAAGATTAAATGCAGCAGCAGGGGACGGATATCCGAGAACCCCTATGAAAATCGTTAATGTGAGAGGGATAGCATTCGATACTAACGATGATTTATATGCAGCAACTGTTGACGGAAAAATATATAAAGTTAATACAACTAACGGCGATACTGTATTTGTAGGAAGCAGCGGAATAACAAATTTATATTCCATTGCAATTAATCCTTTAACAGGCCAGCTATGGGGAATAACAATTTCATCGCAGCTGTACAAAATAAATAAATCGAACGGCTCGGCAGTTTCAATTGCAACTGTAAACCAGCCTTTCACTGCTTCGATAGCATTTAATCATCTTGGAAGATTATTGGGGATTTCCGGCGTATCGAATCAGACAGGAAAATTAATTTCTATTGATACAGCCGGCGGCAGCGGAACCATAATCGGCTCAACAAATTACACAGGTATTAACGGTATTGCAATTTCATCTGAGACCGTCGGCATTACAGAAATTCCGGGAACACAAGTGCCGGATAAATTTGCTTTGATGCAGAATTACCCTAATCCGTTTAATCCGGTTACAAAAATAAGATTTAATGTTCCTGCTTCTTTAAGCAATCAGACAGTGAATTTATCTATATATGATTTAACAGGAAAACTAATCTCACAAATTGTGAATCAGAATTTAAACGCAGGTAACTATGAAGTTGACTGGAATGCAGCTGCATACGCTTCCGGAGTGTATTATTATAAATTATCCGGTGAGAATTTTTCTGAAGTAAAGAGTATGGTCTTAATCAAATAACAATCCGCCGCGGCGGATTAACAGTTAAGAGTAAAAGACCTGATTTTGCATAAGCGAAGTCAGGTCTTTTTTTTTATACTACTTCACATATACCATTTTTATAGTCTGCGAATAGCTTTCCGAAGATATCCTTAAAAAATAAATTCCTGACTGCTGATTTAACGGCTCCCATTTTATACTCTGCAAACCTGCATTTACCTTGCCGCTGTACAGGTCAGATATTTTACTTCCTTTATCATCAAAGACAGATATATTTATGATTGCAGATTTTCCCACTTCATATCTGATAACTGTTGCGGGATTAAACGGGTTCGGAAAATTTTGTAAAATTTTAAAATCACCGGGCAAAACAGATTCAGAGTTATTTATATTAGAGATTCCCTGATTCTCGGTTATGGTGATAAATCTGTTAGGCGTTACATTGGTAAATGTTTCAGTATTTCCGTTCGGCCATTTTACAATTATGCTGTCTATGGTGGAAGCATTGCCAAGACCGAACTCTTCATTCAGACTATTCTGCGCGTTATATCCTGTCTGCCCGAATATTTCTCTTGTCTGCCTTACAATGTTCCCGTTTATATTTGCTCTTACTGTTACTCTTGTTCCTATAGCAGATTTGTTTGATAACGTTCCCTTGAAAAGAATATTTATCCACTTATTTGAATTGCCTTCGTTCCGGAATAAAAAATTATTCTGTGCTGTCGGCTGGTCGCCGTTTGCTACATACAGGTCAATGTCTCCGTCGTTATCGTAGTCTCCCCATACACATCCGTTGCTTCTTCCTCCGCTGTTTACAATATCGCCTGTTGTAATTTTTGTAAAAGTGCCGTCGTTATTATTCTGATAAAGAAATTCATTTTCATTGTTATCATTGGATACAAATAGGTCTAAGTCGCCGTCATTATCATAATCTCCCCATGAAGAGCCCACTGAATTGCCTCCGTCGTTTACAATCGCTCCCGTAGTTATCTTTGTAAACGAACCGTCGCCGTTATTTTTATAGAGATTATTATTTGCGCCTGAATAGTTTGTTACGAATAAATCAAAGTCACCGTCGTTATCATAGTCGCCCCAGCTGCCGCCTGTTGAGTTAAACACATCGGTAACAATACTTCCCGTTGTAATTTTTGTAAACGTTCCGTTCCCGTTATTGTGATATAAAAAGTTTGCCTGCCCCGAGCTGAAATTTCCGTTCGCAACGAATAAATCTTTATAGCCATCGTTATCGTAGTCGCACCATGCGCAGCCCAGCGAGCCGCCGCCATCGCTTACGATATTTCCCGTCGTGATTTTTGTAAACGTTCCGTCTCCGTTGCCCTTGTATAAAAAATTATTCTGGTTAAAGTTTGATACAAATATATCCAGCTTGCCGTCGTTATCGTAGTCAGCAGTTGAGCTACCCCAAGCTCCGCTTAAGTCAGTTACCACTGCGCCAGTAGTTGTTCGGGTAAAAGTACCGTTGCCGTTATTCATGTAAAGAAATTTCACCTGGTTAGAGCTGCTGCCTCCGTTTATCACATACATATCTGTAAAGCCGTCATTGTTAAAATCGCCATAGCAGCCGCCGTATGAAAATCCGCCGTCAGTAACAATCGCTCCCGTAGTAATTTTTGTAAAGGTAGAGTTTCTGTTGTTGAGAAATAATAGGTTGTTCTGGTTTACAATGTTAGCAGCAAAGAGGTCAAGATATCCGTCGTTGTTGTAATCGAACCAGTAAACACCTTCTGTGTAGGAAGCGTCATTTACAATATCTCCGGTGGTAATTTTTGTAAATGTCTGCGAAAAGGAAATCTGAAAGGTGAAAATAAATATTACTGCAGTTAAAAATTTTAAGTTTTGCATAACTTTTTAATTTGATGAGTAAATGAATATTCTCAAATTAACTGAGGGATGAGAGAGAATTTACTTTTTGTACGAAGAGAAGGGGAGGAAGTTTAGTATTATCTTTTAATCTAATTGTCGTAAAAAATATATTTATATTTTAAACTGAATTTGAAATTTGTTCCAATACTATCTATCAATTCATCGTCTCTATAATAAAAATGATAAATAGAAGGATCTGAATTCATGTCTCCAAATTGATATTCAAGTATTTTAACAATTCTACTGTCTTTGATAATATATTTAAGAGTGGAGAAAAAATCTGAGAAGATAATTGTGTCACCTGAATAACTAACTGAATCTCTCCTGTGTACAGAATCAACTCTATTTTGAAAATGAGCAAAAACTTTAACTCTATTTAGACTATCATAAAAAATACTTTGACCATAGAAATTTATACTATCATTTAAGTATTCATCTGTATATGATGTAAGTAATTTATTTTCGATTAAATTATTATAACTGAATCTAAAAATTTCATATGAATCACTTCTATCCCATGTTCTTTGAATTGAATCAGGATAACCTGCATTTGAGAATAAATATGTTATCCAAAGTTTTTGTTTTCCTGATTTTTCATAATAATATTTTTCAATACTTTTTAGATTGAAAAATAAACTATTTGATTCAGAAGGATTTGAAAAGTATTTAATGGAATAGTGTTTATCTTCAAAGAAAGGAAATGTATTGAATTCACTATATTCACTTATCAACCCATCTTTTCTTACTTCATATTTGCAAGTGAGGTTTTCTTTGTTATTTACTTTACATTTTATTTCAGCAACTTTATTCTTTGATAAAATTTGCCGGTTTTTTTCAAAAATATCTTTTAATAAAATGTTATCATGAATAAATATCCAATCATAAGAAATTTTAAAGTAATCTACAAATTGTGCGCTCACAATCTGACTGAATGTGCTAAATAAAATTATTAATATTATTTTAACTTTACACATTTTTGAAAATCTTAAATATTGATATCATATACAATGAAAAATATGAAAAGGTAGGATATAAAAAAATAGACCTGTCAGGATTAAAAACCTGACAGGTCTATAGTTTTGGGCGAATAACGGGGCTCGAACCCGTGACATTCAGAGCCACAATCTGACGCTCTACCTACTGAGCTATATCCGCCATGTTATACAATTTACTCAATTCTCGCGTCTAATTCAATTCAGTTTTTTAACTAAAATTTCACTCTATACCTACTAATAGGGAAGATTCCATTTTTTTGCATTGCTGTAAATTGTAAATTGCTAAAGAATTCAGAATTCAGATTTCAGATTTCAGATTTGGAATTCTTATTTTGCAGTCCGCCAAGTCGGTTGAATCAAAACCCGTCAAAAATTCGTCATTGACGGAAAAATAAAATTGATGGTATTGTAAAAACAATTTCGGGAAAATTTGAATC
>JBHEKU010000166.1:0-64600 GCA_041859205.1 Ignavibacteria bacterium | reverse complement strand
AGAAATACTCCGTTTAAAACTACACTGCCGTCTTCTCTTTTACTTGGAACGGCTTTAGCATGAACCCACCTTACTTCATTTGTCTTTTGATTTATAAACCTGAACTTATGGTCAAGCGGGATAAGATTTTTTATGGCATTAGCAATATCATTTTTAACTGATTCCCTGTCTTCGGGATGAATGGGGGCAAACCTTTTCTCTACATCTTTTTTTACATCTTCAGGATTTAATCCCCAAAGTTCTTTAAATCCTTCGCTGATGTACGCTGCATCAACTCTTCCATCGGGATGATAAACAGTCTGAATTATTCCACCGGGAGTATTATTTCCTGTTTCTTCAATGAACTTTGCTTTTTCCTCAAGTTCCTTAGTTATTTTTTTATTCTCGGTTATTTCAATAGCTGATACAGCCAGACCGATATCAGAAGGATAAAGATTGACTGTAAAAGTTCTTCCAAAGTATGTAGCTTCAAACCTGCGGCTTTTATTTTCTTTAATGGCTTTATCATATTCTTTTTTCTCTTCTATAAAATCACGGTCAGGATATACTTCAAAAATATTTTTTCCAACCAGTTCTTCTTTTGTAAACCCCGAAAGTCTGGCGGAAGTATCATTCATGAAGAGCAGATTATATTTTTTATCTACAATGAAAAACGGTGTTGTAATGCTGGAAAGAATTATATTAATATTATTCAGCTCAGCCGTTAATCTTGCCTCGTTATGTTTCTTATCGGTAATATCAATTGTTATTCCTGAAAATAATTCAGGGTGCCCGTTATCATCATAAATTAGCGCGCCTTTAGTAACGATATGCTTACAGTTTCCGTCAACAGGTTTTAATTTATATTCTATATCAATAGGCTCGGCATTAATTACCATCTTATCTATAGTTTTAGTATACCTGTCCAGGTCATCTTTATGTATTCTGTTTTGAAATTTTTTAAATGTTAATTTTTCACCCGGTTTAAAATTGAAAATATTGTACACTTCTTCTGAAGCTGTAATCTTATTAGTCTTTATATCAATTTCCCACATGCCTATTTTCGCCGATTGCCTTGCTGCAGATAGTTTCTGCTCTTTAATTTTCAATTCACGAAGCAGTTCGTTATTTCTTCCCAGGTTTTCTTTAAGAGAGAAATTCAGAGATATGAGGTTACTATTTAAATCTTCTATTTCCACTTCCTTTAAATGGCGGTCAGATACATCTATAGCAATAGTTAATATTGCTTTTTTGCCATTGTAGTCTATTGCTCTCGCTTTTACATCAACAAAAATTATTTCGCCGTTTTTCTTCAGGTGTTTCCATACACCTTTAACCACAAATTCTTCGTTAATATCTTTGATTATCTTTTTTACTCTTTTCCAGTCTTCAGGCGGTCTTATATCTTTTACTGTAAGTTTGGAAAATTCTTCTTTAGTATACCCGTAAGTCTGTAATGCCGTCTCATTAGCTTCAATCATTTTATAAGTAACGGGGTCGAATATAAACATATTTACCGGGCTCTTTTTAAAAAGAATTCTGTAAATCTCTTCAGACTGCTCTTTGTTTTTCTCGCTTAATTTTTGCTCGGTAATATCGCGTTCAAATGAAATATATTTTGTTACTTTATTGTTCTCGTTCAATATCGGTGTGATTGTCAGGTTTATCCAGTAAGGAGTTCCGTCAGGTTTATAATTTACTATTTCAATTGAAACAGTCTCACCTCTTTTAATGGATTTTCTTAAATTCCGGACTGCCGCTTTATTGGTTTTTTCACCGTGAAATATCTCCGGTCCTTTTCCGATCAGCTCTTTAAGCGTATATCCTGAAATTTTCTCGAATGATTTATTCACCCAGATAATTTCTTCTTTCTCATCAGAAATTATCACCCCTTCTGAAATAGATGATGCAAACTTAGTAAATTTTTTTACAAATTCTTTTGAATCTTTATTTGTAGAGAGTGGGAACGACATTTCTATGAATTTAATTTTAAAAATTAAATTTAGTTAAAAATTATTATCATGCCTGTAACCGCAATTAACTATCATATAAAACTAAGCAATTCCCGCTTTGCAAAATATGATTTATATCAAGAAATATACTAATTTCCTTTATGGTTAGTTAAACTAAGTATAAAGTTCATTTACAATAACAACTTATATCAAAATTTAGACTCTTTCTGACAGATTACTACCCAAATTTCAAAAATTTTAAACTCACAAAGTGGTATAAAAATATGTTAAACAACAACCTAACTTTATTCATTTTTCCCCGTAATAGAGAATATCCCTCCTAAAATTCCCTAGCTAACTACTTCAACAAAAACTGAATTTACAAAAAATGATTACAAGAAAAAAATTCCTGACTTATTCCGCTCTTAGTGCACTAACAATTATTGCTCCGGGTTCAGGTGCTGATATATTTTCTCAACAAGTGAAAAAAGATAAAGGTCCGGCTTTAGATAAAGACCTTGTGAAAGATTTTGTAGGTAAAGCGCATAAAGATTTAGATGCAGTAAAATCCATGCTGGCTCAGGAACCGGGGCTTCTGAATGCTTCTTGGGACTGGGGTGGAGGCGATTTTGAAACAGCTATTGAAGCCGCCGGACACGTTGGTGATAGAGACATAGCTTTATTCCTACTTTCAAACGGTGCGCGTATGAACATCTTCTGTGCAACAATGCTCGGACATCTGGATATTGTGAAACAAATTTTAACTGTTTATCCCGAATTAAAATCATCAAAGGGACCACATGGATTACAGCTAATTCATCATGCAAAAAAAGGCGGTGATGAAGCAAGACCTGTGTTGGAATACCTTGAAGCAATAGGTGCAAGCTGAGGTAATTTCTCAGCAGAGAAGCATGTGCCCGGGAAGCCGGGCTTTTGCTTTGCATCTTTTTAGTTTTTTCACCGTAAAAAAATCTGTAACAACATCTCGCATAACAGAAAAATCACTGCACGGAAATTTCTGTATCTGAAATTCAATAATTCAAAAGTTTAAGTTATAACAAATTACAATATGAAATTTTATTTATTTGCTTTCATAATTCTGATTGCAGCATCAGCATCTTTTTTATCCTGCAATACTGAATCTCCGGTAGGAACAAATTCCCCTTCAGAGAACTATTACAGCTGGTCAGTAGCAAGCGAAGGGCTTGAAGGAATCACAAGCATATCTTCCGGCAGTTCAAATGTTGTATTTGCTTCGGGAATTAAAAGCTATAGAATTGCAAACGGCATAAGAACTGAAATAAATTTTCACGATGAAAAATTTACTCCCGTTGATGTGAAAGCATACGATGAAAACTATGCAGTCTTCCTCGGCTATAAAACCTTCCCTTCCGATACAGCATTCTTTAAAATTTATTCTAACGGAACGGCGAAGAGTTATAACTTACCATTAAAGCACGGTGATTTTTTGAATGAGGTTTTTATACTCGATAAAGATAAATTTTACACAACAAATGAAGGACCGATAACCTGGTATGAATTTAACAAAGGAGTTTTTACAGAGCACACTTTGCCGAATAATCATGCAGCATTAAAATTTACAAAGATGAATAATGAAATATATCTTATTTCAAAATATGAGAATAATGGATTCAATGTTTTTTTTAAAATTGAGAACGGCTCTGCAGTTGAAGTGAGAAACGAAGCACCGGACGGAAAATTATTTTTTCTGAACAACGATATTATAAAAGTAAAAGAGGAAGATATGTCAGTTGAGTTTTATGATTACACCGGTACGGGATGGAATAAATTTTACAGCAGCTATACAAACTCGAATGGTGAGAAGGCTGTTTATATTAGCGGCGACTCTAAAGATTTCTTTTCAGTAATAACTCTCGATAATCAGAACAATTTTCACGGTAATACCTGGAGTGGTAGAGAATACAAACAGCAGGAAAATTTTCCTTCCGGGCTGACATCTTTTAATACGCTTGGCAAAGCAAGCAATTTTAAAGAAGGTACGTTTTATTTTTATCACTCAGAGGTGAAAAAATTATTTAAAGCAGTAAAGAGTAATTAACTTATTTCACTCTCTGAAATGCAAACTCGTGTCTGATAAAAAAACTATCTGAATCTTTATACTTCACTTTCTTTATTATAGAAAATGAATCATTATGCATTTCAAAAGTCTGCTTTATAGTGCAGGGTTTATTGTTATCCTGTCCTTCTTTTTCAAAAACAAATACTGCTATATCGTTATTATCATCGTTCTGATAGTAGTTTGTAATGATATAGTTTGTGCTGTCGTAGAAAAAAATTTTACCCTCATCCAAAATTGTCCAGGCATCTTCACCCGTAACCGTTCTTCCATTTCCTTCATCAAAAATAAATTTCACCGAAAGAAATTTATCATTTCCTGATTTATTATACACAGCTTCGCATACAGTCGGAAGCTTCGTTTTTGTTTTATTATCACCGTAGTCAAGATATTCCAGTGAACCGTTCCAGTTGCCCTTAAGTGTGGCAAGCTTTTTAAGCATTCTTTCCGGTTTGTCTGAGTCGTCCTGAGCAAATCCTGCTGCAGATAAAATTGTAAGTGTGAAAATTAATACAAAGAGAGTAAGGATTTTTTTCATTTGGGGTTAGTGATTTAATTTGTCGATTTTATCTTATTCAACTTTCTTTATATACATGAAGTTCCAAAAAAAACATTTTCACAAGCAGCACATTTACTTTATATATTGAATATTATAATCTTAGTATAAAATGAAAATATATTTGTTTAAATTATAATACATTAAGAACTTTTTATGAAATATATTTACAATCTTACGATACTAATAATTATCTCATCATGTTTTATATCGTGCAGTGAAGTTACAGTTGACGGAACTACCGGCGATGGAAATTATTATAACTGGACGGTGATTCCCGTATCGATGGATAGCGTTTCACGGATTGCAGCAGCTAATGATGATGTAGCCTTTATAGCAGGAAATTCGTCTTACAAAGTAACCGGCAGTAACATTGAAAGAATTAATTTTCAGGACAGCACGTTTCATTGCGGCGGAGTTGAGGCTTTCGATAAAAATAATGTTGTATTCTGGGGAAGCACAGGCAGCGGTACATCGCCTCTCGTATTTAAAATATATGATACAGGTGTATTTACTACTTATAATGTTACAGCTGAGTACCCCACACAAAGATTTATATTCATAAGTAAAAATAAATTTTACTTTAGTAATTTTTACGGCTATTACTTATTTGATAATGGAACGGTAACGGAATTAACCTTACCTCCTGCGGAAAATATAAGAGGAATGGGAAAAGTCGGTGATGTGGTTTATCTTTTCACTTCTACCTCTTCAACTTTTTCAGAAGACAGAGTGCATAGAATAATAAATAATTCCCCGCTGCTTGTTTCCAGTGTTCCTTCACAGGGAAGACTGCAGTTTTTAAACAGCGATGTTATCAGAGTGACGCAGGATTCCGCACAGCACAGACTTGATTATTTTGACGGCGCTAACTGGACAAATTTTTTCATTTATAATACTCCCGCCAATACAAATTTTATAAGTTATCTTGCCGGCAATACTAGGGCACAGTTTTTATCTATCTGGTTCGATCAGAATTCAGTTGCATACTGTGATGTATATTCTGCGAATACAAAATATGGGCAGACAAATTTTCCGTCATCAGCAGTTACTCCGCCGAACCTGCTTATGGTGAGGACTGTCAGCAACTACGCAGATAATTCATATTATATGATAGACAGGTACAGAGCAACAAAAATTTTAAAAGGAAAGCTGAAGTAAAATTATATTCAATCTCAATTATGAAAATTATCTTAAATCTGTTTGTTGTTATTTGCTTTTCAATATTACTAATCTCCTGTAAAAGCGATGATGTAATTACTAATCCCGGAACTGCTTCAGACAGTTATGAGTGGTCCACTCAAAATATAACATTCGATAACATAACGGATATACAGGTAATAGATAGAAACAGTTACTTCGCTTCTTCATTCAATAAATTATATAAAGTTACAAATAATGTACCTGTGGAATTCACCGAGCAGAACTCAGTGTTCAATGCGCAGCAAGGATATATCTACGATAACTCCTATATAGTTTATAAAGGAAAAAGAGTTTCTGACGGGAAGCAGCAATTCATGATTTATGATAACGGAAGCTATACAATTTATAATCAGCCTCAGCCCGATTCAGTTTATATTTTCCCTCCGATGTTTGCCGGCAGAGGAAAATTTTATTGTTATCTGTATGATTCGTTGAAATATTATAAATTTGAAAATGGTATCTTCACGCCGTACAATGTTACGGGACAGTTTATAAAGTGCTTTGCAAAATCAAACGGGAATATTTACTTAATTGTAAGAGAGAATAACTTCACAAGAAGTTTTTACAGAGTGACGGATTCCGGACCCGTATTTGTAAAAAACGAACCTGAAGATGACAGCATTACACCTATCAATACTGATATTTTAAAAATCAGTTCTTATACTACTATAGTTTCATATTTTTCAGAGTCAGCATGGACAAATATGTTTACAATTACAAATCCGTATTATAATTACCCGTCGAATATTAGAGGCGAGAGTAAGGACAGATTTGTAACTGTCCGTCAGGATTCCCTATCGCGCTTGCAGGCTGCTGCGTGGAACGGGACTGAATACAAACAGCTTACTGATATACCTGCAAGTGTAAATTTTCAAAATGCATTTCTTTATATAACAACTGAATACAGAGACAACACTTTTTATATGCTGGTAATAAATAAAGATAATACATCAAAAGTAATAAGAAACTTTTATAAAGGGAATTAAAAATATGAAAATTAAAATTGTTTTAGTTTTTTTATTCCTTGTGACAGGAGTCAATTATCTTACTGCACAGGAAGATAAATTATACAGCGTAATCTCGAAGGCTGATTCTGCATATGATGCTAAAAATTATGAGGAGTCTATAAAATTATATTCAATATTGATTGAGTCATATCCTGATTCTGTTATGTACTACAGAAGGCGCGGATTTTCATTTCACAACTTAAACAGATTTGATGAGGCAAAAAAAGATTATTTAAAAGCAATTGAGCTGGGAGCAAATGCTTATAATCCTTATGTAAATCTTGCGAATATATATATTCTAGAAGAAAATTATATAAAAGCCTTTGAACTCACAGACTACGCTATTACTGCCTTTGGTGAAAATGATGAACTCCTATATCACCGCGCAGTTAGCCTTTTCAACACAGAAAAATATGAACAGTCTAAACAGGATTTTATCAAGGTTATCAAATTAGCTCCTGACAAGAAAAGTCCGTATAATTATCTGGGCAACATTTACAGAGAGGAAGAGAACTACGATGAAGCTATTAAGAGTTATTTAAAAGCAATTGAACTCGATCCGGCTTATGAAATTGCATACTTCAATCTGGGAAACGTTTACCTTGACCTGGAAAAATATGATTCAGCAGTAAATAACTATACAAAGGCAATTAATTTAGGCTTCGTTAAAGCTGAAGCCTATGAAGCTCGCGGAATGGCCTATTTATTAAATCTGAACTATCCTAAGGCGATTATTGATTTCTCATATCTTATTAACACGGGCAAAGCGAACGCATTCAGATATAAAAATTTAGCAGAAGTTTATTATTATTCAAATAAAAACAGTGAAGCCGTAGTATATTACACTAAGGCAATAGAGCTTGATAACAAATATGCCGAAGCATACAGCGGCAGAGGAAAAGCATATGACGATTTAAAAGAAAATGAAAAAAGCATTGCTGACCACAATACAGCAGTAAATTTAGAACCTGATGATATAGAGATATTAAGTGAAAGAGCCTTATTTTATGTTAGACATAATTCCATACCTCTGGGGAAAATAGATTATAAAAAAGTTGTTGAGCTATGCTCAGTTAAATTGAAATCAAAACCAAAATCATTATTTCTTTTAACTTCCCGCGCAACCGGCTATTTTTATCTGGACAAATATGATGAAGCAATGGCAGATTGTAATGAAGTTCTTAAAATTGATCCATCAGATGCAATAGTTACCCCTATAATCAGAGAAATAAACAAGTTTCGAAGTAAGTAATTTAATGGTGTATAAATTTTCCAAAAATTCAAGTTTTATCTTGCAAAATTCAGGTGCAAATTCCCGTTCACATGCCGTGAATTTTAATTGTAAAAACTTCGCTTGATTCAAGAGACTGCGCTCTTTATGGAATTCTAGGTGGAATATATTATAATGAATTTGATTTACCAAACGCTCTCTTAAATTTAAACCTTGCATTACAGCTGAATCCTAAAGATTTATACTCACTTTATACCAGAGGGAAATTTATACTATACAAGAAGATTACGAGAAAGCACCTGCAGATATCACCAAATACTGAATGGCATTCTTTTTACATGTGTTTTAAGAAAATCTGAATTTAAAATCTTTTAATGCGGCAGCTTTTCTTTTATTAATCCATAGAACCATGTACCGGCAATAGCGCAGAGAAATGTTATTATCACTACAGTGAATCCGCTTCCTATCTGTGCTGCTAACGGACCCGGGCATGCGCCGGAAAGAGTCCATCCTACGCCAAAAATTAATCCTCCGATTATCTGACCTTTGTGGAATTTTTTATCCTGAAATGTTATAGCCTCACCTGAAATTGTTTTCAGTTTAAATTTTTTGATAATGAATACAGAAATCATCCCTGTCAAAACTGCAGTACCAATTACACCGAACATATAAAATGAATCCAGGTAAAACATCTCCTGTATTTTGAACCAGCTTATTATTTCTGCTTTAACAAAAATAATTCCGAATATAATACCAACAACTAAATATTTAAAATTTTTCAAGCAAATAGTAATTTAAAGATTAATGGAATCAGATAATTTGCGGATAAATATCCGCCAACCATAAAAGCAATTGATGCATATAGTGATGGTAACTGCAGGTTTGATAAACCCATAATTGTATGTCCTGAAGTGCATCCTCCGGCATAACGCGTACCAAAGCCGATAAGAAATCCGCCAAATACAAAAAATATTAATCCGACCGGGGTAAAGAGATTTTTCCACGAAAAGATTTCTACAGGCATTAACAGGCTGAAATCTTTAATGCCAAGATTTATAAAAGATTCCCTGGCAGAATCAGTAATTTCTATAGGATTAGGATTCTGCAAAAAATTAGCTGCTAAAAATCCCCCGATAAAAATTCCTGCTATAAAAACTAAATTCCAAATTTCATTCTTCCAGTCGTATTTAAAAAAGGAAATGTTAGAAGGCATGCACATTGCGCAAAAATGTCTTAATGATGAGGAAACTCCCAGCTTCTTATTTCCCAATAGAAGTAAAACGGGAACAATTAACCCAATCAAAACACCGGCTACAGACCAATGCCATGGCTGACGTAAAAATTCAATCATTTTATAATTATTTTTTCTTTTAGAGTTGAGTAGTAAAATACTTTAATTCAATTACGGATTCAGTAGCAATATTATAGCATTTCGGTACCTGAACTAATATTATTCTACTTTTCTTAATCAGAATAATAATGCATAGAATCGGATTTTAGTTTCAATCTTTCAAATTAAATCAAAAGGAAAATTTTCAAATAATTTTTTTTACAGTACTTTAGTGTAAAAATTCCCGTTTTACATATCGTATTCCCTTGTATAAATTTCACTTCTGAATTATTTTATTTTTTAAAATTTTTACTTCAATCTCTATGAAGATTATTCTGTATTTTATATTTTTGGTAATCACTTCTTATTGTGATTTTTTATTTGCTCAGACAAGTGCAAAAGACTATCTGCATTTAGCAGACTCTTGTTATATTCAACGTAATTCGAGTAAAGCAATCGAGTTTTATTCTAAAGCACTTGAAGCTGATTCCTCTCTTACAAAAATTTATGCTTATCGGGGTGCATCATATCTGCTGTTAAAAGATAATGCCAATGCTGAAAAAGATCTGGTAAAGGCAGTAAGTATTGACCCGGTTGATGATATAAGTCAGAGTAATCTTGGTTTGGTTTATAAAAATTATAAGAATTTTAAAGAAGCAGTTGAACAATTTACCATAGCAATAAATCTTAAGCCAAATGAAGCCGATTATTATTACAACAGGGGTTATGCATATTCCATGATACCAGATAATAAAAAAGCAATTGAAGATTTTTCAACAAGTATAGAATTAAATCCTAAAGACGAAAGACCATTTGGAAATAGAGGGTTTGAATATTACAGGTTAGGTGAGTACGATAAAGCAATTGCTGACTTTCAAAAAGCACTTTCAATAGAGCCGAGTAATTTATATGATTTAACAAACTTGGCTCGTTGCTATCTTCTTATAAAGGATTCAAAAAATGCGATAAAATACTCCACTAAAGCAATAGCTATAGACGGTAGCGATGCAATATTATTTTCACTACGCGGCTCAGCTTATTCTGATGCTAAACAATATAAAAAAAGTATTACTGACTTAGAAAAATCAATTATACTTGATTCAACATCTTATTATCCATATGGAATTCTTGGTGGAGTTTATTATGATCAACTAAATTATACAAAATCTCTTTTGTATTTAAATCGCGCATTACTATTGAACCCGGAAGACATATAT
Organism: Ignavibacteria bacterium; assembly: GCA_041859205.1. Taxonomy (GTDB): domain Bacteria; phylum Bacteroidota; class Ignavibacteria; order Tepidaquicellales; family Tepidaquicellaceae; genus JAFDZO01. Next base: position 54,027 of record JBHEKU010000166.1, on the reverse strand, counting down.
TCACTTTACACCAGAGGGAAAATTTATACTATACAAGAAGATTACGAGAAAGCACTTAAAGATTATAACCAAATACTTAAAATAAACCCAAAAGATGAACTGCCTAAGTTATATATTAAAAAGATAAAGAATGCACAAAAGTAAATTTCTTTAGTTTAGTAAAGAACTCTAAAAACTCAAATTCTATTTTTACAACACTTAGGTGTAAAATTTCCCGTTCACACATCGTAATTTCCCTTGTAAAAATCTTTATAATTCGGTAATTTGCAATACATAACTATTAATGTACAATATAAGCGTTCCAGGGCTTTGGCGTTGGAACGTATTTTTTGTATAGAAAAAATTACAGAATAAACTACGAAAGACTAACGAATGTTTGACGATTTATCCTCGAAGCTGGAAGGCGTACTGAAAAAAATACGCGGTGAAGGTAAGATAACAGAAAAAAATATAGACGAATCGCTCCGCGAAATACGCAGAGTATTATTCGATGCCGACGTAAACTCCAAAGTTGTTACTTCCTTCCTCGAAGAAGTAAAGAAAAAATCATTAGGACAAAATGTACTGCTAAGCATAACACCGGGACAGTTAATCGTTAAGATAATCAACGATGAGCTTATAAATCTTCTCGGCGCAGAAAAAGCTGATATAAATTTTACAAACGATATTCCTTCCATTATTATGATGGTCGGTTTGCAGGGTTCGGGTAAAACAACTTTTTCAGCAAAGCTTGCAAAACACTTAAAATCGAAAGGCAAGCAGCCTGTACTTGCTGCCTGCGATATATACAGACCAGCTGCTATAGAGCAATTAAAAGTTCTTGGTAAACAAATCGGTGTACCGGTATTCTCCATCGATGGTGAAAAAGATGCTGTAAAGATTTCCAAAGCAGCAATTCAATACTGTAAAGAGAATGCAAGAGATACGTTGCTCATCGATACTGCAGGACGTTTAGCTATCGATGAAGAGATGATGAATGAAGTCCGCGCAATTAAAGATGCAGTAAGCCCGGGCGAGATATTATTTGTAGTTGATGCGATGACAGGACAGGATGCAGTTAACACTGCAAAAACGTTCAATGAAAAACTGAATTTTGACGGAGTAGTTCTTACAAAATTAGACGGTGATACAAGAGGCGGTGCAGCTTTATCCATTAAAGCAGTCGTGCAAAAGCCAATTAAATTCGTCGGTATAGGTGAAAAGCTTGAAGCATTGGAAGAGTTTCATCCGGATAGAATGGCAGGCAGAATTTTGGGCAAGGGTGATATAGTTTCATTTGTAGAAAAAGCCCAGCAGGATTTTGATTTCAGCGAAGCTGAAAAAATGGAAGAGAAGCTATCGAAAAATAAATTCGATTTCGATGACTTCTTAATGTACATAAAGCAGATAAAAAAAATGGGTTCGCTTACAAGCTTACTCTCTATGATTCCCGGCGCAGCAAAAGCAATGCAGGGCAAAGAGATTGATGAAAAAGTAATGGTAAGAGTTGAAGCAGTGATACAATCGATGACTAAAGAAGAAAGAGCAAATCCTAAAATAATAAACGGCTTACGCAGAAGAAGGATTGCCAACGGAAGCGGAAACCAGATACAGGAAGTAAATAAAGTTATAAAGCAGTATGAAGATATGGCAAAAATGATGAAAGGCTTCAATGAAAATAAAGCAAAAGGCATGATGAAGAAAATGAAACTGCCGCCAAACTTTATGAACCAAATGAAATTTAAATAAAAATAATTAATAATATAAAAGGAGATACACAAAAACGTGGTTAAATTAAGACTAAAAAGAATGGGAAAGAAAGCTTATCCCGTTTACAAAATAGTTGCTGCAGACTCCCGTTCACCAAGAGATGGAAGATTCATCGAATCAGTCGGACATTATAATCCGAATGCTGAACCGGCAGTAGTAACTTTGAAAGACGAAAGAGTAAGCTACTGGCTGAACAACGGCGCACAGCCGACTGATACAGTAAGAAGCATTCTAAGTAAAGAAGGCTTCATGCTAAAGCTTCATCTTACAAGAAAAGGTGCTGATGAGACAAAAATCACAGATGAATATAATAAGTTCATAGCTGATAGAAGCAGAAAAGCAGAAACAGCAAAAGCTAAAAAAGTAAGAAGAAAAGAAAACAAAGCAAAAAAAGAAGCTGAAGCTAAAGCTGAGAAGACCGCTTAATTTTAATTTGTAATTTATAAGTTCCCCTTCATTAACTTGTTGGGAGCATTAAGTTATATCAGGGCGGGCAAAGCGAGAATAACAATGCGGCTAATATACATGAGTATATTACACGGCTAATTCTGAGTCCGTATTCTAGTGAGAAAGTTTTTCTTTAGCAGTTAAGATTCCTATTAAACTACCCCAAAGGAGATCAAACATGAAAAACTTCATTGAATTTATCGCCCAGCATTTGGTCGATAAGCCTGAAGCAGTAGTAATAGAAGAAACAGAAGACGGAAACAAAATTAAATACAAACTTTTTGTGGACGAAACGGAAACCGGTAAAGTGATTGGCAAGCAGGGCAGAACGGCAAAGGCAATCAGAACTTTACTTGGAGCAATAGCAGCCAAACAAGGCAGAATTGCAATTCTTGAAATACCGGATAGACACGAAAAACACGAGCAGCAATAATTATTTGTACTAATATTGGAATACAACGATTTCATTTGCATAGGTAAATTGAGCGGATGCTCAGGAATAAAAGGACTGTTGAAAGTAACTCCGTTTACAGAATATCCCGAGAGATTTCTCAAGTTAAAAAGAGTTTATCTTTTTGATGAAAGGAAATCTTTGTTCGCGCTGAATCCGAATGATGAATTTGAATTCAAAATTGAAAAATGCGATGTAACACATTCGCAGATTACAATAAAGCTTGAAGGAATAAATTCAAAAGAAGAGGCAGCGGCATTCGTTCATTATGAAATTCTTATACCTGAAGAAGAGAAATTAAAGCTTCCCAAAGGAAAATATTTTCACTATGAGATAATCGGCTTTAATGTTTTTAACGGAAATGAATTGCTGGGTACTCTGGAAAAGATAGATAACTACGGCTCGCATGATATACTCAATGTAAAAAGCATTGAGGGAAAAGAAATATTAATTCCCTATCGTGAAGAGTTTGTGAAAAGCATCGATGCAGATGAAAAAAAAATTATTGTAGAGCTTATTGAAGGCTTTCTGGAATAATAATTATGAGATTTGATATACTAACAGCTAATCCGAAAATTGTGACTTCTCCTATTGAAAACGGTTTAATAGGAAGAGCGACAAAAAAAGGATTAGTGGAAGTTTATGTTCATCATCTCAGAGATTATGCCGAAGGAAAGTACAGACAGATAGATGACTCGCCATTTGGCGGCGGAGTCGGAATGATACTTAAACCCGAACCGTTTTTCAGATGCGCAGAAAAGCTGAAGAATGAAAGAGAGTACGATGCAATTATCAATTTTTCTCCACAGGGGAAGAGATTGAACCAAAAAGCAGCGAATGATTTTTCACTTAAGCAGAATTTTATGCTGCTATGCGGTCACTATAAAGGTATAGATGAACGCGTAATAAAATATCTGGCAACAGAGGAAGTTTCCATAGGAGATTTTGTATTATCATGCGGAGATTTAGCCGCAGTTATATTTATGGATGCAGTTGCAAGATTAATTCCCGGAGCATTGGGAGACAGCGAAAGCTCATTGACTGATACGTTCCAGGTAGATACGGTTTTTGATGCGCCCTTATATACGAGACCTGAGAAATATGGTAAATACAAAGTGCCGGATATACTTCTTTCAGGAAATCATGCAAAGATAAAAGAGTGGAGAGAGAAGAAGGCAAAAGCGAAGTACAGGAAGAGTAAGAAGAAGTAATAAGTAGTAAGTAAAAAGTAGAAAGACAGATAAAGTTTTCTAAGTTCACTGACATAACAGTTTATATGCCCCCTCCCTAATAAGGAGGGGGTTGGGGGTGGTTAACAAATTGAACCGCCCCTTCAGTCCCCCTCCTTCGTAAGGAGGGGGAAGAAAAATAGAAATCACAGAGTTTTTTAATAATAACAAACACCATTAGGGAGTAAACGACAATGGAAAAAATAATTAATTTAGTAACAGCGGCGCAATTGAGAACCAACCCCCCGGAGTTTCACGTCGGCGATACAATTTCGGTTTCCGTAAAGGTTATCGAAGGCGATAAAGAAAGAATCCAGCTTTTCAAAGGAATCGTAATGGGAATAAAAGGCGGCGGCATCAGCAAAACATTCCGCGTCAGAAAAATTTCTAACGGCGTAGGCGTCGAAAGAATTTTCCCGATGAACTCACCTAGAATTGCTAAGGTCGATATCGTAAAAGAAGGTTCTATCAGAAGAGCTAAACTTTACTATTTAAGAGGTCTTACCGGTAAAGCAGCTACAAAGATTAAAGATAAAAAGAAAGCATTAATAGTTGAAGGCGCTGATAAAAAAGCAGACGCAACAGCATAATTTTCATTCCAATCAAAAACCGTTCTGTGAAAGCAGGACGGTTTTTTTATTTCCCGTAATCGCTCATTTATTCTTTTAAAAATTTTACTTAAGGTACCTAACCCATGACCGATAAGAAAATCTTTATTTCTATAGCAGGAAATATAGGCTCAGGCAAATCTTCGCTTACAAAAAAAATTGCAGAGCAGTTCGATTTCACACCTTACTTTGAATCAGTAGATGATAACCCTTATCTAAAGGATTTTTACGATGATATGAAGCGGTGGTCATTCAACCTTCAGGTTTATTTTTTATCGCATAGATTCAAAACTCATAAGGAAATTCTTATGAATGAAAAATCAGTGATACAGGATAGAAGCATTTACGAAGATGTGGAAATCTTCGCAAAGAATTTACATACAATGGGTAATATGACTGACAGAGACTATGCAAACTACCGCCAGCTCTTTGCAGAGATGACGTATTTTCTTAAACCACCTGACTTGCTTGTATACCTTAAAGCAAATACTGAAACTTTAGTAAAGCAAATTCAAAAACGCGGAAGAGTTTTTGAGAAAGATATTGATGTATCTTATCTTGAGCTGCTAAACACAAGCTATGAAGAATGGATTTCAAATTACAATCTCTCCCCTATTTTAATTGTACCTTCGGATAATCTTGACTTCGTTCAGCATGAGCCCGATTATGATTTTATTATTGACCTGATAAAGCAGAAAGTGGGAGCGTAGAGATTACTTTAGTATTTTCCCAAACCTCTCCCATGCATCCGGATTATAAACCAGAAACTCCACTCGCCCTAGAATATCTTCTTCGCTTATCAAGCCCGTATAGCGGCTATCCCATGAATTCGTTCTGTTATCGCCCAGCATAAAGTAATAATTATTTTTTACTTCATACTCCCCTTTTGCAAGGATTTTACCTATGAGAATTTCCTTTTCCTCTTTACTTAACTTTTGGTTTTGCTCGCGGATAATAACCGGCTTCCACAGAACAATATTATTGGAATCAATTTTTACTATATCATTTTTAGCAGGAAGATAAATCGGCCCGTAATTTTCTTCGTTCCATTTTGCCCCTTTTGGATAAATATTCCAGTTAACGAATCCCCTTTCGCGCCTTATGTTGTCGTATTTGAAATTCGGGTTATCGCTCTCCTGAATTCCGTTTATGAAAACATTCCTCTCTATTATATGAATCGTATCGCGAGGCTCGCCGACTAATCGCTTGAGAAAAAGCTCCCGATACCCCTCTTCATCGGATGAATAAACCACTATTTCGTTTTTCTTCGGTGTATGGAAATTCAGGAGCCGCTTGCCGGAATAAGAATCATAAATTCCATACCAGTTATATTTTACAAGGACTCTATCGCTGACTTGCAAAGTATTCTGCATGCTATTGGAGGGAATTCTGTGAATTTCATAGGTAAGATCTTTCAGATACTCGGTATAAACATAAGCCAGTCCTGCAAATATTATATACAGCAGAACTTTATTATACCTCTGAAGAATGTAAACTTTATGAAGCTGCTCTTTTCGTACACGAATTATAACATGAATGACAGGGAGGATAACGAGAACTACATACGAGCCAAGAAAGAAAATGGAATTTGTTTTAGGAGGAAGATAATCCGAAATGTAATTTACAATTATAAAAAGAAATGGATAGAGCAGTGCGAAAATAATTCCAAGGCGGAATTTCCCTATATAAAAATACCCCAGACCGGGCAGCAGATTATAAAGCGCAGCAAGGATTGTGCTGCGCTCTTTATACTTTTTTCTTATAGGTTCTTGCATCCCTCTTATAATAATCCGGCAAATTTAATTAATAATATAATGAATCTGAGGGTATATTTTTGAGGGAAAGCCCGGCTCTTAGAACGGCAAATCGTTCGGATCCTGAGGGTCGATATGAACCTCTTCTGTGCCCGAATCATTTCCGCCTGCTCTTGCCAGCTTCCAGGCAACGAGTGTATTGAAGTACTTTGTATCGCCCTGCGGACTTACCCATTTTCTGCCGCGAAGGTCAAAGGTCACTTCAACGTAATCGCCTGTATTGAATTTATCCAAAGCACTGCAATTATCCTGCTGCATTTCCATGGAAATGGTCTGCGGATAGTTGGCATTTTCTGCATATTCTACAACAAATTCGCGCTTTTTGAACTTATCTGTTATGTTTTTCGTCTGGAATATCTCTAAAAGTTTACCGGATAGTGTCATTTATATATTTTATGTGTTTTGAGTTATTTTAAAGCTTTTGTATTTAAGGTTACGCTTTTTCTATTTTTGCGCAATATATTACTGTTAAAACAGAACAATTAAATTTAAGTAAAATTATTTAGATTATTTTAACAACAGTTTAGTCCGAAAATTTTTCTGAGCGTAAAATTCTGTTTCGTTGTTTTTCTAGTACTTATCATTTCAGATTACGCATCTTTTGTATTTTTCGTAACCTTGGCATCCTGCTCACCAGGATCTCCGTCATCCTGCTCAAAGGACTTATCCAGATATTTCTTCGTAAGTTTATTGCTGTATTTATTTACCGATGTTGTGACTGTAGCAATTGCAATTACTATTATAAGCACTACTACCGCTACCCAAACAAATGTATCCATAATTTTTCTTTAAAAAATAAGCCGCGGTTTATTTCTAAAGCGCGGCGAGAGTTATGTTTGTTAACCACTTTGACCTGTCAGGATTAAAAACCTGACAGGTCTTTTAAGTGTTCAATTTACTTTTACGAATTTCTCATCTTGAAAAGATTCATATCTCTGTAGACTCTGATCTTCTTTGCATTGGAAATATTATTAATTCTTTCCATTGCAACCTGCGCAGATGCTAAGTGAGGAGGAATGTTTTCTGATTTTGAAATATTGATAATGTTCTGTACGATATCATAAATGCTCGATGCCTTCTTCATTGCTCTCTCTCTGTTATATCCTTCAAGCTCAGTGTAAACGTTGATAAGTCCGCCTGAGTTGATTACATAATCAGGAGCATATAAAATGCCTCTGTCTTTTAACATCTGTCCGTGTTTCTTTTCATCTTTCAACTGATTGTTTGCAGCACCTGCAACAATTTTTACTTTCAGCTGCGGAATTGTTTCATCGTTCAATATTGCGCCTAATGCTGCAGGTGAAAATATATCTGCTTCTATTGAGTAAACATCATCCATACCGACTACAGTTGCTTTGAATTCATCTACCAATGGTTTTAATTTATCTTCATACAAATCGCTTACAAAAAGTACTGCGCCTTCTTTATGTAAGAACTTGCAAAGATGCTTTCCAACGTTTCCGCCTGCGCCCTGAATAACAACTTTTTTACCGTTCAATGAATCCGAACCGTAAATTTCATGCGCGCATGCCTTCATACCAACATAAGTTCCGTAAGCAGTTACAGGAGACGGGTCTCCGCTTCCGCCGACTTCTTCAGGGATACCTGTTACGTGGCGTGTTTCCTGCATTATATACTCCATGTCTTTTACATTTGTACCAACGTCTTCTGCTGTAATGTATCTTCCGGATAGACCTTCGATAAATCTTCCGAATGCTCTGAATAACTGTTCTGATTTTTGTGTGCGGGAATCGCCTATGATAACAGCTTTTCCGCCGCCAAGGTTTAGCCCGGCAACTGCTGCTTTGTAAGTCATTCCTCTTGATAATCTTAATACGTCTACCAGTGCTTCCATATCATTTGCATACTGCCACATTCTTGTGCCCCCAAGTGCCGGTCCTAATGATGTGTTGTGAATCCCGATTATAGCCTTTAATCCGGTTTCCTTGCTTGAACAAAATACAACCTGCTCGTGCTCTAATTCATCTATCAGCTCGAATGGTGTTTGTGTATTTTCCATAAAGTATTTATTTAGATTAACTGATTTATATTGTTATTAAGTATATTAAAGACCGGAAATAATTCCGGCTGTATAGCCTTTCTTATATTTATAAATACGTCATCTACTGAAATATGGTTCATGCAAGTCGGTTCCTGGCAGCCGTAATCGTGTCCCAGATACAAACAGGGACTGCAAAATTTATCGCTTTGGATTAGTACAGAGTTTTTATTGTAAGAACCCCATTTTACGGGATTCGTAGGACCGTGAAGACCAAGTGTTTTTGTTCCTACACAGGAAGCTATGTGCAGCATGCCTGTATTACTGCAGACTATAAGCTTCACTTTTTTTACAAGAGCGACAACATTATCTATCTCGTACTGACCGGCAGTGTTTACAATATTTTCGCCTATGCCTTCTGCTATTTCATCGCATCTTACCTTTTCAAACTTTGCTCCGGTTATCAGTATGATAATATTCTTATCATATTTTATAAGTCGTTTCCCAAGTGCGATGTAGTTTTTAACGGGCCACTCTCGCGGCAATCCGTTCTCCCCGCATCCCGGATGCAAGCAGATAACAGTACGGTTTTCGAAGCGGTGGTTAGACCAAAACTCCTCTGCAAATTTAAAGTCTTTATCATTTAAAAAATACTCTAATTTTTTATCCTCTTCCGTGATATTTATGCCAAGCGGCTCAAGCAATGCAAGGAAATCTTCAAGCTCATGACGGTCTCTTGTATGGGTAATAACTGCATTAAAAAGAAAATGACGGTACTGTCCCTCTGTAGAGAAGCCTATGGCGTAATCATATTTCGTAAGCGCAAACATCATAACGGATATTCGCGGCCACTGCTCGGCATCTATCACTACTTCGTATTTCTTTTTTCTTATCTGCTTAAGGAATTTAAAAAATAAGAACGGATGCTTTAAGTACGAATGAATATCTACGCTGATAATTTCATCTATGTAAGGAATTTTTTTTAAGATAGAATAATTAATCGGCGAGCAGACGAATGTAATTTTTGAATTCGGGAATTTATGTTTAAGAGTGCGCAGAGTAGGGATTAATAAAATCGCATCGCCTATTGCTGCAAGCTTTATAAATAAAATGTTCTGTATGTTTTCAATCGGAAGGCGCTTCCTGCTTTTTAAGAAGAAGGCAAGAAGAATTACAATTGGTATCCCAACGTATCTATCGAATATCCTGAATAATGCCCGTCTTTTCATTACTACAATTTACAAGGAAAATAGGAGGGTTTAAAGTTCATAATTTGGAACATAGATTACTATGATTTATATGATGTCACATATGTTAAATCGAAATGATAACTCGTTAACCCCACGCTTTAGCATGGGGACAATACAACACCGAGTGTTTTCCCCATCTTTACATGGGCGACTATATATTTAACAGGTCCATAATAATTCTCCACTTGAGGGAGTTCCGACGAAGTCCGGGAGGGTGTTTGACGGATTTGTTTCATTACATTTGAGACGCAAAATATTGCGTCTCAACCAAGCGTTGTGTTGTTGGTCAGGAGACTAACAACTGCATAAAGTCTCTAAATAAGCTCATTAATTTTGAATTAGAAATTTTACAAAAGTTTGTATTCTTTACCATTATCCGGATGTATTATTAGAAAATCAAAGTATTCATACTGTTTCAAATCATATTTTAATTTTTTCTTACATCGCACTACAGCATTCTGAAAATTTTCCTTCAAACTCTTTGCCTCATTTCTTGCAATCTTTATTGTTCCGTTCACATCCTTTATAGTTACAGGTAAAATTTCTTTTTCGCTGTCATAAACCCCAACTTTATCTATCTTGACTTCCGCATATTCTATAGAGCTCTCAATTTTATCCTGAATAACTTTGTTTTCAGATGAATATTTTTCGTTTTCTAAATTTAAATCAAAATTAATTTTATCATTTAGTTCTCCATATAAACCTATATCTAAATCCATCTTGTGATTTATCTCTGTTAACAATCTGTCTTCATATTCATTTTTCAGTTCAAATTCTGTTTTATAACCGGTGTTATCATAAACCGATTTTAAATTATTCAAATATTGTTTATAAGCATCTTCAAAATATTTTTGATAAATTTTTAGATAATGTAAAGTACTTTCAATCTTGCATACTTTTATTTTATAATCTGCCAAATATAAAAAATATTTACCGTCATTGGAAAAGTTAAGATTGCTGATTTGTGAATCATATATTTCTAACTCGCTTTTGGAATTATTCTCAATGGAATAAATATAAATTTTTTTTGATTCACCGTTATTATAAATTAAAAATTTATCTAATGGAGTATAACATACATCAATTTTATTTGAATGTACATATTGTTCAACTGTCTTATTAGAAAAATCTCTCAGCGAGTAAATTTTAAGCATCGTACCGTAGACAGCAACGTTTTCATTATAAGGGGAAATCTTAAACGGTAAATATTGATTATCGAGATTAAAATAATTGCAATTTATCTGAGGTAAAAAATTGCAGATATTCAAACTGGCATGAGTTGGAATTAATATTGAATATCCATTAGAAGTTAAATTAAAGTTGGAGTTATTGTGTTCATTAAAAATTGTTCTGATAATATTACCTGTGCTGATATCTATCAAATTAAAATTTTCATTATTCCATGCTGTTCCATCTGTACAAGTAACCAGCATATTTCCAATAGGAGATAATTGCATAGTTCTACATTTGATACTAAGAGTTTTATATGTGCCATCCTTTAGTTTGTATATTGAAACGTAGTTTTCGTTTCCGGTTGTATTCCAGGCAAAAGTAGAATTATCACTGGAAAAATTGCAGGAGCTAACTTTAGTACCTTCCTTAATAAAAAAAGTCTTTAGAATATCTCTTTTTTCAAGATTGTAAATTGTAAGTTTATTATCCCAGAACGAATCGGACATTGATGTGAATGCAATAAATTTTCCGCTTGGAGAAATACAATAACTTGTGATACAGCAATAATTGCTATTTTTACATTCAGGTGAATTTTCTGAAATAGTAAATTCAACTGAAAAATTACTGCTCGAAGAATTGGAATTGGGTTTTGTAGGTTTACTAGGCTGAGCAGTTAAATTTAAGGTAATTGATAAGAATAAATAAATAAAAAATCGTATAAAATTTGTCTTCATATGCAAATTTTACTAATATTTAATAAAAGGGTTTTAAGGGTAATAATATTAATTTATGACTAAATATCTTTTTAATCAATTAAAAAAAATCGAATTAGAAAAAAGAATAAATTTAAAAAAACTTCTTTTGTATTTATGCGATAAAAACAAAAACTGTAAATTTTATCCTATAATTTGCTATTAATTGTTGTATTAAATACTAATTTAAGAAATATTTACATAAAGTCAAAGGTTTAAAAAAGAATATAGTGAAGTGTGGAAATCCGTGTCAAGTAATTTTTACAATTATTTACCTATTAGTAGCAATATGTAAGCTCTTCTTATTTTATAACTCATTTCTGTTTATATTATAGGGAAACGAATGAGGTTTTGGTATAAGTTCAACTTTACATAATAACCCGACCAAAACCCGACTTTTTAAAATTAAAAATTTTCAGTATTGTTTTTACAATGATGAGCAAAACAAAATCCGACCAAATTCATTTAAGATTTAAGATGTCAGATTTAAGATTTATTTTTGTGAAATTTTGTGCGTTTTGTGTTTTCGTGGTAAATAAAATCCGACTATTTCCCGACTTTTTTGAAATCAAAAATTGATTGGATTTCGCCGGAGATTATCCCGCACCTGATGCGGGGCGGGAATGATCCGCCATGGCGGATTGTTAGTGAAACATAAACATTTACTAAAAACTTTGCGTGCTTCGCGATTATCTTTGCGCTCTTTGCGTTTCAACTTTCGAGACGCAAGTATTGCGTCTCTACCTAGCGATACAAATGATTGGATCCCGCATCAAGTGCGGGATGACAAGTACACAAGAATTCATAACTCATAACTCATAACTCATAATTCATAACTCATAATTCAGATTGCGTAGATAATATAGAAAGAAATAAATATATTACCCATTATAAGACTATAATTTGACAAAAGAGAACATTACAGACATCACGCCGTACTACACAAAGCTGATTGAAGAGGCACTGGCAGTAAGGAAACACTCGTACTCCCCATACTCAAACTTCAAAGTCGGCGCAGCAGTTTTAGCCGGCAGCGGCAAAATTTACACAGGCACTAACATTGAAAACGCATCCTTCCCTGCCACTATATGCGCAGAGAGAGTTGCATTTACAAAAGCGCTATCAGAGGGCGAAAAGGATTTGCGCGCAATTGCCATCACATCATCGTACGATGAATTTGTTTTTCCATGCGGAGTGTGCAGGCAGTTCATGGTTGAATTCAATCCGCAGCTTACTGTTATACTGGCGATTTCACCTGAGAAGTACGAAGTTCATAAACTAAAAGATTTACTTCCCTATAGTTTTACTTTAAAATAATTTTAATTTTTAACCGGATAAATTACTTTGAACGAATCTTTACAAATCCGCACGTTTAAAAAAAGCGGACACATAGAAGTTGTATGCGGAAGCATGTTTTCGGGCAAAACAGAAGAGCTTATAAGAAGAATACGCCGCGCAGAAATTGCAAGGCAGCGGGTAAAAGTTTTTAAACCAAAGATAGATACCCGCTACAGCAATGAAGAAATAGTTTCTCACAGCGAGCAGTCCTACCCGTCCGAAATGATAGAGAACGCAGAAGAGATACTTGAAAAAAGTTTTGACTACGAAGTAATAGGCATAGATGAAGCGCAGTTCTTCAGCGAAAACCTAGTTGACGTTTGCCAGCGGCTGGCTGATTCGGGCAAGCGTGTAATTGTTGCCGGGCTTGACCAGGATTACCGCGCGCAGCCTTTCGACCCTATGCCGAAGCTGCTTGCAGTTGCAGAGTACGTTACCAAGGCAATGGCAATCTGTGTAATATGCGGAGCGCCTGCAAACAGGACTCAGCGCAATACGGCCAGCAGTGATAAAGTACTTGTCGGCGCAAAAGACCATTACGAAGCGCGGTGCAGGCTTCACCATACAATCCCGAACGAATAAAATTTTTATAAATAGTTTTTAATAAATAAATTTGCAAAACAAATTCAATCTATGAAAAAATCTCTCGGACTATTTCTCTTCTCACTTGCACTTATTCCGGCAATAATTTTTCTGGCAACCTTCAACGGCTGCTCGGAAAAAGATAAATCGGATGTACCGAAAGACGCACCTATAAAAGCAGGGCTTGTATTCGATGTCGGCGGACGCGGCGATAAATCATTCAATGATGCTGCATATAACGGACTTGAACGCGCTAAAAAAGATATGGGCATTGACTTCGAAGTTATCGATCCGGGTGACGGCTCAGATAGAGAAGCAGCTTTGAGAAAACTTGCTTTCAAACAGGGCATTTCAATTGTATTCGGCGTTGGATTTATTTTCACTGAAGATATTACAAAAGTTGCTACTGAATTCACTGATAAAAAATTTGCATGCGTGGATTACTCCATAGATGAAAAGACAATGATACCTGCAAATCTTCAGGCGCTTGAGTTCAAAGAAGAAGAAGGTTCGTTTCTTGTCGGCTACTTAGCAGCATTGACTACAAAGACAAATAAAGTTGGATTTTTAGGCGGTATGGAATCTGCCTTAATAAGAAAATTTGAAGCAGGCTTTAAGCAGGGCGTGAAATACGGCAATCCGAACTGCGAAATTTATTCTGCATACGTAAGTGTTAACCCTGACGGATTTAAAAATCCGGGCAAAGGAAAAGAAATCTGCCTCAGCCAATATGATAAAGGCGCAGATATTATTTATCATGCCTCGGGCTTATCGGGCTTAGGATTATTTGAAGCAGCAAGAGAGAAGAAAAAATTGGCTATCGGAGTTGACCTTGACCAGTCAAAAGAAGCTCCGGGATACGTTCTTACCAGCATGGTGAAAATGGTTGACCAGGCAGTTTATACAGCTATAAAAGAGCTTCGTGAAAATAAATTCGAACGCGGCGCAAAGACTCTCGGGCTTAAAGAGAAAGGCGTTGATTACGTTTATGATGCAACAAATAAAAATTTAATTCCTGAAGATGTGCATAAAAAAGTTGAAGAAGTTAGAGCAAAAATTATCAGCGGCGAGATAAAGGTTTCAGATAAGTAAGCGTTTGTACAAATTGTAAAACGACATTGTAATAGACGAACGTAGAGGAAAATGAAGTATCAAAACATAAGTGAAGAAGAACTAAAAAACAAAGTTACTGAAGACTATTTTTGGCTCTACGACTGCACTAAAATCATTGGCAATGTAGACTTTTGTGTATGCATACGCCAAAGCCAAACAGCGCTGTATGAACAGGAATCTTTACTTTGGGCTGAAGCAAAAAAAGGTTCGTCAGATATTTACAAATCGCTCGTTCAACTCATACTGACAATTGGAAAGGCAAGGACATTTGACAAGTTTTTGCCTCCTTTTATGTTAGGGGCATTTGACGGAGAAAAAATTGCTTTTATTCCATATAACGATATTCACGAAGTTTTTTATATAAATGACTTCAATTGGAATGTAACACCCTCAAACCACACAACAAAAGAGTTTAAACTCGTTCACGAAAAAGTAAAAACAGTAATTGACAGCAAAGCCTTACTCTTTGATTTCTTAAATGACGAACGTGAACTAAAAAAATTCATTAAAAAGAATTTCATTGTCGGCAAAGTCGGCTTGACCAAAACTAAAATTGACAAAAACAATTTTATGGTCATCTACAACAAATGGCTTCAAGCTGTAAAACCTTCCATCGCGGTTAACTGGGACATAGCAAAAAAAAACAGGAATAATTGACGGTGACTTTTATCTTGCCGACTTACTTTCACAAGATAATAATTCTTTAAAAGAAAAACTTTTTGTTTTACTGAGACACGACCATTACGAACTTGACAGAAAACTGGATGAAGCAGGAATGTTCAATAGTAAACGAACTGACTTCACTGATAAGCAAGTTGCTCATACACAATTTTGGAATAAATACAACCGGCCACCAAAAGAAGAATATTGGGATTACATTGTCGAACGTAGAGATTTACTTGTTCCTCAAGATGTAAGAGAACGTAAAGGAAGTTTTTTTACTCCACAAATTTGGGTAGAACTTTCTCAAAAGTACTTGACTGATGCATTAGGCGAAGACTGGCAAGACGAATTTTATGTTTGGGACTGCGCTGCAGGCACAGGCAATATGCTTACAGGGCTAACTAATAAGTATAACATTTGGGCGTCAACCTTGGATAAGCAAGACGTGGAAGTTATGCACGACCGTATAAAAAACGGCGCAAACTTATTGGATGACCATGTTTTTCAGTTTGACTTCTTAAATGATGATTTCAGTAAGTTACCAAGACCATTACTGGACATAATCAACAATCCTGAAAAAAGAAAAAAGTTACTTGTTTATATTAATCCGCCATATGCGGAAGCAACAAGTTATGGACTTAAAAGTAAGCAAGGCGTTAGTTCAAATACAAAAATTTATGAAAAGTACAAAGATGTTATCGGAAGTGCAATAAATGAACTTTTCGTACAGTTTTTTATCAGAATTTGCAATGAGATTTCAGGTTGCAAGCTTGCTTCATTTAGCAAATTAAAATATATAAATTCTCAAAATTTTGAAAAGTTTAGAACGTATTTTAGAGCAGAAAAAGCCGCTGGCTTTGTTTGTCGATCAAATACATTTGATAATGTCAAAGGAGAATTTCCTATAAGTTTTATAATATGGAATCTAAGTTCTAAAAAAGATATTTCTAACACTGAACTTGATATTGTTCTTACTGATAATTCTCTTTTGAATTATTGGCTCGACTGCACAAAAACATTCTACACTTCTAAAAAGGGTAATTTTATTATAGATTGGTTAAGGAAATATTTTGATAAAAAAGGAGAAAGAATAGGCTACCTTAGAATTCAAGGAACTGACGTTCAGCAAAACAGGACGATCTTTATTACAAGTAAACCTTCAGATAGCGACTTCCGTGAATCTAAAGTAACCGAAATAACAAGAAACAATTTAATCCAAGTGTCAATTTATTTCACTCTACGAAATATTATCGTGCCCACCTGGATTAATGATAGGGATCAATATTTATATCCTAAGCCAGATTGGGCAAATGATAATGATTTTCAAAATAACTGTTTAGTATATGCTTTGTTTACAAACAATATTCAATCATGTCATAGCATAAACCACTGGATTCCTTTCACCGAACAGGAAGTAAATTCCAGAGAGAAATTTGACAGTAACTTTATGACACAATTCATAAACGGTAAAATTAAACCTGAAAACAACGATGATTTATTCGGAACTAAAACTCAAAAAATAAGCAAACTGAAATTTTCGCAAGAGGCAACAGCCGTCTTTGATGCAGGCCGTAAACTTTGGAGATACTATCATATACAACCCGATTGTAATATTAATGCTTCACTTTACGACATTAGAGAATACTTTCAAGGCAGGAATGAAGCCGGAAAAATGAACAATAATAGTTCAGACGAAACATATATGAAACTAATAGGCGACCTAAGAGAAAGATTAAGACAACTCGCCAACAAACTAGAACCGAAAGTTTACGAATATGAATTTTTAAAACAGTAACAAGTGAACAAGTGGCGTTTCTATAATTCCAGATTGTAGCAAATTAATATTTAATCCTCATATTAAACTTCAGAGAATTTCCAATTTATAAAAATGGGGCTTTCGCCCCAAAATTGTTTTATATCTCAATACATAATCGCCTTATATTTAAAGCGATTATGATGCGTTACTGAATTGTAATTTTAATATTCAAACCGCCTTCGTTTGACGTCCTTGGAGTAATGGCAACGGTGTTTTCCGTCGGCTGAGTTTTGATGTATTTATAGAATAACTGCATCGTTACTTTCGAGCTCAAACTGTACTGAACTGACGGATTTATTGTCATCTGGCTTGAACCTGCGCCCGGACGTTTTTCCCTTACTCCTCTTGGATATACATAGTCTATCGGATCGTTAAGCGTTCTTGCAATCGTCAGGGCAAATGAAATATCGTTCTTTAAAGATAATCCGAACAGCGGAATATCGAACCCGGACTTTGTATAATTTGCATTTATGCTCCAGTCATTTGTATTTGTTGACTGGATAAGGCTTGACTGCGGATTTATAATGTAAGATACAGCCTTATTGTATTTAAAGTTAGCTGTAAAATTACCGCCCATTAACTGCTTGAAATTGAAGTTCAGACCGATAAGCGGGCTGAAGCTCTGAACAACTCTCTGATTTGTTACTGTTGTGTAATCTGATATATCTGAAGTAGTTCCTTCGCTGTACTCTGACTGGAAACTATTATCTAAAGTAACTGACTGCGCAAATTCAGCAAACAGCGGAAACTTTTCGAGTCCTGAAATAGTAAGTGTCCAGTTCGGGAATGGAATTCCGGCAAGATTAGTCTTTACTGCATCTGCAAAGAATCTGCCTGAAGTTGAATCCCCTTCTATTGTAAACTTCTCCACATCGCCGACAAAGAATGTTGATATAGCTTTTGTGCGAAGATTGGATATGCTGGATGTAGCTGTATCTATACCAAATTTATTAGTACTGAATAGCCTGTTTGTATTATTTCCCCATGAAGTTTTAAAGGTAACACCCATACGTACGGCTTCAGGGAAAATAGGACTGATAGTAGTGCTGAACTGTAAATCGTTATTGAGATTATAAGAATCGGTTAGATTATTAACATTACCTGTTCTAAGTCCCGGATCCCTTCCCAGCCCCAGCTGATAAGTTCTGGATGGACCATACTGCTCATTTGCAGTCGGATAAAGCCAGAAGTTTGCAAAGCCCGGTCGGCCGCTGATATTTGTATTGAATACCTGATTTGACTGCGTAACAGATACAGTAATATTTTCAGGTAAAAATGTTTTAAATACTTTTAGCAGTTCTGCGGGGTCAGTCTTTCCGCTTGAAGTAGAATCACTTCTCAGATAAGAATTGCGTTTGTACAGTTTATTTCTGAATTTATCTTCTTCACCTGTAGGATTTGTGCCCGGAGGAGTATCACTCTTTTTGAAAATAGAGAACAGCTCCGATAGCTTTACCGTTGCGCCTGATGTTACAGAATTCTGGAATCCGACATTGTAACCTAAGTTAGTTGTCGTATTCGGGTCTGTCCATCCGTATGTAACATTATAATCAAGATTGAATGTAAGGAACTTATCAATTACAGGGAAATTAAATTTGGGATGCACCAATACTGACTGAGTATAAGTAAGGTCTTTTCCAAAATTAATAAATCCGTTATTAAAGAATATATCATCTACAATTTCACCTGTCGGCCTTTGTGTTCTGGCGCTATCCAGATATGTTTCAAATCCTGTAAGGTCACTGCCTGCTCTGAACTGATAGCTTCCGGTCAGATCTACAATCCAGTTCTCAATAAATTTCCAGTCCATACCAAAACTTCTGTTTGCCCCGAATAATCTTGTTATAGCATCAGGGTTGGCAAGCTTTCTCTGCTGTTTTTCATTTTTAGTTCTGCTAAAATCTGAAGCTGCTGTAAAATTACTGGTGAATAAAGGCGTAAGACCTATGAATGGAAAGAAGAAGTATAGTTTTGCCTCTTTATATTTTTCACCGAACGGAAGCAGCTTACCAAGATTCAAATGCAGCTTATCACTGATTCCGAAATCAGTTGCAAAAGCTACACCGCCGGTGAGCTGGAAATCGCTTTGTGATGCATAAGTCTCATTACGTGAATCTGCCAGATTTGCATTAACATTAAACTGGAAGCGGTTAAGAATATTTTTAAAAATATAATTATCTATTGGAATATTAAAAGACATTCCTGAAATATTTATGCTGTTCTGCACACCAAGTGACTGAGATTCAAAAATTAGATTCTCACTCTGTCTTCTTGCATCCTCTTCAGTGCCGTTAGGCGAACTCAGAACCTGTGCATATTTTTGATCTGCCGCAGTTGTAACTTCTACGTCAGTTCCCGGGAAGTATCTCGGTTTTACTAAATTTTCACTATGCCTGAAAGTAATCGGCATGTTTATAAAATTCGCCCATTTTTCAGAACCGAATAAAGATACAAATGCATTATTAATCAGTTTATGAGCATTGAACGTTGCGCTAAGGTCCCAGTTCTGCCCTGTTTTCCTTGAGCCTTCCCTTTCATCAATAGCGTGAAAGTTCGGGTCAACTTTAGAGTAATTCAGATTCATCAGCATAAGGTCTGAAAGCTTAAGCCCTGCAGAGAAGTTATACGCATAGCCGTTATCATCGTTCACTTTCAATAGCCGTATTTCGTTGAACCATGTACTACCAGTCAGTGATGTATTAAGTGAGCTCCGGTTCTTTTCCACACCGAGAACAATTTCACGAATAATATTAAGAGCGGGATTTCCCTTTATAATATAATATGACCCCGGAGGACCGTTAGGTACGGGGAATGCCTGAGATATTCCGGAAGTATCGCGTGCCAGCTTTATTGCCGCTAAGTCTGAGAAATTAATTGTGACTTCGTTCTGCGCATTCCACGGCTGACCCGGACGAACGTCAGGATGTACCGGTGCGCGGTATTCATAATAATTATTTGAGTCAGTACCGAAACGAACTACCATAGCAGCATCATAAATATTTTCGTTTGTATAATTAAAGGTCGGGTCACCGTTCACAAATAATTTCATTCTTTTGTAATTGAACAAATCCAGCGGAGCCGAGCCGTAATCTTTTCTTGCATACTTTCTCTCTCCATTAGTAGAGAGATTTCTTACATCAATAGATAATGATGATTCGTTAGATTTTGTATTTGCAGAATTCTGGTTTATAACTGTCTGCCTTAAAATATCTCCGCCTACAGGGCTTTGATATATCTGCGGATTTTCTTCAATGCTCACAATAGAAATACTGTAAGTTGTATCAGTTGGAACACCAAGTTTTTTTGGTTTTACCCATTGATTACCGACTAAATTTACATCAACTAAAGCAATTCTCAATGTATCTGTTAATCCGGTTACCCAGATTCTAACATACTGCACATTGTTAAGTCCGGCATTATCAACTATTCCACTGAATTCCGATAAAGGAATTCTGTACTGCGCCCATCCGTTCGAGCCTCTTCCTACAATACGTGTATTATTGACGGTATCAAGTGATACCGAATATGTTCTGTATGCATCTGTTTTATCGAGCGTACCGTTTTTGTTAAGATCTTCTGTATCGGGCTTATTACCACCGTCGTAGAATCTGTTATTTTGTGTTCCGTTTAATATGTCGTAATTAATACCATTTCCATCGCCATTATCATCTAAGCTCGGATCACCACCCAGTACATCTCTATCACCATATCGTTCAAATACTCTTTGCTGTTCCTGAAGATTAGTTAATGTATCAAGCCCCACGTCTTCATCTACTTCAAGAGTACCGTTATCGTTTTTATCTTCCGTGAAAGGTTCAGTAGTAGGTACAGGTTTTGGAATTACCTGCTCGCTTATAAGTCCAAGATCAATATTAAGTTTTGCTCTGGTATTACCGACAAGTGATGTTCCGCTTGCAACACGCATACTGAACTCTATGAAATTTATATTTTCATTCTCCAAGTCTGTGGTAGAAGTATTCAAATACTTCATAATACCATTGAACGTTTCTGCTTTATGCTGAAGCATAGTATCCTGATATACAGTCGGGTTGTACGTATTATTATATCGGGCATTATAGTTATACTGGCCTCTGTCATTAGGATTATAAGTTATATAGAAAGGAGTAACCCTATCCTGACCGGCAGCAACGTCTCTCAGCGGATAAATATCTTTTATACTGACATCATTAGGAATATTATACCAACGCATTCTGCCTCGATATGACTGCTTAATTGAGTCGGGTGCTGAAGTGAACCCGGGCACAGTATAATTTACAGGGATGGAGCTGGCAGTCCAGGTACTGTAGTTTGAACCCAAAGAAATAATTTTCTTCGAGCCTTCCATATCATCTACATAAGCAACTGCCTCATTATTATCCGAGGGTATATTGCTCTTCTTTGTATTTGGGTCACCTGTTATCATCGCAAACTCACCTTTGAATGTAAAGCCTGATTCTTCTTTTGAGTTAAAGCCGGGAAGCAAATTTACAAATTTTGTTAGAAGTTTTGATTTTATTTCAGTAGTGAAATCAACACCAAACATAGAGTTATTCGTAGGCTCTTCCCCTATCCTTACTTTATCATTTAACGTTTCCTGTTTTAAGTTTACGTAAGTTAAACCCAGTGATGTCTTATCGCTTATTTTATAATCTGCTCTGGCCCCGATAAAAGTTTTTGATGCAAGCGAGAAAAGCTCGTTCTGCTCGTATGAAATTTTCAAATCCTTCGATGAAAGTGCTGCGGCATTTTTAATTGTTACAGTTCCCGTTGTATAATCTACTACATAATCCTGATTTAATACTAACGGTGTTTCACCGACTTTAACTGTGACACTTCCTTCTACAACGTTAAAACCTAAGTTGACTGTAGGGCTGCCCGTTGCTTCTCCTCTGGCTTTCCATTTAATTATATATTTAGAATTATTAGAAGATTGCTGAGCAGTTGACTTTAGCTGTGTATAAATTTCAGGAAATATTAATGTTGTATCACCGTTAGGTGTTGTAGGGCCGACTGTAGCGGCAAGAATTGGATCTAAGAATGGCTGCAAAGTCGGGAATATAATATCACCTGTTTCAGTATTTACAGTTCTGCCTGCCAGAAAATCAAAATAATTATCCGGCCTTTGTTCAGGACCTTTGCCAACGAATTTATCCAGTCCAACCACTTCAAGCACCTGCTTTCCATTGGGAAGACTGGGTGATGGAGTAAGAGTTGAAGGATTAACATAGTTTACATTAAATTCAAAGCCGTCTTCAACAATTCTTGATACATTAAGTCTGTAAATATTTTTCATCTTTAATGCCCATGCTAGTGTATCAGTAGCCGGATTAATATTACCTGCCTTAACCATTTTTAATACAAGTGTTGCCTGAGTAAATTCAACTGAGTTAGTACCGTATCTTTTTCCTGTACCAACTTCTTTATACGATACACCTATAAAATCCCCATCGTTAACAACTGTTTTAAGACTTACAAAGCCTGCCTGAGGATTAACTGTGTATTCCGTAGGTGATAGCTTTCTGAAAAGTCCAAAATATCTTTTGCCCTGAATCTGGTCAGGCCTGTAATAAGAAGTATCGTAAACACCACCGGGAACATCCTGTATTGCAGGTAAATCAATTATTAATGAGGCGTTTTTTCTGTCCGCAGTTGTATTAGTTGTCTGTACCCATACTTCAAAATTTTCACTTGAAACCTGCCGGTCCTGGTTAGGTCCCGGCTCTAAAAATCCGTCAGCCATATAATCAACAAAGTTCGACTTATAAGCTGTATCTAAGAAATAATGGTTATCTGAATACTGCGCTATATTAATTGAGGATTCCTGTTGCGACGAACCACCGGAAAAATCCTTTGTCTCTTGCTTACTTTTTTTCTGAGAGATAACTGTTGTAAGTGTTAACGGTCCGAGCTTAAACTCACCTCTTATACCGAACAATGCCTGAGAAGACTGGACTAAACTGTTCTTTGTATCAAGCGATACGTTACCGGCTTCTATCTTCTGAATAACTTCATCTGCATAACCGTCGTATCTAAGTTTTAGCTGGTTCTCGAAATCGAATGTTCTTGTAGTGTTCCAGTCTGCATCGATGCTCAGCTTATCCCCGACTTTACCGCGGGCAGTTACCTGTACATCCTGCTTGAAATTAATATTGTTCTGAGTATTATCGGGTGTGACAGCGCTTGTAATTTCGCTTGAGATTTTCTGGTATGATGCAGTAATATCTATAATACCGTTAATGCTCAGATTAATTGTCGGCGGACCGAAAATAGTTTCTGACTTAAACGGAAGAGGAATAGTAATATTTGTAATCTTTTCAAACAGCTTGCTCAGGTCATCCTGCGTATTGCCCTGAAACTTTGCATTTACGATATCGCTGAATATACTTCGCTGCTTTTCCCGTGAGAGCAGTTTTAAATATGCATCGATTGGCATTACAAGCGGCGCTTTAATATCTTCACCGTTGAAAGTCTCGCGGATAATTACATTATTAAGGGAATCAAACTGTACTTCATATTTTATTTCAGATGAGCCTCCTAAAATAATAGGAGAAAGAGTTGTATTGGGCTTAGTTCCGTAGTTATACGGAGCGATGTATTTAAAATATTTTATACGGGCAGTAGAATCCACAGGCAGTCTTCGAATAGAGTCCTGCCTTGCCTTATCAACAGAATCCAATACGGACGTGAACGAAGAATCCAGCGGATTTCCGGTGATAATGATAATATCTTTTCCTCTTCTTCCCTGTGCATGAGCATCACCGAAGGAGGCGATGAAAGTGACTAAAATTGCTAGAAGGAATAAAGTCGATTGAAATGTAATGTTTGACTTTAATTTCAATTACGCTCTGCTTAAATTAAAAATCGTAGAGGTCGTCTCGATAAGTTTTGTTTAGTTTTTTTGTTTGTGTTTTTTGCCGATTGCTTAACAATAATATAAAATCAAATCTTTAAAATATAGAAAAAAATTTCTACCTGCTGAAACCGCCGCAAGTTTTTAAAACGGCAACACTGATGATTATGATTTTTTATGATGTCACTGATTGATAAAACTTTTTAAAGTATATTTCAATTTACATCTGTGTAATCATATAAATCTGTGGACTCTGTGTTACTTGTAAAGAACGAACGGTAAATACACTTCTGCAAATAAAACGGAGCAAGGAACTATGTGATACTCCTCTTCGTTAAATAAAAATAATTTTAAATCCGATTTGCAAAATCAAAAAAAATCTTTAATGTTAAAAAGCAAAGTTATTGTTGTTCTGTTTTTATGCTCATTTTTTAATTTTGTTCCCTTGTTTAATTCAGGCAGCGTTTATTCTCAGTTTGAGCCGCACCCCGAGCTGGACTGGTTCTCAATTGAAACTCCGCACTTCTTTGTATTATATCACAGCGGAACTGAACGCACTGCCAGCACTATTGCAAAAATTGCAGAGGAAGTTTACGGTCCAATCACCGCCCTCTATAAATACGAACCCGATAAGAAAATTTCTTTCGTCGTTAATGACGTTTCCGATATTGCAAACGGTGCCACTGACTACTATGGCAACAGAATTGAAATTTTCGCATCTGCCTTAGACTACGACCTGCGGGGAACACATAACTGGCTGAGAAACGTTATCACTCACGAGTTCACTCACGCAATACAAATTCAGGCTTCACTAAGATACACACAGAATATGCCTGCCATTTATCTTCAATGGCTTAATTATGAAAAAGAAAGAAGACCTGATGTGTTATACGGCTACCCGAACGTAATTGTATCCTATCCGCTATCAGGTGTAGGTGTGCCTGCATGGTTTGCTGAAGGTACTGCTCAGTATCAACGCCAGCAGCTTAGCTACGATTACTGGGATGCTAACAGAGATATGATTTTAAGAAGCTATATACTTGACGGCAATCTTCTTACATGGGAAGAAATGGGACAGTTCTCCTCTATAACATCATTAAAAGCAGAATCGATTTATAACCTCGGCTTCGGATTAACACGCTACATTGCAGCAACGTATGGAGAAGATAAATTAAGAACAATTTCAAATTCGCTTGGCGACTTCACAAATTTCTCAATGGATGCCGCTATGAAAGATGCGCTTGGCAAAGACGGCAAACAGGTTTATCTGGAGTGGAAAGCATTTCTTGAAAAAGATTATGCAGAAAGAATGAGAGGAGTAAAGGAAACTGAAGTAAAAGGAGAAATAATTGAGAAGCTTGGCTTTGCAAATTATTATCCGCAGTTCTCACCCGACGGTTCAAAGATTGCATACCTCTCAAATCAGGATTATGATTACGGAACTACAGGATTATTTTTATATGATGTGGCAGCAAAGAAATCAAAACTTATTACTGCGCCGGTATCAACAAATTATAACTGGTCGCCTGACGGCAAAAAAATAATCTTTGCAAAAAGAAATTCACCGCCGACAATTCACGGAGCAGTTGTATACGATTTATATGAATATGAACTAAGCACGGAAAAAGAAACACGCTTAACAGAAAACTTAAGAGCATACTCACCTTCTTATTCACGTGACGGCAAATTTGTCTGCTTCGTAGTGAATAAAGACGGAACAATGAACCTTCAATACGCAGATGCGAACGGAAAAAACAATGACCCGCTTACTGCATTCAATAACGGCGAGCAGGTTTTCAATCCGAAATTTTCACCTGACGGCAAATCAATAATCTTCGATTATGCATTTGAAGAGTCAAGAAAAATTGTAAGCGTAGATATTGCTACCGGTGCGCTTACTAACGTATTAGGACAGCCAGGTGTCGATTACCGTACTGCAGTGTTCTCAAAGGACGGCGCGGATTTATTCTATGCATGTAACATTACAGGTATCTTCAATATTTACAAATATAATTTCGATACAAAAGAAACAACGCAGCTTACCAATGTAACAGGCGGAGCATTTATGCCTTCGGTTGACGGGAAAGGAAATTTAACTTACTCACAATATACATCAACAGGTTATAAAATTGCCGAGCTAAAAAACTACAAAGCATATTCTTTAAGTGAAATAAAAAATTATGATAAGCCTCCGAGACTGATTGAAAAATACTCTGAAAACTATGATAAGAACGCTCCGGAAAATAATTATAACTGGGATTCGCTGAAAGCATTCAACGATAAGAACGTAGCAAAGTATGAAAAGAAAGAATACAGAAGCACGTTTACACCGCTTTTCATCGTTCCATTATTAAGATTTGATAACTACACAAAGGATGGAAATTTTCTTGATGCTATAAAGCCGGGATTATATTTTTTCTCAAGTGAAACTATGGGACGTTACTCTATATTCGGCGGCGCAGCAATAAACAGAAAAGGCGAAAGAGATATCTTTGCGCAGTTTGAGTATACTAACGGAATGCCGGTCTTCGATAAGTTCTTCACAAGAAAGCTCGGCTTCGACCCTAAGTTTACTTTTGCAGGATACAACGTATCGCGTTCATCTACGGGGCAGCTTCTTGCCGGCGCTGATACGCTTAACGTGCCTATAACATACGACTTGCTTTCATTCGATGCAGGTATGAAGTGGAAGATGATTAACGTTAATCACGATTTCAGATTTTTATATACGTTCTCAAAGTATGCATACAAGCTTGATGCATTCGGTTTAGCATCAGGTGTTTCAGTACGTTCTTCATCTGAGAATTATTTCTTAGCAAGCAATTTTTCATTTGGATATAATTACAGCTATGAAATACCCGGAAAGAACTCCGATATAAATCCTATAGGAAGAAAAATAGATATTCAATATGACTACGAAAGCAGCAGACTGAACCCTGAGATTATTGTTAACGATGACGGAACGACAACAACTTTATATGAAAACAGAAGACTTCATAAGCTGCAAGCTGAGCTAAGCCAGAGCGTTTCTTTATTCGGTACACATTCGCTCGGATTAAAACTGAAAGGCGCAACTATCTTCGGACCGCAGGTAGAAGATTTTTATAACTTCTATGCATCAGGCTTGCCGGGCATGAAGGGTTATCCTTTCTACGCTATCGGCGGAGGAAGAATGGCAACTGCAAATCTTACATACAGAATTCCGGTGCTTACAAAAATAGATACGAGAATTTCACCGTTCTATCTTGATAAGCTGTACTTCTCCATCTACGGCGACTTCGGTAATGCATGGGATGAAAAAGATACAAAGCTTTCCGATTTCAAAAAAGATATCGGCGGCGAGCTTAGATTGCAGGCATTCAGCTGGTATGTATTCCCAACCAGTGTATTTTTAAATGCAGCCTACGGCTTAGACCAGTTCACAAAAAGATTCCAGGGTGAAGATGTTACTTACGGAAAAGAGTGGAGAGTTTACTTCGGTATGCTCTTCGGATTTGATTTTTAAATTTTCATAATGTCATTCCCGCGGAGGCGGGAATCCAGTTATTCGACCTGTCAGGATTAATTCGCCACAGCGAACTGACAGGTCTTTTTTTATTCACTTTTTTAAATTCGAGGTGGCGGGCTAAGCAAGACGATTGCTGACCGTTCAAACACCCCTCCCCGACTTCGTCGGTACTCCCCTCAAGGGGAGAATCAAAGTATTCTATCTCACTCCATACACTTTCTTCACAATACTATACGCTCCATACGCGAAGAAGAAGGCAGTGAAGACATCGATTGTATAATGCGCTTTCTGAAGCACAACACTTGATGCAACTATTGCCAGAAAGAAGAAAAAAATTATTTTCATAAAGCTATCGATCTTAAAAGTATAATCCTGGCCTGAAATTTTTTTAGCGTTGTAAACAATAATAGCAAGAAGAGTAAGCGATGCCGTATGACCGGAGAAAAATAAATCTTTCTGCACTGCCTGTCCCGTCCCGACTAAAAAAACAATAGGGTCGTTTAAATCAATCGCTCCTGCAGGAACATCCAGCGGCGTAATATACATTGCAAACATCCTTATCCATACCATTAACGCGTAGCAGTTAAAAGCAAACATCAGTGTCTTTGGTCTGAATGAATTATATACAATGAAGGTTATAAGCGCAACATAGATAACGGGAAATGCAATTATGTTGAGGTCTATAGCATGGAAAAGATTGAACAGCGGGTCATTAATTTTTACAAGGTAAGTTCTTCCTTCGTTGAAGACAAGAAATCTTGCAAAGATGCTCATTGTGGCAACGAGAAAAACAACGGTAAGCGGAAACAGATATTTGTTTTTCTTATCGGAGAAAAATGTTTTCCAGATGTTTGAGTAGGTCAAGGGATTATAAAATTAAAATTATGAATTGCTACAACAGAATATAGAATTCTGAATTCATAATTTTAAATTCAGAACTCTATATTTATACCGGAGTTGAAATTTCTGTTTGGTGCTTGTGTGCGTTCAAGCTCCTGATACTGAACATCAAATAAATTGCTGACTGCAAAGAATACAGTAAACTTGTTTGAAATTCTTTTTGAAATTTTACTGTCAACTACTAAGTATGCTGCAGGCTCTTCGTATTTATAGAACAAATCTTCATCAATCTTACTTACATACTTTCCGGTTACATTAAAATAAAAATCCCTGTAGTTTAAATCAGTTGAAAAATTCAGGAGGTGGTTTGGTTTATAGGGAAGAAAATCTTCTTTTCTATTGGAAGATAAATCTCTGGAATCCATATAGGTATAATTTACGCTGAAATGATATCCGAAATCATGTGCAAATAAATTAAACCCTGCTTTGTAATCAATTGCAAGTTCAAATCCTTTTATCTGTGAGTTGGCAATATTCTGCACCTGGAACGGACCGTAAATTCCTGTTCCGATATTTACATACTGTATTAAATTATCGTACTCATTTATGAATGCAGAAAAATCAATTGTAAATCTGTCTTTATACTGCTTCATAAATCCTATTTCATAGCTTACCATTTCTTCAGGCTTCAGATTCGGATTATAGATAAAATCAAATCCTCCGAATAATTCTTTCTTGAAAAATAATTCTGCTATCGATGGTGAGCGGAAAGCTCTTCCAACTAAAAATCTGTAAGAAACATTATTTAAAAAATTAGACTTCACTTCAGGCGTGAACACCAGTGAAAACTTCGGACTGAACTGTGTAGTCTGCGAGCCGCCTACAAATACATTATGGTCCACTCTTCCGCCGATGGTTGATGTTAGTACTTCATCACCGACATTGTTTGTAATAACTTTATATTGATTCTGCGCATACACACCAAAATTATTCTGCTGCTGATTTCCGTATAATATAGATTCAGGATTTGACTTAACTACATTCCACTGAGCATCAATACCTGTAATAAAATAATTTTTTCTTCCCAGCTGAAAATCTACCTGTGAAATATTTCCGAAGTTGTATGAATTGATATAAGTATTAAGCCCTGTAACGGTTGAACCAAACTCAGCAGATACAGGATTGTTCGGATTGTAAAATGATTCGCTTGCTAAGCTATAGTAATAAAATCGTGATGAATATTTAGAAGTTGCATTCGGAATTGCGCGGTAATATGCATCGAAGCTGGATGTTTCTTTTTTTATTCTGTCACCAAGATAATAAGGAGCAGATTTATATGGCTCTGATACCCTCCCGGCATCTTTTCTCCAGTAATGAGGATAAGCAGAATTTGATTTTGTATATTGCACTGTTACTTCCAAATCTCTGTTGGCAAAAAGGTCATACATAAATTTTCCCATGCCGCCATAAAATTCGTAATCAGTCTGCTCAGCGTGTCCTTCGTTCTTTTTATAATTGAAATTTAAAAGGTAAGAGAATTTTCCGAGAGTATTACTGTTAATAGCATCTATACCGGAAAAAGTCTGCAATGAATTTGAGAATTTTAAGCTGTCGTTCAGCTTATTATAGAATCCGTAGTTAACATTTATTCCTGTGAAAGAAGTGTATGTAGGCTTTTTTGTGATTACGTTCACAACTCCGCCAATTGCAGATGAACCGTAGAGTGAAGAGAATGCTCCCTTTACCACTTCCGTTCTTTCTATAATTGATACAGGTATGAGCGACCACAAAGCCCCTTTTGAATCTCCCGTAAGTGATGGTCTTCCGTCAAGCAGAAGCAGTACTCTGTTTCCGATACCACCGCCTGCAACATCTGACGAGCCGCGGATTGAAAGCGAGCTTACATTAATACCGCTGGTGCGCGTAACTGCAACGCCTTCTACTCCTTGTAAAATATTATCGAACGTTAAAATATTTTTGTATTTAATATCGTCTGCCGTTACTATTGAGATGGATGAAGGAGTCTGCTGTAAAGTCTGTTCGGTTTTTGTAGCCGTTACGTTTATCTTTTCAGTATTAATATCTTCAGGTGAGAGTACAATCTTTAATTGCAAAGGAGTTTTTTCTGAAAGCAGAATATCTTTATTCACTGCTCTGTAACCGATTCTTTTAGCAGTGAGAGTATAACTTCCCTGCTTCACATTAGATATAGCAAATATTCCTTTCAAATCCGTCATTGTCTCGGAAACTTTTTTACCATTATCATCTGCTAATGTGATGGATACGGAGTTTACAACTTCATCGGTTTCATTATCGAGAACAACGCCTTTTATTCCGGTTTCAAAATTTTCAAATTCGCTTTGTGAAAAAGCGCAATTTAAAAACAGAAATATTACAGGCAAAGCGATAAATGCTCTGCCTGTAATAAAAGTACAAATACATTGTGAAAGCTTATTCATTTAAGCGATTAATATAATTTCTTTGTGGTATCTGCCCAACAAGTGAAATCTATGCCTGTTACACCTGCATTACTTGTGATTGTAGCTCTGGAAGTTGTAGTAACTACACAACTATTATGAGTTGTATCGCATCCGTAAACACCCATTATCGGGCTTTGTCCGCCTGCTGCTTTTCTGAAGCCGACTGATACAGCATAACTTCCGTTTGCAACACTTGATAATTTGTAAGTATACGACTGGTTCCATTTTCCTGTTGTAGAATTTCTTGAAATTCTTACAGTATCATAAGATGATGGTCCTGACATTGGAGGCCAGGTAGAATAAGCTGCTATAAGATATGTGCCGCCTGTTGATATAAAGTTTGTATCAGCAAAAGTTAAGTTACCATTAATTGAATTTGCGTCCGGTCCTGACGGAGTAATAACGTCATCACTTTTACAGCTGTAAGCGATTGTGATAACTGATAAAATGAGTACGACTAATGAGAAATTAGCTAAGAAATTTTTTTTCAAAATAGCTCAAGTTTAATTTATGAAAGTTTGTTATGGATGAATTAGGTGTGCGAGAAATAAAAAAGTGCAAAATTTAAGTACTTTTAATAATTTTGATTTTCTTATTTATACACAGTCTAAATAAAAATACTTAAAACCAGCTTTATTAACAAACCTAAAATTATTCTTTTTTATTTTCTTCTGATACGTAAGATTTTTCAGAAGGTTCAGGCTATCAAAAAAGCTTATACAAAAATAGTAATAATTAGCTCTGCTATCCTATGACTTTACTCAAAAAAAAAGGTGATGTATATCATATTTTTCAACAGTAAAAACCGGCAAATAATTTCAAATCTGCAAAATAAAGATGAAATCAAATAAATCGTGCAATCACTAAAAAAAATATTCCGAAATTTTAAAAGATTATAATATTAAAAAAGATTGGGCTGGAGTTTTCTGAAGTTTGGATTTATCCAAAGACCGAGGTAGTAGCTGCGGATGTAAAGCATTATGGCTGAAAAACTCTCCCACTCCCTGAAAGAATTTTTCTGCTCCGGATCTGCGTATGCATAACCGTATAATAAAATTGTTTTATTGAATAGTGAGCCGTCATCTAAATAGACGTATCGCGAAATTTTCCCTGTAGAATCTGCATCAGTGTTATTGGTATCGCTGACCAGGAAAACTTTTTCTCCTGTAAGGTAGCTTTCAGTAAATTCTGCGCAAAGTGAGCCCAGTAATTTAATAGTATCAGAGTTAATCCCCGTACTTTGTGAAAGCTCGCTGATTTTAAATGAGTCGTTTTTCGGAGGTGTATTAATACCTATGAGTTTTACTTCTACGTTATTATCTGTTAAGAACGTATCCCCGCTTAAAACTTGTTTTACTTTTACCTGCAATGAGTCCTTTGAATAACAAAAATTTGCAGATGCTAAAATAAATATGAGAAGAATTCTGTAATACAGATTGATATATTGAGATTAAAAGTTGTGAGTAAAATAATCAATCCTGTGTTCTAATTCAGTATTAAATCGTAAATACCATAATAAGGTAAATCAATACGAATAGAACAGACACAGAAACTTCCAGCACTCTGCTTGAGAGTTTGATAAATGGTTTAAACATGGCTTTTTTAAAATTTGGTTAACTGTTAATCACCGGTAAAATAACCAATGATACTTCCCTTAATGCACTAACCATGCCAAATGAAAATCGTGATTTTACGCTTATTATAGAGCTTTTAATACAATACCCTCAGGAAATCTGATAGTAAAGAAGTATTTGAAATAGTAAAAAGACTATCAGCAGATTTTAAGGAAAATGGCTTTTCTGAGGCTTGTTAACAGGTAATTCATCAGATTAAATTTATAATAGTATGCTTATTCTATTTTGGCAAAATGACGAATTAAACTCATTAAAAAATAACTTTTTAAAAAAAATAATTTTTATTATTTGTAAACTTTTATGAAATTTTTTTGTTCTCTAATATACGTTCTTTAAGATAAACTGCGCTTATGTAATTTCGGACAATTGAACCTGTATTCCAATTTAATAAGTGCTTTTTATTCACACCCCGTTTTCACCCCAGAATATTTATACAGTAATTTATACTCAAAGAGAGTAACCACTGACTCCTTCTCCGGAATCTGTATAACATATTTTGATTTGCCTTCCCTCCGGCATTTAATAATTTATCCAGAGTTTCGAAAAAACTTTTAAAAACTACACATACTGAAAAAGGAGAAACTCATGTTCAGAAAATTATTCCTACTGATATTTTTATTCAGCACTTCTGCTGCATCTTTTGCAAACTCAATCTATACAAAAGACCAGATAAAAGAGCTTTCAAGAATTGAAAGCAAAATAGTACGCAATGGCGATACTTATAAAGGAGTATATGTTAATGGTAATCCGCGTATAACTCCGGGAAACCCTACTGCAGTCCAGCAGCCCTATACTGATAACGGTACCACTGTTACATATTTAGAGCTCGGACCTTCACGTAATTATTATGATTTACAGACGAATGCAACTCCTGTTCAAATATGGCAGGACCCTGTAAACCAGAATAACATTCATGCTCTTTACATGTTTTCATCAGATCCCGGTACAGCTTGGGCAGATAGAACTATGCAATACTTCTTCAGTTCAGATAGAGGCGTTACATGGGAATTTATTTCTAATGTTCCTGCAGCAGGAAGATCCGGTTATGGTATGATTACCGGTACAGCGACAGGTCAGGCTTTTGTCGGTTTACATACAGCTGTCGGCGCAAATACAAACTTACGCGCGCAGTTTTATATTGATGCGTTTCCGGGGTTAGGCTCATTTACAAATCTTGATCCGGGCGGCAATGTCAGTAAATATCAATGGCCAAGAGCAATTATGACTCAGCCTGCTTCCTTAATAAACAGATATGTATTTGTTGCTTCCTCGTCTGAAGAAGATTCAGCATTTGTGAATGTAGGTACATCTACGCTTTCAAGTTCATTCAGCGGATACAGACTTATCAATTCAAGTCAGGCTGAAACATATTCACTTGCAAGAGGTACAGACGGAAGAATCGGACTTGCATATATAGTTGACGAAGCAAGATTCCCGACAGAATACGGCGGAGTATTCTTTATGGAATCAACAGATAACGGTTCAACATTTTCAGCTCCAAC
Organism: Ignavibacteria bacterium; assembly: GCA_041859205.1. Lineage (GTDB taxonomy): Bacteria > Bacteroidota > Ignavibacteria > Tepidaquicellales > Tepidaquicellaceae > JAFDZO01. The sequence continues at coordinate 20,229 of JBHEKU010000166.1, read as the reverse complement.
AAAAATTTTCGCTGCAAATTTTAATACTGACTCTTTAGGTGCATTAAGAGGAATTTCACTTCTCTATCAGGGTACAGTTCCTAAAGTTGCCTTTGAAACAGTAAAGCAAACAACTGCAGGAAATTATTTTGGCGGAGCGCCAAACAACATCAGATTCTGGTCAACATCTTTACCGGGTTCAGATCCTACAAGAAGCATTATTATAGTTGACTCAAACAATGTTCCTTATGCTCCTATGTTAGGCTCTAACGATGTTGAAGCCCCTGTTTGCAGACCATCATTAGGTCAGTCATCAGACGGTACAAATTTATTCATGGCTTTCATGGTTCAGAATGAAATGTTAGGCGGAATAGATTCTTCATCATACAATGATATCTACTTAACTGCTTCAGGAAACGGCGGCGCATCATGGAAAAGACCGGCTATAATTACACCTACATCACCAAGAATGGACTGGTCATACGTGTCTTTATCACCAACAAATGATATTGCAGGGAATGTTAATTATATAAATATGATGGTTCAGCGTGATTCAGTTCCTGGCTCAAATGTTAACTCAGCTAATCCCGGTACAAATGCGCATCCTGTATTTATGAGAGCAGCTTATGATGCACCTATCGGAATTAATCCGGTAAGTTCTGTTGCAGATAAATTTCAGCTTCAGCAAAACTATCCGAATCCTTTCAACCCTACAACCAATATAAGATTTACATTGCCGAAACTTGCTAATGTAACTCTTAAAGTTTATGGAGTTGACGGAAGAGAAGTTGCAACATTAATTAACAATGAACTTATCGGCGCAGGTACAAAAGAAATTTCTTTCAATGGAATTACTCTTGCCAGCGGATTGTATTTCTATACACTTTCAGCCGGTGATTTCAAAGAAACAAAGAAAATGATGCTTGTAAAATAGATTCAGAATTAATTATTAAACTCTTTTTTAAAAGGACGCAGATTTATTTGCGTCCTTTTTTGTTTGTGTTAAATCCTTTCACAAAGAAAATTATATATATATCACCTATTTAGAATACTATTTATTTCGTTCATGACCCATTCATTTTTTGTTGTCGGATTAAAAGTTTTCATTTTAAAAACAGCATCAGATTTTTTTCCGGCAGAGTTTGAGTAATGATAATTTATAAGCAGGTTCAAGCCTTGTAAAAAATTCATTCCGGTATTGTAGTGTTTATCTGTAAGTTTTTTACTTTCTTTTATATAGTGTTTAAATGCATCCATAGCAGATAAAAGTGTTTCTAAGTATTCAGTTTTTTTATGTACCAGTTTGTAAAAATTTTTTATCTGAAGTTCTCTCATCTTGTAGTTTATTGCTTCATCGAACATTTTATATTCATTTATATGTTTCAAAGAAACTTCATAATTTCCCTTAAAATGCTCTATGTGTGCCTTACAGAAAAGCAGCATATTACTTCGATGCTCAGGAATAACGTGCTCAATATTTTTTTCAACAAACTTTTCAGCCCATACAATCTCACCGAGATTTAAGGCATTTGTCAATGCTTTGCTAAGACTAAATATTGTCAATCCCACAACGCCTTCTTCGAAATATATACCTTTCTCCAAAGCAAAATTAATAATTTCAAAGGTCATATTTGAATGCCTTCTATCATAATTTTCCGAAAGAAAATTAAGAAGCAAAGAAATATAGTTAAGCGAATCTCTTTTCCCGATTTGTGAAATATTTTCTTCAAACATTTGTTTGACCATAGGGAAATACTTATCAAATTTTTCGGGATAGAGTAATATTAAAATGTTATATATTGCCATTTTCTGTATTACAAGATTTTTAGCTTTGCCTGTGTACTTTTCGAGATATTTTTCAAAATCCATGCTTTCCAAAAAAGCTGTTATGTTTTCAGAAGTATTTTTAGGATTATACTGACCCTTCTGAACTGAGATACTTCCCAATAGATATTTTGCATGATGAAGGAAAAAATTAATTAGATTTTCCGATTCTTCCTGATAAATCTCAAATGTTTCATTCCCCTTCGATACAAGTCTTTTAGCAATTGTTCCTGAGTTTAAAATAAATACAGTATTGACAAACTGGAAATGGTCACGGTTTATCGTCTTCATATATCTGTCCAAAAATTCAAAAACGCCCTCTGCTCTTTTACCAAGCTTCCGTTTTAAAAACTCAACCAAAAGTGTTTCATTGCGGATATAAATGTCTTTCCTGAAAAAATTTATGGATATAAACTCCTCTGCAAACTTAAGCAGTTCCCAATTATAAGTTTTAATCAGTTTATTCATTTTCTCTTTACTGTAATTCTTACCTCGGAATAGTTTTTTTGATATATCATTTTTAGTAATTTCAAGCTCCGGATAGAACTTTATTAAAAGTTTGTAATATTTTGTCAAATCTCTTCCTTTAACAAAATATGGAGACTTCAGAAATTGCTCAAACTCTTTCAATTCTTCGGGAAAAAATGTTCTCAGCAGTTCTGTTATTTTCGAATTTTTCATTTCATCTTGGTTGACTTTTCAAAATATCAGAATAATATGTATAATTAACAACTTAAAACTGATTAGACTGTAAACATAAAGCATATTTGCTTGACTATACTGTTAAAATCTCTTTGTTGAGCATTAAGGTAATTTTTATTTTTATCAATTATGAAAATTGAACTATTAATCAAATTAATATTATGAAAAAAAAATCAATACTATTTTTACTTTTAGCAGTATTTAGTTTCCTTAACTTCAACGATGTTATCTCCCAATGGTCACAAACATCTAATGGTATGGGAAACAACAAAACCGTAATATCATTTGATTCACTTGGAAACAATTTTTTTGCCGGAACCTATGATGCAGGAGTTTATGTATCTTCTAACAATGGAGCAAACTGGACTCAGACAAGTCTTATCGCAACACAAATTAATGCTTTAGCTTCAAATGGCAGCATTATTTTTGCGGGAGCAGAAGATATTGGGGGAACAGGGGGAGTTTATGTTTCATCAAACAACGGTACAAACTGGACTAAAACTGCCGCCGGTTACAGAGTTTTTTCAATTGCATGCAAAGATGGTTTTACTATTGCCGGTACCTATGCCAGCAGCGGCATAATACTCTCCTCAAATAACGGTGCAAACTGGGTTACAACTTCACTTACTACAGGAGGTGTACTCGCTATCAAAACCATGGGAACAAGAATTTTTGCCGGCGTAAGTAATACGGGATCAAGTACAAGTAATGGAGTTTACATCTCCACTAACAATGGCGCTAATTGGACTCTATCCTCTCTAAGCAATAGAGTAGTTACCTCATTTACAGTAAGCGGTTCAAATATATTTGCCGGCACACAAGAAGGCGGAGTATATCTTTCTACCGATAATGGAACAACCTGGAGCCAAACTACATCTATAGGAGGAAATTCTGTAAACGCGCTTTCTTCAATTGGGTCAAATATCTTTGCAGGTGTATATGTATCAGGTTTTTATCACTCATCTAATAACGGCTTAAGCTGGACTCAAAAAAATGAAGGATTTACTGTAGGAACAACTCAAACATACATCTACGCATTAACGATAAAAAATAACTCTATTTTTGCCGGCACCCTTAACAATTCCGTATGGCTAAGAAGTTTATCAACAGTAGTTTCTAACATACGACAGATTTCAAGTTTAAGTCCTGCTGCTTTTTTACTAAATCAAAATTATCCTAATCCATTTAACCCTCAAACAAAAATAAACTTTTCCATACCCAAAATTTCAAACACTGTTCTAAAAGTTTTCAATACAAATGGTACGGAAGTTCAAACACTTGTTAATCAAAATTTGCAGGCAGGGACTTATTCTGTTGAATTCGGGAATGCGAATCTGACAAGCGGTATCTATTTCTATACACTTACATCAGGAGAATTCAAAGAGACTAAAAAAATGATTCTTGTGAAATAAATAAATTTTTTAATCGCACCTTTCCTTTTTTAAAAGGAAGGGTGTGATTGAAATTTTTTTTTATTTATATATATGCCTATCTTACTTTCATTCTCGCTTTAATCTCCATTTAATCTCCATTTAATCTCCATTGTTATATTTATAATCTTCCTATACATTTGAATATAAACCCCTGCTATTTTACACACACAGTTTTTAAAATATCCCAATTTATAATGAAACTCGAAAAGTCAAAAATCCTTATTACGGGCGGCAGCCTGGGAATAGGAAAAGAAACAGCAAAGCTCCTTACTGATAGCGGAGCAAAAGTTATTATTACCGGCAGAGATAAAGAGAGACTGGAAGAAGCAGCAAAGTATACAGGCGCTGAACCGGTGCTCTTTGATATTTCTGATTGCAACTCCATCGAAAGTAAATCTGAAGAAATAGTGGAGAAACTTGGCGGCATTGATGTACTGATAAATAATGCCGGCATTGGTGTCTTTAAAAGATTAGAGAAAGTCGAGTTAGAAGATTTCAATAATGTATTTGCAACTAACGTAATCGGGCTGGCTCTGCTTACAAAAGAGATTTCAAAAACATTTATGAAACAGAATTCAGGCAACATTATTAATATTGCATCGACAGCCGGCACAAAAGGATTCGAAGGCGGCACAATTTACGTTGCATCGAAGTTTGCTCTGCGCGGAATGACTCAATGCTGGCAGGCTGAGCTGAGAAAATTCAATGTAAGAGTCTGCCTGATAAATCCGAGCGAAGTTACAACTGCATTCAATAATGAAACACGCCTGGAAAGAAAAGAAGAGAGGAAGAAACTCTCCTCAATGGAAATTGCATATACGATTAAATCTGTGCTTGAAATGGAGAACAAGGGTTTTATTCCCGAAGTCTCTGTATGGGCTACGAATCCGTTTTAGAGGGGGAAATTATTCTCACTAAATAATAAAAATTATAGGTCTTCCCTCACCTTTGTAAAGTAATTATATACTTGATAGACCCCCGGACTAATTCCTCCCTTGAGGGAGGTGTCGAGCCAAAGGCGAGACGGTGGGTGTTCATTCAAACACCCCTCCCCGACTTCGTCGGGACTCCCCTCTAGGGAGAATCATTATGGAGCTGTTAAGTATATAGCCTCCTTAGTATGGAGGGGGAAGTAAAACCATTAGTTTATACGCATAAAAAAACCTGAGAATCCGTATTTCAGATAATCAGGTTTTTCAGTTTTATTCATAGCCATTATTCCCATCGTATTATCAATACCTCAATTAATACCTAATGGGTATTTTAAATCATGAAGAAAGTTTTATGCGCATTCGCCGTTGCGCATCATTGACTGTCTCATTCGACTATTTCATTCGACTATTTCATCATTACTTTATCTATAACATTTCTTTTTCAGTTATAAATTCCCGTGCGGTAAATTTAATTAAAACGTAATGCCGGCAGAGAGATAATAAAAATCATGCTTATAAACTCCGCTGCTCTTAGAAGTCTGCGATGAATTGAAGATTGAATAAACTATAAATGATACACAGTTTTTCAGAGCAAATTCAGCCACTCCGCGTACAACTTTATCCGGCGGCGCAAACATTTTTACAGTGTTTTCTATTAATACCATACCGGTAGTTTCAACAGCAAGCGGCACTGCATTATCGGTAATGCTTTCCATCGGTATAAAAAGATTTTTCTGATGATTTGCATATATGCTTAAAAACGAAAACGGCTGAATATACATTGCAGGAGAGAATTGTATATTAACGCTTCCGTTATAAAATCCGCCGAACTTTACATTGCTGTTCACACTTTGTATCAGATCAAATTTGTAATTCTCTTTCATTTCTGCGGGAGCTTTATAAATATTTATCTGAACGCTTTTCATAAATTCATATCTCTCGTCAGGCTTGCTCTCAAATTTTTTTTCAAGATTACCTATAGAAATTTTTTGCTGAGCATTCAGTTTTTCATTTAGACTTTCATTGAACCTTTCACTTAGCAAAGAATTTATTTTTTCGGTTGCTGTTTTTTCGGCAAAGGGATTCGGTTTGCTATCTTGTGAGTACGCTTCAAGCGCCAAGAAGCAGGAAAGAAAAGTAAAAAAAATATGTCGGAAAGTTATCCCATAGCTGTAGGATTTTCGCTATGATAAATGTAATGAAAGTGAATTGATAAGTAAAGTACTTTTTACAAATAAAAAACCCGTTGAGAAGTCTGAGGTTAGTTCACTCTCGACGGGTTAATCTTTTTATTCGCGGCTTCCCACACCGGCACTCTCTGCCGGTTTTCCGCATGAACCGAAGTCAATCACCTAACACAGTATTAAAGCTTTTTCCATAATTTTGTTTGCCGGGGTGATTATATTTTTTTAAAATTAATTTCATTCAAGATATTATTTACCTATATTGAATACAAAAAGAAATAAGCTGAAAATCCTGTTAAAGCGATAAAAAATCTCCGGCTATTTTGTTGTTAAATAGTAGTTTAGTTTCAAATTTTATCCTGCTGAAAATGCTTACAAATCAGACTGTAGAAATACTTAAATCTCTCAGTAAAACCGAACTGAAACGCTTCGGTGAGTTTCTCAAATCACCTTATTTCAATACATCCCGCACACTGGATAAAATATTTAATTTAGTAGTGAAGTCATATCCCGAGTTTAAGGAAGATTCTTTAAGCTTTGAAAGAGTTTATAAAAGACTATATCCTTCAGAAGCTTACAGTGAGAAAAGAATTAAAAATCTGTATTCAGAGTTTTCCAACCTGTTAAAAAAATTTATCGGGTATGAAGAAATTTCAAGGAATAAGCAGGAGCTGGATATATATATTACTTTCGGATTGACTGAAAGAAATCTGAATAAAATATCTGAAAAGGTTATTGCAAAAAGTCTGAATGAACACGATGACGGATTGCTTTCGATTGCTGACAGGTTCCACTACCTTTACCGTCTGAATGTTCATCATGCGCATAATCTGGGATTTATGCGGCAGCACGGCTCGCCTGAATACCTTAAATGTGATATTGAGCTAATAGAAAAACTGATAATTTTTTTCCTTACAAATATTTTGCAGCTTTCTTTCTACGATGTTATGAATCACAAAATGTATAAGATGGATGAAAACCCTATTCTGAAAGTCGTAGCATCATCGATTGATACGGAAAAAATTATAGACTACTTCAAAAGCATTAACCACGAATACACCCCTTATCTGAAACTGCATTATCTCTTTAACTATTATCAGACACATGAAATTGATGATGAAAAATATCTTGAGTTTAAAAATGAAATGCTGAGCATACTGCATAAAGTAAAAAAGCTTGACCAGAACCAATATCTTATCCGAATGATTCATCTTGTCTTATCTAATATGATTCAACGGAATAAAAATTATTATGAAGATGTTATACAATATGCAGAGCTTATGACAAGTCTTAATATTTATCCCGATGATAATCTTCATGCATTCAATATCGGAACGTTCAAAGATATTTTTACTTCCGCTATTACTCTTCAGAAATATGACTGGGCGGAAAACTTTTTAAATGAATACGTAAAATATCTTGCAAAAGATCAGCAGTTCGATTCTGAAAATTACGCCAGAGGGATTTTAAGTTTCAAGCTGGAGAAATTTGAAGAATCGCTGGATTATCTTAGCAAAGTAAAAATGATAGATATAATTGAAAAAATTAATGTGCGTTTCCATTATATGATGAACTATATAGAGCTCGGCTGGTATGAAAGTGCGCTCTCCGCACTTCATTCTATAAGACAGTTTTATAACGATAGCAATGAAATGCCCGAACTGCTTTTGCATCCTGTACAGGTATCAATAAAATTTTTTGCAGAAGTTATCAGATGCGCGGAAAAAAATGAAAACCCTGACGAATGGATATACAAAGAAGCCTTAGAGGAAAAAAGATTTATGCACAAACAATATATTTTAACAAAAATGGCAAAGCTAAATAAAAAGACCTGATTTTGTTAAATAAAAATCAGGTCTGTTACGAAAAGAATAAGATATATTTGTAAACTACTTCACCAATATCATTTTCTTTGTATCGGAGAATGAATTGGTCTCTATCTTATAAAAATATGTTCCGCTCGAAAGATTTGCTCCGTTAAAATCAGTTTCATATACTCCTGCTGTTAAATTTTCATTTACCAGCTGCTGCACTTCCCTTCCGCGTATATCAAATACTGTTATCTTTACAAATTCATTAGCAGGTATTGCAAACTTAATTGTTGTACTTGGGTTGAACGGATTCGGATAATTCTGTTCTAATGAATACTTTGTAACAACTTCACTGCCGTTTATTATCCTTACCGGAGGATTAATGCCAATGTAAAATAAACCTCCCTGATATCCGCACAAATATCCTCCGTTAGCTGTTATCATTCTGAATCCCCAGAAATCTAATACGGTTCCGTTTGGTCCTGAAAAATTATTCTGTGTTAAAATCCAATTAGGTGAGTTATCCTGCAATCTGAATATTCTGCCCTTAGTACCGGTTGCTATTCCCCTTCCAAACTGATAATCAAAACTATATATATTTACTCCGGCGTGTCCTGTAGTATCATTTGCAAGTGTCCATGTTGCGCCGTTATTTGTTGAACCGAATATACATCCGTTCTGGCTTCCGGCATATAATTTATTAGGTGCGATATACTTTAATTCGTAAACGTATGCTGTTGTAGGATGTGTTATTCCCGTGCTGTCCCAAGTCGTGCGGTTTGTTGTCTTGGCTACTCTTCCAAGCTGTCCGCACACATAGCCGGTAGTTCCGTTAATGAACATAACATCTTCTATGTCATTATTAGATGCGCCCCAGCTTAGCTGCGATGCCCAGCTTACTCCTGCATTTGTTGTATAATAAAGTTCGCCGTTATCACCTGCGCAATAGCCTTCATTCAAATTAAACCAATACATTGTTCTGTTAGTAGCAGAAACTACGGGAGTATTTCTATAGGTAAAAGTTGTGCCGCCGTTTGTTGTAATACCGAATGTACCGCCGCCGCCGCAGATATAAAAATTACTTGCATCAAAAACTTTTACATCATACAATTCAAAGCCCTGCGCTGCTTTCATAAACGTCCAGTTTGTTCCCGAGTTTCCCGATTTTATTATAGCACCACGCCATCCCACAGCTACCATAAATGTCGGGATGGAGCCGTTATGGTCTATTGCATGAAATCTGTTTGAGCTTTCTACATAATCCCAAACCGTACCGCCGTTAGAGCTTTTCATTATTGTTCCCTGCTGCCCTGCTGCAAAAATTTCTGTTGAGCTTTTATAATTAGCGCAGAATAAAACCTGAGCAGTTAACTGCGCTGCTGATAATGAATCCCAGCTAACTCCTCCGTTAGAAGTAATATAATTTACTCCGTTAGAACCGACTATAAATCCTTTAAGTGAATCAAGAAAATCCACAGAGTACAGTGGTGAGGGACCGTTATCTAATGCTAATGTAAAATTTAATCCGCGGTTTGTAGATTTATAAACTACCTGTGAATTCCCCACTGCCCACAATGTATTACTGCCGGTTTTTTTCATTCCGTTAAATGCCTGTGTTCCGAACCTTAGAGAGTCCCACGTAGTGCCGCCGTTTGTAGAGCGGATAAATACTCCGCTATTACCCGAGCATATTACAGTTTGATTACCGAACAACTCAACAATAGAGCGTGAGCTGCTGTATCCCGTATTTAATGTCGTCCAGTTTAATCCTCCGTTAACAGTTTTAAAAACTGTAGATGTCGGCATTGAAGTTATACTTGCTCCGCATGCATAAGCTGTATCTGTTCCTGAAAAAGTTATGTCGGAAATATCGCCGTTGTACGGTGAGATATCTATAGTAGTCCAGTTAGTCCCGCCGTTAGTAGTGCGTAGAATAAGTCCTGCATTTCCTACTGCAATTCCGGTAGTTGCATTAATGAAATCAAGTGCTGTAAGCCCGCGTGTTAATCCTGCAGGAGTAATTGTCTGCCATGAGTTTCCCGCATCGGTTGTTTTAGCAATGAAAATATTAGTTGTAAATGAAATATCATCACCAACGCAATATCCCGTTGATGCATTGACAAATTTCATATCGCGTACTGCTCCGCCCAGCTTACCGATTTTTAAAGTCGTGACGAGAGTTGAATCTGCAAATAAATCCGACTTATTGAAAAATGAAAACAGAAGGGTAATGATTAAAAAGTAAATTAATCTTTTCATAGCTTGGAAAATTTAAATTTTGCTTATACAATTTTGAAGCTAACATGATAGAATTACTTAATCAATATAATAATACTATTATAAACTGATTTATTAACGGAAATGTGTTTAACTCAAAAAAATAAATTTAACCTTAAATCTTCATTTAATTCATTAAAAACTATTTTTTATGCTTACAAAATTTTAAAAAAATGATATCTAATTATCGCATAATTTCAAAAATATTGTTCACTCATTTTTTCTGCTGTGGCTTTCTGAACCGATAATCTAATTTAGAAATTATTTATTAAAAGATTCAAAATTCTGATTTCTTTAAGAATAAAAGATTTTTGAGTTTACATACAAAAGTAACTTAAAATCTTAAAGCTCTATAAAAACATAAAAACAGTTTTATATAATCACAATTAAACTTCGAACTAATTAATTGTTTTATCAGTTTTTTTTTATTCCAACTAAAACTTGATTTTTTGATAAAACATCTATTTATTTCGGAAAATCGGAAACACCGACACATGCAATTTCATACCAAATTATGAGTTTGCAAAAAGACTTCAAATTTCGTATTTTTGTTATTGTACCAAAAACGTGCCCGTAGCTCAATCGGATAGAGCAACAGCCTTCTAAGCTGTAGGTTACTGGTTCGATTCCAGTCGGGCATACACTTTCCACTCAATAATCCTTCGTTTTCAGTTAAAATTCAGGCAATTTTCAAAAACTCAAATTCAACAATGGATAAAAAGATTTGTATAATTACAGGTGCTTCATCAGGCATCGGTTATGCCGCTGCAATGAAATTCATTACTAACGGATATATCGTTATCAACGGCTCAAGGTCCGATAAAAAGCCCATAAACAGCCCCGATTATGAATTTATTCAAACCGATGTATCAAAAGAAGAAGATGTAAAGAGTCTTATTGAAAAAGTTATCGAAAAACATGGTAAAATTGATGTTTTAATCAATAATGCAGGCTTTGGATTATTTGCTAATTTAGTTGATTCTAAGACTGAAGATTTTGATGCTATGTTTGCCGTGAACGTCCGCGGATTATATCTTTGCTGCAGATATGCATTGAAGTCCATGATTGAAAAACAAGCAGGAACAATAATAAATATAGCCTCTATTGCAGGGAAAAGCGCAGTGCCAAGCGCTTCAATTTACTCGGCAACTAAACATGCTGTAATAGGCTTATCAGGCTCGCTTTTTATGGAAGTCCGTAAACACAATGTGAGAGTTACTACAATTTGCCCTGGCTCTGTTGATACTCATTTCTTCGATGCACCGGGTACAATACTAAATTCAAGCAGGGAGTCAATTCTTTCAGCAGAAGATATTGCAGAGTCGTGTTACTTAGCTGCAAATCTTCCTGTAAATGCAACTATATCTGAAATAGAGCTTCGCCCGACTAACCCAAGGAAATAGTATAAAAGAAAAGGAAAATCCGTGTACTTTTCATCAATCTCAAACCCCAACTTGAGAAATCTGAATACGGATTTTCCTTAATCGAATGAAGAAAATCGAATGACGAAAAATTGGTTGAAGAAAAATTGAATGAATAAATTCTCCAATTTTTAATCCTAAAGAGTATAAGTATCTTCAGTTGATGCGCCGCAGCCAATAGTTCTGTTGCCCTCTTCGCTTTCATAAAACTCAATATTAAAATACTTCAACATAGATACATTACCGCCACCAGATGCTATTACTCCCGGATTATTTAACGCGCCTTCAATACTTTCATTATCTCTTCTGTTATCTGTATCATTGCCGAGTGAATTTCCTCTTGCTGCTGTCAAACCATTCTCATCAGGATTTTCAGCCCAATCTCCTTCATCTTCTAAAGGATTTATATCTTCTTCGTCTTCATCAACTTCAACTGCAGCATCTTCATTTTCTTCTGTAGTTAGTTCATCCTTTCTTTCTTCTCGCTCTAATGAGCCTCCATCCCCGTTAGGGACTCCGATACTGGTAACCGCTTTGCTTGTTTCTTCCATTTGTTTCCCTGCCTTTTTGTTTAGATTTATTTTAAAATTTTTAAGTCTGATATACTTATCAACTTCCAGATGCCGGATGGAATAATTTCCATCTGAATCAAGATATCCTCCGAATATGCCACTCATTTTTTCCCTTTTTTGATTACCGATTAAGAACCCCTTACCTTTCTTATCCGATAAATTATCTTCATAAAATATATCTTTGCGTTCTACTTAGTCCTCTTCATCTTCTTTATCTTCGCCTGTTTCCTTTTTATCTTCATCCATATTTACACCTTCTACAGGTGTTTTTTTTATTAAAGCTTCTTCAGCATTTTCATTCTCGAATTCTTTCTTACTTATTTTTGTATCGTTGCTCATTTGTTATATTTTATATTTTGATTTTGATCTATTCTAAATCGTATCTTATCTCAGGCTTATCTTTCTTCTCCACTCCCCCGTCACCTTTTTCCGGTTTTTGAACAGGCTCAGAATTTCTATTTCCTGCTGAGGAGTTTCTCTTACCGGTTTATCATTTATAATTTTATCGTTGTTTTGCTCAGTTCTGTTTGCCGTTTGTTTATTCACCTGGTCTTTATAATAATTTGTCTGAATAGATTCTTTTGAGGGAATTTTTGTTGAGTCTTCCAACTTATCTGAAAAAGTAACTCTTACTATTTCATTTCCCATTAAATTTCTGACATTGTCTCCGTAGTGATCTGCATTTTGTTTAATCCAGTTCCATTCCGGATCTGTATGGCTTCTGTTATTTAGTTCTTCGTCTTTCACAGCTTTTATCTATGTTCTCAGTAATGGTATTTTCTGTTCGGGTATTCTTATAAAACGTCCGGAGTTTCCGGAACTTTATTATTTATGTTTTTATCTGTTTCAGATTGTCTCATATCGTCCTGATATTTTTCCGTTTGAGTCGATAGCTTTTCATCCAATTTTTCGCTTCCCAAATAATTTTCGATTTTTGAATTGCTTTCGGGAGTATCTTCCGGTGTTCCGCCGTTCAATTCTTTTACCTCATCTCTGTTTGCCTGTGAACTGTGTAACGGTTCTGCGCTATTATGTTCTTTATCAAGCGATGCTGTAAGATTTTCAGGTGTTTTTCCTTTTGTTAAAGCAGGGTTCGATTGTTTTTCTTTATCTTCCATTATCTATGTAGTTAATATCTATAATCTTTAATTACAAGCTGTATACCGTTGATTCTGTTTAATTAAATTCTTCATCACGTCAAGAACTTTAAATTTGGTTCAGAAACAAAGTATTTGTAAATGTGATTCTCAGGGGTAATTTTACTGATATGACAATGCCTATTCAAATAATGACAATTGTGGCAATTTTAATTGTATTATTGAAACGTATAAACTGCAAAGTAAGATAATCCTCTGCTTCATCATTAGCATCAAGCTTGGTTAAAATTTGACGTACTGTATTATTGTTTTCGGATTTTGGGGTTTCTTTTGTATCAGTATCGTTTTCAGGAAGGTCAGAAATTTGATTTTTCATAGCTGGCAAGGTGATCTAAATAATAAAAATATCGCCGCGGGGCGGGATAGTAATACTCCCTTTAGCGGCTCACCGGCTCCGTAGCCACAATTGATTCAGTGATCATTTTATAGTTCTAATTTATAGCTTTAATTCTTTTGATTCAGTTGATTCCTCTTCTTGATTATCGTAAAAATCATCCGGTACTGTCGGCTCTTGTTTTGAATTATCCGAAAATTCACCTTCTGCATTTCTTCCGTTCTTACCGGGATTATCACTCGCAGCTCTTTCCTGATTTAATATTTCATCCTGCTGCATAAACTCTGAATCCTTCTGTTTCCACTGATGATTTCTGTTATTTTCCGGAAGCCGCTCATCTACCATATCGCCAGAGGGCTTCTCTCTTCTTCCTTTATTAATATCTGAAATATCGGCTTCTGCGCTTACGATATTATTTGATGCATCTCTTTTATCTGGCTCTTTGTCTTCCATTTTATAATGATATAAGTTATTAAATTCCCCGGCTGTCTTTATCAGATAAAGAATCCGATTCCTGAACTGAATCATTGCCTTCCTTTTCTTCATGCCATATAACCTCTTCCTTTTTTTCCTTCTCTTCTAAATTCTGAGGTTTATTCTTATCCATATAAGCTTCTGCAGATGCATGGCCGAATTCATCTTTTGAATTATCCTTTTCTTCTTTTAGCCGTTCATGTTTCTTTACTTCATCCGCTTTTCTTACTTCTGTCTGGTTTTCCATTTCTTATACTTTATAATTTAAACTTCTTCGTCATTTAGTTTACTGGCCTCGGTTCTATTTCTTTCTTTTTCGTTCAGCTTTTCAGCTTTTTTTACCTGACCTTCGCCGCTGTATTCTGCCCTCATTTGATCATTTATCTCCTTTTCATCGCTCATTTTGGCGCCATTATGTTCTCTTTCCTTTACGCTCTGCTGCTGTTTTACAGGTACTTTAGAATCTATAAATTTCATTTTATCGCCTTTTGATGGTTTTCCCTTAAAATTTCACTTCGTTGGTCTTGAGGCATTTTTTGTTTGCCGTTTTGATATTGCGTAGTTACATCGCTGTTTAGCACATTCTTATTGTTCGGACCCCTTTGACCCGATGGCTGCTTTGCAATTCTTGCATTTGGCTCCTGTTTTTGTTGAGTACTCTTAGGTCGGTTTGGCGTTTGTGGATTATACATTTTGCTTCTCCTTTCGTTTAGTTAACCTTACTTACCCTCAAGGAACGTGCCCGTAAAAAGCTCATTTTTCGTCCAGATTTGCATGTTTATTAACTTTGATATGACTATTAGAACGGAGATGCGACAGGGCTGTCAATTGATTTACTTCGAAGTTTTGGCAAAAAAAATAGCAGAGACAAATTACTTGCCTCTGCTATCTTTTTAGATTCCTCTATTGGTTACAGCTTACTGCTTACTCAGGTTTACCGCCGTCTTCCTGTGTCGGTCTTTCCGGTGTCCCCTCTTCTATTTTCTCATCCATCAGCTCAATTCGTTTTTCATCTGCTTCTTTTTTTGTATCTGTATCCGGAACGGAAAACCCAATTTCAATTTTCTCATTGTCAATTTTTTCTTTTTTTTCAGCTTCCATAATTTTTATTTTATTTAAAAAATTATAATTTTTTATTCAGTTCTATTTCACGTTCATCATTCTTCGTATCTTCCTCTTCCTGAATCTTCTCTGCGTCTCTCTCCCTGTTATTCACATCCTTTGCAACTCCCTTCTCATTATTTTCATCCGAGAACTGCTCATCCGGATTTTCATTCTCACTGCTCACATCATTTTCTTTTCTCTTCTTATCATCATCAAACGTTTTTTCCAGTCTTGCGTTGCCCGGCTCCGTAGGTCTGTTTTTTTCTTCTTCGGTCTTCATAATTTTTTTCCTTTATGTTTTTTTGTTACGGGGTTAATCTACTTAATCTCCATTCAATTAAAAAAGTTCATTTGTATTTCTGCAACCGTCAATATCTCAACGCTCCGTTGTCTCTTTGAGGGATTTCTAAAGGAGGGTTTACTTCAGGAACCTCTACCGGATTTACAAGCGGTATCTCATTCGGCGGCTGAGGGTCAGGTATTTCTGTCGGAGTTACTTCCGGAACTTCACCCGGAGGCGAAGCCGGATTTTCAGGTGTGTTCAACATTCCTGCCCTGTCTGTAAATTTTATTTCGATTCTTTCATTACCGTAATTTATTTTTTCTTCCTGTTTCATATCTTTTCTGTTTGTATTGTGCCTTGAGTATTGCGTATTGTGTACTAACACTCCGACTAAAAAAATTCTCATTACTCACTACTCACTACTCAATACTCATATACTACTCCTTATTAAAAATCTTCTTCTCTCTTTCCTCGGCAAGCTCTTCTTTTAAATCTTCAGCATGACTTTGTTTTGCATCCTTCGATATCTCCGGCGGATATCCTGCAAGCGCTTCATCCACACCGCTGCGCTTCACTTCATCCTTTATTGCCTTATTTATATCTTCAGTATTCACATTTTCCACAGCTGTTTTTTTCTCCGGATGATAATTTCTTTCGTAAGGCACAATGTTATCTCTGTGACTTTTATATCCGCCAAATACATCCCGCGATATCTTCTGGCTGCCCAGATGATTTGAAATATTCGGGTTAACGGGTTTTAAATTCTTATTCCTTATATCTTCAGCCTTCGCCTTACTTAGTTCTTCGTTCTGTACATTTGCCATTTTTCTTTTTTTATTTGATTGTCTTGAGTAGTGAGTCTTGAGTAGTGAGTCTTTAAAAGTTTATATCGTATAATTATTTTATGCCGAGTGTCTTCTCAGGTATGAAAATTACATTTATGTTGTTCTTAACAATATACCCAATACCCAATACCCAATACCCAATACTCAATACTCAATACTCAATACTCAATACTCAATATCACTTCTTCTTAAAAATCTTCTTCACAAGCTTTATTGAATTTTTCACTATCTCCGGTCTTGGCGCTTTATCTCTTGCTCTTGTTTTTTTATTTTCATTTTTCAGGTTCTCTATATCTTCCTGTCTCTTCCTGTTAAATTCTTTCTGGCCCGGTATCAGAGATGCCGGAAGCTCTTTCTGAAGTTTTCCTTCAGGCATTACATACCTTTCCGATTTTTCCTCAGTTACAATGTTGTTTATTTTTTTGCTTTCAGGCTTTGTACTTTTTTCAGTTTTATCCGTTGGCTTACCATTGGTCTTAGTCATTGCGCTTCCCTCCCTTTTTATCTTTCATCGTATCCTTTACAAAATTAAATCCCGTTCTCAGCATACCCGTCCTTCTTACGCTGCGCTTCTGCTTTGATTTTTCTTTTACTTCTTCTGTAATATTTTTTTTCATATCGTCTTTAACAATCTTTTTCTGCGCTTCGTTCAGATTCTTTTCCGGAATCTTTGATGAATGCTTGAGACCTTTTTCTCTCGGCACACCGAACATTGGGTTCAGACCTTTATTTATCAAAAAAATATTCGAGGGGCTTTTGTTTTTCCGAGGTTCCTCTTTATCCGATTTGCTTTTCCTGGAGTTTTCTGATGCGAGCATATTATTGGTTTTATAGGTTATTACCTGGGGGAGTACTACAGATTAATCATTTTAAACCGAAGATACCACACAATACGCAGTGCAGCGCGAAGCGCCGCAAATTAATAATTAGTAATTAATAATGAGTAATTAAAAAAAGTCGGATTCTTTTAATTTCAGATTTCAGATTTTTTCAACAGTGATGAATTTTTGACGGGTTTTTACTTCAATTACGAGTTTCAAATTACGAGTTACGAATTATAAAAAAGTCGGATTTCTGTTAATTGTTAACTGCTAATTGTTAATTGAAAAAAGTCGGATTTTGGTCGGATTTTATCATAGACCTGACAGGTTTTTAATCCTGTCAGGTCAGAAACATTCATACGAGTCTTGCCAACCTGACAGGATCTACGAACCTGTCAGGTTTATATCTCAATTTGGGCGGGAAAAAGTCGGGTTTTCTGTTAATTGTTAATTGCTAATTGTTAATTGAAAAAAGTCGGGTTTTGGTCGGATTTTGTTTTCATCGTTGTTGTTTTTTCAATACCGATTATTTTCATTTTTTAATTTGGTCGGGTTTTGGTCGGATTTTATTCAGCCACAAAAACACGAAAACACAAAATCCTCACTAAATACACAAACCTAAATTCAATATTTAAAAAAGTCGGATTTCTGTTAATTGTTAACTACTAATTGTTAATTGAAAAAGTCGGATTTTGGTCGGTTTTTATGTTGACCTGACAGGTTTTTAATCCTGTTAGGTCAGAAATATTCATGCGAGTCTTGCCAACCTGACAGGATCTACGAACCTGTCAGGTTTATATTTTAAATTGGTCGGAAAATAGTCGGGTTTTATTTCCATCCGATTCGTAGAGACGCAAAATTTTGCGTCTCTACAATAACCACTCAAATTTACCAAGATTCTTTTTTTATTCCAATCAAATCTTCCCTATTAGTAGGGAGAAAAAAACTATTTTACTTGACAGGAATTCTTATTATATGATTAGCTGATAACAGCGATTAAATTTTTTTAAATGTGAAATTTATGTTAGATGTGTGACAAGCATGGCGGGAGGGAGTCAATTGTACGAATAGTATTGAAGAGGAACGATAAGTTATGTTTTTTGCATTATAACAATGTATTCATTATTCATAGTATTAATTTTTTGACCAATCACATTAGATGGACTATTTTCTTTAGGCATTTTTTTGTTAGGAATACCTCTAATAATCGTTTCAGTGTGTCGTATATTGTATTT
The DNA here is from genome assembly GCA_041859205.1 of Ignavibacteria bacterium. Classification (GTDB taxonomy): domain Bacteria; phylum Bacteroidota; class Ignavibacteria; order Tepidaquicellales; family Tepidaquicellaceae; genus JAFDZO01. Next base: position 1,841 of record JBHEKU010000166.1, on the reverse strand, counting down.
TTCAAAAAATTTAGCGGTTGCAATATCTGTTGGAAGTTCAGTATCTTTAACCCTTCTATTACCGACAACATATGCAATACGGCCACCTTTTTTTATGACCTTCGAAACGTTACGTATGGAATTTCCATAATCCTCATAAAAACTAATGACTTCTAAAACTCTTTTTTCATCTATATTTCCAATCTTTTCAATTGTTTCATCCAATTCTTTTATATCAAATTTTTTAAGTTTGAGAGCTTTTTTACCTCCCATTAAATTATTATCAACTTGATTTGCATCCTCTATATCCAACCATTGATTAGACAAGCGAGAAAACTGTCCATAAGCAACTGTAGTTTTACTATCTCCATAAGGTGGAGAAGTCACAATTAAACCAATACTTTGATCACATATAACATTTTCAGGAATAAATTCTGAAGAATTAAAATTACAAACTTCATTTTTTATTTGAACTTTAACCTTATTCATATAATCTTTTAACCCATTTCTATTTCTATACAATTTTCTTTCAAACATTCCAAATACATCAGGGTCAAACTTTGCTAATTGAGCATCTTTCATTTTGACAAGCTTGAATTCACTATTTTTAGTTAATGAAGACTCCCTTATAGTTTCACTAAAAGCCACTTTAAAAAAATTTGCTACATTATGATTTTCAATTGCTTGTATATATTTTTTAATTATAAATAATTCTCTTTTGACTTTTGGAGTAAACCAAAAGTCTATATTAGGAAAATTTGGAAGTTCATCAACATCTTCTACATCACATACACGATATCCAAAAATTTTATCAATAAAATCTTTAATATAAAAATCTAAAATTTGAAGTTCTATCAATGTAGTCTTGGCTTTCGAAATTAATGTAGCTAAAGGATTTAAATCTGTCGCAATGCCTTTTAAGCCTATAAGATTTGCCTCAACCAATGATGTACCTGAACCACAATAAGGATCAAATAACACATCTGATGGTTTTCCGAGTTTTTGTATTAATCTTTCTGCAACTTGAGGGATCATCATAGCTGGATAACCATGAAAACAATGAGTCATTTTTTTTGTATTCTCAGTTTTAAAATCCCAACTTGAATCGATATATTTTTTCATAAAATTTTAATTCTTGTGGAGAAACATTGGTCTAAATTTCTTTCATCGATTCTAAACGCTGTTCCTCTATTTCTTACACTTCCCGATGGATTTAAATGCATTCTCAAATCTACTACAACATAATCTTTTGCAATTAATTTTAAAATTCCTATTTCGCTGGGATTTTCTAATAAATAAGCATCTTGATAATGAAACATTTCCTTTCCTTCATCCAACTTAGTCTCAGCTAATACAAGTATTGTGGACGTTAATTTTGACGAAAAACAGTCCAATAAAATTTTTGAATCCCACTCCGCGATTAAAGTATTATCAACATGAAAAAGTCTTAATGATTTTTTGGTTACTTTCAGAAATAAACCTTGAGCATTTGGTTCAACTCTTACAAAACATTTTAAAGCTTGTCTGCCTTTTTTATCTGTATATCCATATTTATTAACTACATCTGCTTGTTTTATTTTCCATACACCACTATTAAATGTAAACATTGTAACAAAAGTTGCAACATTTTTCCTTTTAGATTTTAATTCTATCTTCCCTAGATCAGGTAATCTAATATTGTTTTCTTTTATACCAAGAAGAGTTTCTAATGTATAACCAATTCCTGTATTTCCAAATCTTTTATTTGGCACAAATCCTAAATTTTTTATAACGTTTATCTTTTGTGTAAACTCTTCAATTTCCATGTAATAGTATAAAATGAGCTAATTTATTGAAAGTATTAAATTAAATATTTTTTAAAT